>JBEELK010000184.1:0-12248 GCA_041168165.1 Planctomycetota bacterium | reverse complement strand
GGGAAGTAGCCGAACAATCCGCACGACCAATGCACGTCTTGCAAACAGCCTCGGCGATCGTCTGGAACCTCGATACCGAGCGCGTGCCGATAGCCCGCATTCCACGCCGCTGGCAGGTCCTTGGCCGCGAGCGAGCCGTCGAGCAGCGCCTGCTCGAGTTCGAAACGGACCATCACATGCAGGTCGTAGGTCAACTCATCGGCTTCGACGCGAATGAGACTCGGCTCCACGCGATTGCTTGCACGCCAGAGGTCGTCCGCGGAGTAGCCATCGACTTCGATGCCGAGCTTGTTGCGCAACATCGGCTGCGCCCATTGCCAGAATGCGCGACTCCTGCCGACGTGGTTCTCCCAAAGCCGTGACTGGCTTTCATGGATGCCGAGCGAAGCGGCCTCGCCGAGCGGCGTTCCCATGTGCGCTTCGCACAATCCTTGCTCATAGAGGCCGTGTCCGCCTTCGTGCATCGCGGAGCCGAGCGCATCGAGCACGTTGTCTTTGCTGTAGCGCGTGGTGAGCCGCACGTCGCCGAACGAGCCGGTGCAGAATGGATGCGCACTGCGATCGAGACGCCCGCGATCGAAGTCGAAGCCAATCGCGTGCAATGCAGCGCGGCATGCGGATTCCTGTGCGGGCTCCTCGAATGGCACACGCGAGAATCGATCGTCCGGTCGCTTCCCACGCGCATCGAGACGTCCTCGCAACGCCACGAGGCGCTCGCGCAGCGGCGCGAACAACTGCGATAGTGCCGCCGCGTTCATTCCTGGTTCGCAAAGGTCCGCGAGCGCATCCCAACGCGAACGGGTGCCACGCAAACAATCCGCCTTCTGCTGCTGCAATACGACCATCCGTTCCATCGACGGCAGGAAGCGCGCGTAGTCCGAGGCAGCGCGGGCTTCGGCCCACACCTGTTGCGCTTGGCTCTCCAATCGAGCGAGTTCTGCGACGAGGGTGTTGGGCAACTTGGTGGCGCGGTCGTAGTCGCGGCGGAACCCACGCACATTTGCGGCCGCGTCGCTTTCCTCCTGGAGATTGCGATCGGACTCGCAAGCTTGCAGCCACTCCCCGATGCGCGGATCCGTGCTGCGCTGGTGGACCATCGCAGCGAGGGCTTCGACCTGGCGGCTCCGCAGGTCACCGCCACCTTTTGGCATCCCGGTCTCTTGGTCCCAAGCGAGTGTCGCCGCGGCGCTCGAGAGCACGTAGGTTTCTTGCGCATGCGCAACGAGGGCCTGGTAGTCCGCGACGGTCGTGGGGTGCATCGCGCCGAGGATAGCGCTGTGCGTCCTCAGCCCATGCGTTCTCGTTCGCGTGCTGGTAAGCTGCGCAGACTTCATGCCGTCCCCGACGCGCACGCCAGTCCGGACCACGTTGCTCTGCATCACAGCAGCATCTGTCTGCGTCGGCTTTGGATGGTGGATTGGCGCGAAGGAGGGCCTCCGCGGAGTATTGGCCAACGCCCAATCGGTTGCGGAGCCGCAGCGCATTGCTGCGTTGCCATCCTTTGCAGAAGCAGTCGAGCGCACCACGCCAGGCGTGGTCGCCGTGCGTGCGATCGTGGCGATGGGCAAGCAGACCTCGGCCGCAGAATCGTTGTCGTCGACTGCCGCCGGCACGGACAGCAAGCTCGGGGTGCGCGATGGATCAGGTTTCGTCGTCCATGCGGGCGGCCTCGTCGTCACGGCGCGCCACCTCACGATCGCGGCGCTGCGTTTGGTCGTCGACGTTCCTGGACAGGGGCCGTTCGATGCGGAGATCGTCGGTGAGGACGATGTCACCGACCTGGCGGCACTGCGGTTGGTTGATGCGCCGCCGCTGCAAGCGCTCGAACTCGGCGATAGCGCAGCCTTGCGCGCGGGCGATTGGGTCATCGCAGTCGGCAATCCCTACGGATTCCGACACAGCGTGACGGCCGGCATCGTCAGCTACGTCGGCCGGCACTTGCCGACCGACGACCTCCGAGTGACGAGCGAGTTTGTGCAGTTCTCCGCCCCGGTCAATCCAGGCAGCTCTGGCTGTCCGATCGTTGACTTGCAGGGCCGCGTGATGGGTGTCACGACTCAAGGCGCGGAGATCGCGCAAGGATTGTCGTTTGCGATACCGAGTCGGACGGTGAAGTGGGCGCTCGCAGCGATGGACGAGAGCAAGGATGGCCGCGTGCACCGCGGGCGCCTTGGGATCTCGTTTGCAACGCGCGTGGCTGGCGCAACAGGATGCGTCGTGCGGCGAGTTGTCGAAGGGCAAGCGGCCGACGAAGCAGGCATCCGCGATGGCGATGTCCTACTCGCAGTCGATGGCGAACCGGTGTCGGACAGCGCGGACTTGCACACCAAGATCACGCAATCCGCGCCGGGAACCGTCCTCCGTCTGCGCATCCAGCGCGGCCAATCCGAGCTGCTGGAACTCTCCGTAACGTTGCGAGACGCCGCAAAGGCGATGCCCACCGCGCACCATGCGGAACGGACCATGGACGTGCCCCGATGAGCCCAGACCCACGCGCCGCCAATCTGCTCTTTGCCGCGCCCGGCATTGCGCATGCGCTCGGCAACTCGCTATTCACGGTTCACGGGCGTGCCCGACTCCTCTCGATGTCGGCTGGCGACCCGGAGACTCCACGGGACCAGATCGATGGTGATGCCGCGGCAGTGCTTGAGGGCGCTACGAAGGCTCTCGGCTCTCTTTCTGCGCTGCGCTGGATCGTCGGGGAAGCGCGCAATCCGACGCCGCTGACAACGGTTGTGCGCGAGTTGGTCGACGTCGCGCGCGTGCCGCTGCGCGACCACGGCGCCTCGGTGGCCATCTCCGCGCAGGCGGACGTCGAGGCCGAGGTGGACCCATTCGAGGCGTGCCACGCGCTGCTGTCCGCCATGAGGCGCGTTTGCGAAGGGCCGCATGCCGAAGCGTTCTCGTTGGAGTTGTCCATCGAGTCGCAGGAAGCCGCCGCATCCGTGACGCTGCGGTGCGTCGAAAACAGTCGCTCCGGACACCATGGCAGGCCTCTGGGGCTCGTCCTCGATGCGTTGCACGCCGAGGGCATTCTGGCGGGCGCGGCATGGCGCAGCGGCGGATCGCCCGATTTGCTTGTCTTGGCATTCATCGAGTTGCCGCCAAACTTGAGAGCGTCTTGACTGGTTCTTGACGGTAGCTTCCTAGCGTCCCGCCCTTCCGACAGCGAAGAGGCCTGCTGTGTCAAAACCGAAGATCCTGGTCATCGAAGACGAATCCGACATCCTCGAGGTGATCACCTACAACCTCGAGCGGGAGGGGCACAAGGTGATCTCCTGCCGCAACGGCGAGCAGGGCCTCAGTCGGATCCGCACGGACAACCCGGATCTGGTGATCCTCGACCTAATGCTTCCAGGCATGGATGGAGTCGAGGTGTGCCGGCAGGTGAAGAGCGACCCCGTAACTCGCGCGATCCCGGTGATCATGGTGACGGCGAAGGCGGAGGAGAGCGACATCGTCCTCGGCCTTGGCATCGGCGCTGACGACTACATCACCAAGCCGTTCAGCCCGAAGGAGCTCGTCGCTCGCGTCAAGGTCGTGTTGCGTCGCGGCCCGTTGCGCGAGCAGAGCGGCGGCGGCGAGCGCGTCGTGCGTGGCGAGTTGACCATCGACCTCGGACGCCACGAGGCCACGATCTCGGGCGTGCTACTGACGCTGACTCCGACGGAGATGCGATTGCTGCACTTCCTCGCGTCGCACCCGGGTCGCGTGTTCCCAAGGTCGCACCTGTTGAGCCGCGTGATCGGCGAAGATGCGATCGTCACAGACCGCAACATCGACGTGCATGTGCGCGCGCTGCGTCAGAAGCTCGGCGATGCCGCCGACGTGATCGAGACGGTGCGCGGCGTCGGCTACCGATTTGCAGACGGGAGGCGTTGAGGATTTGGCGAGCGCCCAGACTGCAGCAGGTATCGCATTCTCGGCGCTCGGCCTCCTGGCGGCTTCCATCGGGTGGCCGTTGGTCGCGTTTGCGTGCGCATTGTGCGCGGGCTTCTGCTTTGCGCGGCAGCCTGTAGAGCTGGAGTCCCCGCCGCCGCCACCGCTGGAGCCACCGTCGCCGTGGGAGCGCGCAGCGTTGGATGGAGTGCTGGCTGCGCTGGCCGATGGCGTCGTCGTGCTTGATGCAAGCGATCGAGCTCTGTGTGCGAATGCCGGTGCGCGCTCGCTGCTCGGTTTGCGGCTTACGGGCCAGGATGCGCCGAGTTTGATGGAACAGGTGGATTGGCCCCAGCTGGAGGCCGCGTTGTTTGAAGCGCGCCGCTCTCGCGTAGCGCAAGTATTTGAGGCGGCGCGCAGCGCGGGGGATCAGGGGCAACTCGTTGCCGTCGCAGTGTCCGTTCCTGGCAAAGACGGTGGCGTGGTCATCGTGTTGCGAGACCAGAGTCGACTGCGCCAACTCGAATCGCTGCGCCGCGATTTCGTGGCCAACGTGAGCCATGAGCTCAAGACTCCACTCGCCGCGATCCAGGGCTTTGTCGAGACGATGATCGACGACCCCGATATGCCGGATGGCACGCGCGCCCGGTTCTTGGAACGCATGCATCGGCAAGTGCAGCGACTTGCGACGCTGGTGACCGACCTGCTGACGCTGTCGCGGCTCGACGAGGGCGCTGCCGAACATGGCGAGCCATGCGATGTGACATCCGTCGCTCGCGAGGTCGTGCGCGACCTCATGTCGTTTGCAGAGCAGCGCGGCGTATCGCTGCGCATCGACGTGCCAGCGCATCCCATTTGGATCGCGGCCGAACGCGAGGCACTGCGCCAAGTCGTGTCCAACCTGACCGACAACGCAATCAAGTACACGCCGCGCAGCGGCTCGGTCGCGGCGCGCCTTGTGGTGGACGGCGAGCATGCACAGTTCATGGTGGTCGACACCGGCATCGGCCTTGCAGAGGAAGACCAGGAGCGAGTGTTCGAGCGCTTCTACCGCGTCGACAAAGCTCGCTCGCGCGAGCTAGGGGGCACAGGGCTAGGCCTTTCGATCGTCAAGAACACCGTGCAAGGCCTTGGCGGAAGCGTCGGCGTCACGAGCCGTCTCGGTTACGGCAGCACGTTCTGGGCACGGCTGCCGATCGCCAAGCGCTGACGGATCAGTTGGCCTGCTCGGAGTAGAGCTCGCCGCCTTTCTGCGTGAACTCCGCGCTCTTCTCGGCCATCCCCTTCTTTGCGTACTCGCGGACTTCCTCGGTGATCTTCATCGAGCAGAAGCGCGGCCCGCACATCGAGCAGAAGTGCGCGACCTTCGCGCCATCCTGCGGCAGCGTCGCGTCGTGATACTTCTGCGCCGTCACCGGATCGAGCGAGAGCGCAAACTGATCGTTCCAGCGGAACTCGAAGCGCGCCTTCGACAGCGCGTCGTCGCGCTTCTGCGCACCGGGGTGGCCCTTCGCTAGGTCGGCTGCATGCGCCGCGATCTTGTAGGCGATCACGCCTGCCTTCACGTCGTCGCGATCCGGCAACCCGAGGTGCTCCTTCGGCGTCACGTAGCACAGCATCGCGGTTCCGAAGCTGCCGATCATCGCCGCGCCGATCGCCGACGTGATGTGGTCGTAGCCCGGCGCGATGTCGGTCGTCAGCGGGCCCAACGTGTAGAACGGGGCCTCGTGGCACTGGGCCAGCTGGCGGTCCATGTTCTCCTTGATTAGGTGCATCGGCACGTGGCCCGGCCCTTCGATCATCACCTGCACGTCGTGTTCCCACGCGCGCGTCGTGAGCCGGCCGAGTTCTTCTAGTTCGCCGAACTGCGCCTCGTCGTTCGCATCCGCGATGCTGCCGGGACGCAGCCCGTCACCGAGCGAGAACGACACGTCGTAGCGCTTCATCAGCTTGCAGATCTCCTCGAACCCGGTGTTCAAGAAGTTCTCCTTGTGATGGTGGAGGCACCACTTCGCCATGATGGAGCCGCCGCGCGAGACGATGCCAGTCACGCGCTTCGCCGTCAGCGGCACGTGGCGCAGCAACACTCCGGCGTGGATCGTGAAGTAGTCGACGCCTTGCGATGCCTGCTCCTCGAGCACTTCGAGGAACATCTTCAGGTTGAGGTCCTCGACCTTGCCTTTCACGCGCTCGAGCGCCTCGTAGATCGGCACGGTGCCGATCGGCACAGGGCTGTTGCGCAGGATCCACTCGCGCGTCTGGTGCAGATCCTTGCCGGTCGACAGGTCCATCACCGTGTCGGCGCCCCAGCGGATTGCCCACTGCAGCTTCTCGACCTCTTCGCGGATGGAGCTGCCGAGCGCGCTGTTGCCGATGTTCGCGTTGATCTTCACCAGGAAGTTGCGGCCGATGATCATCGGTTCGACTTCCGGGTGGTTCTTGTTCGCGGGGATGATCGCGCGGCCGCGCGCGATCTCGCTGCGAACGAACTCGGGATCGACGTTCTCGCGGATCGCGACGAACTTCATCTCCTCGGTCACGATGCCGCGACGCGCGAAGTGCATCTGCGAGTGGTTCTGCTCGCCTTGCTTCACGCGCGCGTCGATCCACGGCTGACGTCGGCGAGGGAGGCCCTTTTCGATGTCGCAGCCTTGCGGGCCCGTCGTGTCGTAGACCGCGATCGTCTCGCCGTTCGTCAGCGCGATCTCGCGCTCGGGGACCAAGAGGTCGCCGCGGACGATCTTGGTGGAGTTGGGGAAGTGCTCTGCGAGCGGGGGAATCGTCGGGGTGTCGGACATCGCTTTCCTACGCCGGCATGATCCGGATCAGGTTCGAGGGGTGCATCTCAGCCGGCCATGCGCCGGCGCCCCCAGCGTGGGCGCGCACGATGGACTGCTCCCCGATGGCGCGCAAGCGCGGATTCTGCAGTGGTGAGGGCCCCGCGTGCGATCAGTGGTCGCGGCCGTCGTCGGGCGGCAGCAGGGACCCTTGCTGCGCATCGACAGCTTGGCCTTTGTCATCTCCGCTGGCTTCCACGGGGAGGCCCTGCGGTCCGAGGATGGTTTCGATCGGGCTCTGTTCCGTTGCTTCCGGCGAACAGAACACCCTGCGCAGCGCGGGCGGAGTCGCGGGACCGAGTTCGGCGATGCCGTCCTGCAACAGGCGGAGCGAATGCGACTCGTGCGCAGCCACGGCAACACGACTCTCCGGGGGCAAGAACAGCAACACGCCGGTCATCAGCACCAACACGACCAGCGCGCCCGTTGCGGTGCCGAGCACGCCGCCGAACAGGCGATCGTAGAACCCCAGTCCCGCCTTCTTTGCGAGACTCTGGAGCAGCAACGCAAACAGGCTCAGCCCGACGAGCACGATCAAGAACAACAAGACGTGCGCGATGCACTGCGCGGTCATGTCTTGATCGGCGGTTGGCGGCTCGCTGCCCGTGTGGGTCCAGGCGACCAAAACTTCGGCGAACGGTCCGCCGAACTCCATCGCGCCGTAGTAGGCCGCGACCAGGATGGCGACGCGGCTGACCTGCCAGATCAGCCCCTTGAACAGGCCGAGCACGCAGAACACGGCGAGCACGCCGAGCGCTGTTGCGTCGATCCATCCAAGGTTGGTCAGCAGGTCAGAATGCACGCGGCCATTGTGCCGCGCTCGCGCCGCGCCGCCAGTGCGACGGTGGGCTGAGCCAACCGCCGTGCTCGACGAGGTTGCTTTCCCCTCCCTTCGCGGCGACCCTGTTCGCCCCTTCCGCCGCGCTGCGCGGCCCCTGTTGCCACCGATGCCATCCTCCGACGCACCGCGCCTCTACGGCGCGCTCCAAGCCCTGCACCGTCGCGCGCTCGCCGACCACCGTCTCGCCGCCGAACTGCAGCGCGCGCGCCGCGAGTTCTTCGGCGTCGAATCCAGCGTCGCCGTAAGGCCCGCAGCCGAACTGCGCTTTGTCGAATGGGCTCTGCTTGAACGAGAGAGTTTGGCGCTCGCGGCCATTCCGGCGGAGGTGCTTCGCCAACCCGCGGATGACGATTCGATTGCGGATTCCATGATCGGTGTGTTCCGCATTGAGTCTGTGACCGGCGAGAACGTGGAAGCGTTCGACCTACAAGAAGAGGACACCGTTGATGTTCTCGCGGCCGATGGTGCGCTGGCTGCTGGCGATTTGTTGGTCGGGCGCCTGTATCCCGCGGGCCGAGGCTCGTGGCAGCCGTCGCCGGCGATCGCCATCTACCGACCGGGCAAGGCGCTTGCCGAGGCATTCTTGCGCGACGTGAAGCGGCTCGAACTCGACCGGCGCCTGACGCAGATTGAGTTGGAGCGACTGTTGCTGCAGCAGCAGACGCCCGACCGCGAACTCACGGGCTCACAAGGCCTGTCACTGCCGACGCCTGTGGTGGCGCCTGTTAGCCACCGAGCCGTCGAGCGCATCGAAGCCGAACTCGAATCTGTGCTCGCGCAGGGCGGCGCGCCGGGCCTCACGACGCACATCAGCGACTCGCTGGCACAGTCTGCGCGCGCAGGCGCCGTGACGGTGCCGTTCTTGGAGCAACTCGCATTCGAGACCAAGGTCGATCTCGACCGAACGCGCAGGTTGCTACTGGAGCTGTGGAACGCGCACCACGCTTCGGAGGTTTCTGAGGAGCTTCCGGTCGAAGGCGAGACCACTCCCGTAGCGCCCGAGTCTGACGACGAACCCGCGAGCGAGACGCTCGGCCAGCGACTTGCTCGCGTCCTCGACGAAGGGCTGTCACAGAAGCGCGACGTGGAGGAGTTGTTCCGCCAACTCGAAGAGATGGCAGGCATCGAGCCTGACGAAGACGACGAGGACGATGCTCTCGTCGACGCCGGTCGCGCGATCCTCGACGCGGCAGAAGGCTCAGGAGTGGAATCGGGCGATCTCGCGCCACTCGTAACCGAACACCTGTGGGAGACGCAGCAGAGCGGTTCGCCCGCGGAGGCGACGCTGCAGATGTGGGTCGGCCTGCAGCAGAACGCAGCGATTCCGCACACGAGCGTCGACGACGTGACAAGCTCCGACGTGATGCGGCTCTTGTTGCATGTCTATCTCAAGTCGGAGCCCATGGCCCGCGCCGTCGCAGTGCGCGCAGCATTCGCGGCGGTCGAGGCCTTCTCGCGTTGGTGCGAAGAGACGCAGGAGCTGTCGCTCACAGACGCATTGCTTGGCTGCAAGGGCTCGTTGCTCGACCATCTGGAGCGACTGCAGAACGTCGGAGTCTCGCTGACGTCGCCGATGGCGGCGGGCGCGCTCCCGCCCTCGTTGCTCCGCGTCGAGGACACTGGCGACCAGGGCTTCGGCGTCCGCAGCGACGAAGGCAGCGTGTGGATCCTGGCGCCGAAGGCAGCCGCATCGCTCGTTCGCGTGGGCGATTTCCTGCTCGCCGCGCTCGTAGAGAAGGGCGCCGGACATGCGCTCACGGGTCCGGTGGTGGCGCTTCCGCCGGACGCGGAGTCGCTGATCGGCTGATCCATCCCGACGCGCCCGCACGCTGGAACGATTTCGTTCTGGGACACGCACGCTCGGGAGTTTTCGGACTGCGTCCCAGCGCAGGCACTCGCGGGTCCGATAGGTGGCCGAAGGGAGCCGCCTATGGGATTCGAGACCGCGATTGATCGTCTGGTTCTGCAGCAGGTTCATCTCGCCGAGAAGGGCGAGGCGAAGGCTGAGACCGTGCGCCAACAGATCCTCGACCTGTGGCGGCTGTCGGGGCCACGGCCTGCGGGCGCATACCAGATGGGTTATGCGAAGGTTTTGCTCGGCATCGACTGCGCAGTTGCGGTCGACGGCAGCCTTCGGCGCTGGATGCTGTTCGGTAGCCTTCGAGCACACGACCGCCGCGGCGAGCGCAGTTGGATCGCGGACTTGCTCCAAGATCCGCAGACGCTTGTCGACCTGCTGGCCGAGCCAGAGCTTGCCGCGCAGGTGCTGCCCCTGACTGTGCGCACGTTGTTCTGGTGTGGTGACCTCAAGCTCGCTGTCCGCGCGATCGAATACCTCGCCGCAGAGTCCACCGCGCCAGAGTTGTCGGTGGTCGTAGACGCTGCCATTGCCGACCTCTTGACTCGCCTCGAATCCCGTGAAGATGGCGAAGACGAGGAAAGCACGGCTTCGGTGCTTGCGCGCGTGATGCGCATCCCGGGCTTCGATCGACTGCCAGACGATGTGCGCGCTCGCTACCACAAGGCGATGGCGTTGCGGTTGCTGGCGGGCAGTGAATGGGACAAAGCCAAGGAGCACGCTTCGATGGCAGCTTCCCTGGCTCATGAGTCAGCACGACAGCAGAGCGCATGCAACGCGGTCGAGACGCTCGCGGCTCTGCGCGTCCATAGTCTCGAAGGCCTCGAACCGCGCGCGGAGCGTCCGCAGCGCAAGGCTGCACTCGCGCTGCTGCATCACGCAGGCGAATCGCCGAGCGACGCATCGCCCGAGGCTCACTTCCTGCGCGGCATTCTCGCCTACGAAGCGACCGACTTCGCGGCAGCGGGCTCTTGCCTCGAACTTGCGATCGGTGGCATGCGTCGCAACGAAGGTCGCGACCAAAAGTTGCTCGACCGCGCGCGGTTCTTCCAAGCGGCTGCGCTGTTGGCTGAAGGCAAGCCAGAGGAATCGACGCGCGCGCTGCGGTTGATGGAGAAGGCCCTTGATACCGCGCAACCGGATCTCGAGTCGTTCTACTTCGTGCACGAGGCGCTGAAGAAGTTGGACCGCAAGCTCGCGCTTCGCTTCCTCGATCGCATCGACGTTGGTCGCGGCACCGCAGTCGATCAGTTGCTGTTCGTTGCGCTGGAGTACATCGCACTTGGCGAAGCGAAGCCTGCTCAGGCATCCGCTGCGCGCGTGCTCGCCGTGGCGGTCGACGTGGATCAACGGCTCGAAGCGATGCGCGTGCAACTAACGGCGCACAACATGCTGGGCGAGCGCGACCAAGCGAAGGACTGGTATGCGCAGATCCGCGACCTGCTCCTGCAACGCGGCGCGTTCGCGCAACTCGAGAAGCTGCTGCGCGACGAATCGTTCGTCGGGCTCGCACTCGATCACCTGGAAGCAAAGGTCGAGCTCGCGAACCTCTACGAGGAGATGGAGGGCAAGGACTATGAATGCGCGCAGTTGCAGATCGCCATCGCGCGGTCGTGGCGTGCTCGCAAGGACGTCGAGTATCTGCAACAAGCGCTGGGCCTGTTGCAGGAGGTCTCGTGCCACCACCCCGAACTCGCGAAGGAAGACCTCGAGGCGGTGGAGCGCCTACTGGAGCGCCACGATGGCGAAGGCGTCAACGCCGACACTGGCGTCAAGGCGGCGAGCGACCTCGCGCGCCAGTTGGGTCACCCGGCACGAGTGCTCATCGTCGGCGGCAACGAGCGCCAACGTCGCCACCACCCGAAGCTCGTCGAGCTCAGCAAGCAGTGGGGCATCGAAGGCGAGTGGCTCGAGACCAACTACACGTCGCCGCAGAAGATCGTGGGCCAGATCAGCGATCGTCTCCGCAGCGGCATCGATGTGTTGATCCTGCTGCACTGGAACCGCCACGAGACGACGGAGCCCGCGCACGAACTTGCGCGCAAGGCGGGCGTGCCGGCGCGCACGGTGCACTACGCGGGCTTCACGAGCTTGCAGGTCGCGCTGCAGGACTTGCTGCAGAAGCTCGCGCAGCAGAGGCCGAGCAAGGCAACCGCGAAGGTGTGATCGCAGGCGGACGCCATTGCGCCGAGCGCGGCGCATGGCAGGATCCGGGAAATGACCGCGCTCCCCGAATGCGTCGATGCCGTCGTGATCGGCGGCGGCCCCGCAGGCGCAGCGCTCGCTGGGTTGCTCGCTGCGCGTGGGTTCTCCTGCGCGCTGATCGACGACAGCAAGCCTCGCCGCGCAGCGCGCCTCGAGACGCTGCTGCCTTCGGCCATGGAAGCGCTGCAGCGATGCGGCCTCGAGGAAGTGGTGCGAAGCCTCAGCGAGCCGGATGCAAGGCGGCATGCGTCGCGATGGGACAGCGACGAATGGGTCTATCGCGACGAAGTGCGCGCAGGCCGCTGCATCGATCGGAGCACGTTCGACGTGCAGCTACGCGAATGGGCTCGAACGCGCGGCGCGCATGTGGTCGAGGACGCGACGGCTCGCGTGATCGACGCGGATGCTGGCGTCGTAGAAGTGGCGAGGTCGACCGATGTGTGGCGTCTGCATACCAACGCAATCGCGATCGCGTCGGGTCGCGTCGCAAAGCTCGACACGCGGATTGCGAGGCTTTCGGAGTCTGGGCCAGCCACCGCGGCGCTTGCATTCGAGTTGCAGCGCCACGGAGCCACGGTCACTAGTGATGCTGCCGTTTCAGCCGCCCGCGAAGGCTGGGCATGGCGCA
>JBEELK010000183.1:0-3667 GCA_041168165.1 Planctomycetota bacterium | reverse complement strand
CACCAGGATCGGATGCTCGCTCGATGCCGCCTTCGAGGCGTTGGATCCACGTGCCGAGCCCGTACTCGAGCTGGCCTTCGAATCCATCGAAGCGCACCGTCATCTTGCCGGGGTCGGTGTGACGCGAGAGCATCGTGTCGACCGACTCCTTCGTCAGCACGCGCACGCCGTCGAGCACGCCGCCGTTGCTGAGCATCGCGCAAAACCGTTCGTAGTCGCGCAACGTCGACACCGCGCCGCCAGCGACCCACGGATTGCGCACGGAACCCGCGCCATCGCCGATCGGCAGCAACGCACCAAAGCGCGTCGCATTCATCTGTAGCGGCTCGGCGATGCGCGTCTGAAACAGCGCGTGCCAGTCGCGGCCGCTTGCGATCACCGCGGCGCATGCAGCCGCTTGGAATGTAGCACCGCCGTAGAGCCACTCGGTCGATGGCGCATACGCGAGCCCTTCGTCGGCAAGCGCGCGCGCGCACGCTTCTACGTCGAGGTCAGGATCGCGCGCCTTGCGCGATTGCGCCGGGAACCCCGCGGTGCAGGACAAACACTGCCGCAGCGTGATGTCCTTCTTGTCTGCGACCAGGAACGCCTTCGCATAGCGCGACAACGGCGCGTCGAGGTCGAGCACGCCGTCGTCGACGAGCGAGAGGATCGTCGCAGTCGCGAGCCACTTGCTGGCGGACGCGATCGGCACCACGCGGTCGAACTCAAACTCGCCCGAAGTGGACTGATGCAGCAGCCGACCTTGCCGCCCCACCGCGAGCGCTGCGCCATCGAGCCGAGCGGCGCTCGCCAACTCATCGAGCGCGCGCGCGACCTGCTGCGAGGAGCCGGCGACGCGCGGAGTTGGCTGCGCCTCTTGCGCGCACAACGACGCGGAGCACAGAAGGGCCATCGCGGCGAACCGCGATCGCGATCGAACGACGGCGAGCAAGATGTCGGAGAAGCGCATCGGAGTGAGGAAGGCGTGAGTCCGGGTTTCTATCGGCTGAAGCGGACATCCATTCGCATCGCGCAAACGCGATGCATGCGGCGCGCCAGAACGGAACGGACGCACGTCGCCCACCAACGCTTCGCGACTGGCTGCGCTGCGGCGCGCCTTTTCGAGACCGGAGCCCATCGCCTCGGGCCAGATGCCCGAGCCGCGATGCCCGCAACCAACACCATGAACGACCAACCTCGACTGCACCGCCTGCTCGCCCGCGCTCTTTGCCTTCTCACCCTCGCCGCCGTCGCCTCCGCCTGCCACTTCCACGGCCACTACGGCTGCGGCCCATCGATCCGCTGGTGCGCTCCCGTGCGCCACTGCCGCTGAAGTTCCAAAAGCCGCCGCACCCCAGCGATTGACCCGGGACCTGCGCAACCGGAGAACGCAGCGCATGACCAAGTCGCGCATCTTCTCCATCGCCGCCGTGCTCGGGGCGCTCGCTGTCACGATGGGCGCGTTTGGCGCCCACGGCCTCAAGGCACGGATCGATGCAGAGGCGCTCGAATGGTGGGACACCGGCGTGCGCTACCTGTTCTCGAACCTGCCCGCGCTGCTGCTCTGCGGCATCCTCGCCACGCCGCAGCGCCAGCCGAGGCTCGCCGCGTGGCTGCTGCTGATTGGCATCGCCATCTTCACCGGCACCCTGTGCGTCATGGCCGTCACCGGCATGCGGTGGCTCGGTGCCGTCACACCGATCGGCGGCGTCGCATTGATCGCAGGCTGGCTGCTTCTCCTCCCCCATTGCCGCAACTCCGGGACCTGAGCTGGAGCTGCCCCATGCGCCGCGTGACTCGCGCTGCATCGGAACCTAGGATCCCCGCCCCCTGCGCCCCTCATAAGGCGCCAACAGACCCCAAGCCCACGACCCGCGGATGACCATCCACGAGCGCCTTTCCGCGCCACAGCGTGCCCTCGCGCTGGCGGCTTCCCTTGCTCCCCTCGCTGCGCAAAACGCGACCCCGGCCCCTGCTCAGGACAAGCCAGCCGCAGTTGCGCAGAACATCTCGACCGAAGGTCTGCCGACGTTCTTGCTGCCGGTGCCTGCGGGCAAGGTGCAGATCGGCATGACGATCGAGCAGCTCGTGCAGTCGGCGAGCCAAGCGCTGTCGCCGCGCCGCCCCGAGTTGGCGCTGCGCGAGAGCGAACGCGAGCGACTCGCGCGCGCGCTGCGCCAGACGGCGTCGCAACTCGGCCAGGAGACGCGCGACGTGCCCGCGTTCTTGCTCGGCAAGTGGCCGGTCAAGAACAAGGAGTACAAGGCCTTCCTCGAGAAGATGGCGCAAAGCGGCACGAAGGTGCGCCCGCCGTTCCACTGGTGGCGCTACGGCAAGAAGGACGACTACGACGCGAAGCTCGCGGACATCGCGCGCGAGTTCAAAGCGGACGGCAAGCTCGGCCCGATCTACTTCTGGGAACGCTACGGCGAGACGCTGCCGTGGGACCTCAAGGATGACAACGGCAAGCCGATCGACGACCTGCCCGTCGTCTACCTGAGCCGCCGCGACGCGATCCGCTTCGCGGGCTTCCTCGGCATGCGCCTGCCCACCGAAACGGAGTGGACGCGCGCAGCCCGCGGCGACGGCACCAACGTCTGGCCGTGGGGCCAGAAGAAGGAGATCGGCGACAAGTTCTCGGAGCAGGTGCTCGGGCTGATGAAGCTCGAGAACAACCGCGACCGCATGCTGAAGCCGGTCGGCACCGTCGAGTTCAACGCGGGCCCGTTCGGCCACGTCGACATGACGGGGCAAGTGTGGCAGTTCGTCGGCGGCACCGGCTTTGGCCCGATCACGGGACAGAAGGTGTTCAGCGAAGAGTGGAAGCTCGCGCAGAAAGACAAGAACGGCTCCGCGCTCAAGGACATCCCGTCGTGGAAGGACGATCGCTTCCTGGTGAAGGGCGGCTCCTATCTGTCCTCGGGTGACCCGGTCCAACTGCAGATCGACTGCCGCTTCCCGGTGCAAGACTCCGAGGTGCTGGAGAGCGTTGGCCTCCGCCTCGCGAAGAGCCTGAAGCCCGGCTACGACCTGCTCGTGTCGCTCGTTTCGAGCGACTACAACCAGGACCTGTTCGCGGTCGGCGGCGAGGACCAGAAGGTCGACTTCGACGCGCAAACCGGCATCGAGCGCTACGTGCTCGCCGAGGACGGCTTCCCGAAGGAGTACCACGCGATCTCGTTCGCGCCGGTCAACTGGATGACCGCGGAGAAGAACGCAGCGGTCGCGAAGCTCGAAGAACGCAGCATGACGACGCCGCTGCTCGTCGGCACGCTCGCGCTGACGGACGCGTCGCTTGAGCCCAAGCTCGTCCCCGGCATCTACTCCGTCGCATATCGCCAGAAGGGCATGCCGAAGGAGCTGAAGGACGCGATCAAGGCGGGCTACAAGGAAGTCCAAAACGCTCTGAAGCAGAAGGAGCGCGCCGGCAAGGAAGAGCCCGCAGAGGAGCCCGAGGTCAAGAAGGCGGACTGGCGCGGAGTGATCGCGCGCTACGGCATCACCGAGAAGGACCTCGAGACGAAGGGCGCGGACAACGACCTCAAGATCGTTCGCCTCGGCGCCCTCGACGTGACGACCGAACACGACGTGTTCGCGTTCTACGACAACCAGGGCAAGTGGGTCGCGACCTGCAAGGCAGGCAATCTCGCAGCCGGCAACGAAGGCCCGACCGAGGTCCTGTTCG
>JBEELK010000182.1:0-2814 GCA_041168165.1 Planctomycetota bacterium | reverse complement strand
TCGCGCAACGCGTTGGCCGAGCGCGCAGAGGTCCACGCCGATGGCATGGGCATGGATGTGACGATTCGCGACGGCGTCACGTTCTCCGATGGCGCGCCGCTCACGATCGACGACGTGCTGTGGACGTTCGAATGCGCGCGCGGCGAAGGCGTCGTGCTCGGTTCGCTCGCAAGCGGCATGGCGCAGTGCAGCAGCGTCGAACGCGTCGACGGCGCGCCGCGGTCGCTGCGCATTCGCTTTGCGACGCCGCACTTCGCCGCGATGCGAACAGTCGGCGAGAGCTGGGTCGTCACGCAGAAGGCGTGGATGCAGCGCGCGATCGCAGACGCCGCAGCGCGAGATGGCACGCCAGCGCCGCAGCCGAAGGACCCGAGCTTTGGCGCGATGCTCGCGCGCGTCGCGCATTCGCCCGGTCCCGGCACGGGGCCGTATCAATTGCTCGACGACGCCTCGGGTCGCCCCGGTTGGCGTCGCGGCGTCGATCTCACGGTCGTGCAGAACGCGGCGAGTTGGCGTCGCAGCCATCCGTCGCTGTGGCGCTTCGCGGCGATCCGCATGCGCTTTCTCGGCGACGCTGCGCTGCGCTATGCTGCGTTGAAGAAGCGCGAACTCGACTGGTGCACCGGCGCGGACCTCGCGGCGCAGTTGCGCGCCGACGCTGCGTTGGCCAATGACTATCACAGGCTCGTCTACGACATGCCGACGCTCGGCGCGTATGTCGTGCAGTGGAACGTGCGCAAAGGGCCGCTGCAGGATGCGCGCGTGCGTCGCGCGCTCGGCATGTTGTTCGATCGCCGCGGCATCGCGGACACGATCTTTGGCGGCGCTGCGAGCCCCGCGGCCGCGTTTCTGAAGCCTCAATCCGATGGCATGCCCGACGGGCTTGCGCCGCTGCCATGCAACCCCGATGCCGCGCGCGCGTTGCTAATGGACGCCAACGCCGCGCGTGGCGACGCGTCCATGCCGCTGCAACTGCTCGTGCCCGTCGAGGCCCCGTGGTTTCGGCGCATGGGGGAGTTGTTTGCGAGCGCGGGGCAGAAGGCCGGCGTCGCGGTGGAACTCACTGCGTTGCCGTTCGCAGAACTGGTGCGTCGTCGCGATTCGGGCCAGTTCGACGGCGCGATGCTGCTCGTGTCGATGCCGGCCTTTGGCGATCCGTATGAGCTGTTCCACTCCGGCGGCGCGCGCAATGCGGGCGGGTTTGCCGACGCGGAGGTCGACGCGTTGCTCGCGGCGCAGCGAACGGAACGCGACCCCAAGGCGCGCGCATCGCTGCTGCAGCGAGCGCATCTGCGGCTCGCCGAGCAGCAGCCCTGCGCGTTGATCGTCCACCCGCTCGCCGAAGTGCTCGTCGACAAGCGGCTCCTCGGCGCCGAGCCAGGCCCGCTGGGGCTGTGGCCCGAGCTCATGTCGATGCCGGCCGAATTCTGCCGACGCTGAGCCGCGCGTCGGAGGCGAGGCATTGAGCCGAGCCGCGCGCTGCGGTTTCATCTCGCGCTCCATGCGCCATTGCGGCAATTCGATCGCGTCCGCGCCCTTCGCCACGCTGCGGAGCGCTCGTGGCGTCGCGTTGCTGCGCATGACGGCAGCTGCCTCGACGCTCGCGATCGCCAGCGTCGCGAACGTCGACAGCGATGCGGCGCGATGGGGTTCGTTCCGCGGCCCGCGTTGCGTGGTCGGCGAGTGCGTTGGCTCGCTTGCGTGTCCCGGTTGCGGCCTCGTGCGCAGCGTCGCGTCGTTGTTGCATGGCGAAGTCGAGCGCGCCTTTTGGTTCCATCCGGGCGGCATCGCCGTGGCGCTGCTGCTCGTGGCGTCGATCGCGTTCGACGCCTGCTCGATCGCGCGGCCTTCGCTCGAGCCGTGGGCTAGCCACAGCCGTAGCCGCATGCTGCGCATCGCCTTGATGACTGTGCTCCTTGGTTACGTCGCGCGTCTTAGCGCGCCAACAGCCTTCCTTCCTCTGCAGCCATGATCGCCATCCTCGCCAACGAAGACGCCGAACTTCTCATCCAACTCGTCTTCGCGCTCGTGTTTGGCGGCGTGTGCGCCGTGCTCGCGAACAACCGCGGACGCAGCGGCGTCGCGTGGTTCTTCATTGGGTTCTTCTTCTCCTGTCTCGCGCTGATCCTCCTTCTGTGCCTGCCCGACGTGAAGCAGCAGGAAGAACGCGAAAAACGGCACCGCGACGAGACTCGGCGCTTGCGCGAGCAGATTGCCAAGGAGCGGCAAGTGTCGGACGCGCGCCACAACGACGTGCAGAAGCGGCTCGTCGTGCATGACCAAGCGCTCGGCGTTGACACGGCGTCGCAGGGCGAACTCAGCGGCGGCGTCGCGGCTCCTTTGTTGCCCGGCGAACAGCAGCCGCAGTGGTTCTATGCGCGCGACAACCAGCGCCATGGGCCGGTGTCGTTGGAGACCGTGCAGCACTTGCTCGCCGCGCGCGCGTTGACGCGCGACTCGCTGGTATGGCGCGAAGGCATGGACAACTGGACGCCGCTGCGCGATGTCGCAGAGTTTGGCCGAGGTGCGTCGTGAGCTCCGACCTCGATCGACCGAGCGGCGCGCCGCTGCAGGTCGAGTGGAATGGCATCCTCGAAGGCCGCGTCGCTGATCCGAGCGCGATCCTCGCCGCAGCCAACGCGTTGTCCGCATGCAGCAAGACTGCGTTCTCGTGCGAAGTGACGGGCATGCGCTTCTCGCTGCTGCCGAGCGACAGCGTCACATCGGGCGCAGGCTTCGACGAAGCTGCGCAGGCGCGCTTCTTTGAGGCTTTGGAGCAATTGGTCGCGACGGCGCTGCCGGGCTCCATCGAGT
>JBEELK010000181.1:0-7976 GCA_041168165.1 Planctomycetota bacterium | reverse complement strand
GCACCGACCTCGCCACGCGCGATGGCGATCGAGCGGGTCAGATCCTGCTGCGGACCAAGAAGGACGGAAGGCCCTACGTGAGTCTCTACGCGTACGGGGCGAGCGACCTTTGCACGGGCAGCTACCTGAAGTTCTTCCTGCACCATGCGCCGCGCGCTCTGTTCCGCGCCAGCAACGACGGGTTCCTGTTGCGCGTCGAAGCGTATGCGGACGGGCCTGGCGGGTTCGACGCGGCGGAGGCTCGCTGTCGAGCGCTGCTGGAGAAGCTGGTCGTCGAAGCGCGTAGGCTGTTGCCGTGAGCACCGCGCACGCGCTTTCGGTTGACGTCGAGGACTGGTTCCAGGTTCTCAACATGGCGAACACGATTCGCCGGTCGGACTGGGACTCGTTCGAACTGCGCTGCGTCGACGCGTCGAAGCGTTTGCTCGACTTGTTCGCGCGGCGCGATGCGAAGGCGACGTTCTTCTGCCTTGGTTGGATCGCCGAGCGAGCGCCGAAGTTGATCGCAGAGATCGCCTCGGCGGGCCACGAGATCGGCAGCCATGGCTACGACCATCAATTGCTGCATGACCTCGGCCGTGAGGGGTTCCGCGCGGAGCTCGCGCAAACGAATGCGATCCTAGAAGCCGCGTCCGGCCAGAGGCCGCGCGCGTTCCGTGCGTGCACGTGGTCGGTGACGGCGAAGACGCCGTGGGCGATCGAGGAATTGCTGTCGGCGGGCTTCGAAGTCGACAGCTCGATCTACCCGGTGTTGCACCCGGACTACGGCGTGCGCAGCGCGCCGAGTTCGCCATACCGAGTGCTCGACGGCGAGCGTTCGTTGGTGGAGATCCCGCCGCTATGCCTCGACGTGCTCGGGCGAAGATTGCCGGTCGGCGGTGGTGGCTACTTGCGCTTGTTCCCGCTTGCGCTGATTCGCCGCGGCCTGCGGCAGCAGGAGCAGCGCGGCGCGCCAGGCTGCGTCTACCTCCATCCGTGGGAAGTGGACCCCGACCAGCCGCGGCAACCGCTCGGTGGTCTTCGCGGCTTCCGCCACTACGTGAACCTTCGCAAGACCATGGCGAAGCTCGATCGCCTGCTGGGCGACTTCCGCTTCACCACGGTGTCGGCCGCGCTCGGTCAGTTCGGCGAGAGTTGGACCGCGAAGCTGCCCGCGTTGCGCGCGAGCGAGTTGCTCGGGTAGTCGCTCCGCAGCGATTCGAACATCGAGCGGGCTTGTGCCCTCGCCTCGGGCGTGCCGCGCATCAGGTTCGCGAGCGCCCTCGCGTAGATCGCGCGCGGACCCAAGGTCGAAGCCGCGGCGAGCAGTCGCTCTGCGTCATCCGGGCGGCCAGCGCGCAGCGCAAGCAATCCAGCCGCCAGCATTCCTGCGGGCGTCATCTGCGCTTGTGGCGGCAGCGCTAGGAACAGGTCGCGATCCGCCTTGGTGGATCGGCGCGTCGAGGCTGCGAGCGTGAGGAACTCGATCGTCGCATCGACATCTTGAGCCAGCAGCAGCATGCGCCGTGCGTCGGCAATGCCGTTGTTGGCGTGACCGAGTTCGATGCGGAGGTCGGCGCGTCGGATCCAGAACGCGGGAATCGACGGATACTGAGCGAGGGTGCGCTCCACGAACTCGAGCGCGCCCGCCGCGCCGAGCCTCTGGCGCACCGCGAGGACCGCGGACTCGGCGTGTGGCCAAGCGGCCTTGCCCGTGCACGCGGCCTGGATTGCGGCGCCAGCGAGCGCCAACGCGGGCTCAACGGGAATCGATGCGAACGCGATCGGGTCTGCAAGCAAGAACGCGAACGCCTCGCCGGGGGCCGTGCCCGCGATCAGGTCGGCGGCCGCGAGGCTGCGCAAAGCCGCGATCGATGCAGGTTGCATCGATGCCGTCGCTTCCAGCGCCGTGCGATAGAGCGCCTTCGCAGCTGCGTCGCGCTCGTTGTCCTTCGCGTCGATGCGCAACTTGTGGAGCAGTTCGACCGCAGCGACGCTGCGACCCGCCGCCCGCAGCTTCTCTGCGTCGGCGACCGTGGCTCCGGTGAGCTTGGGTTGGAAGCGCCATGCATCGGCGTAGATGCCGAGCGCAACGTCTGGTTGTCCAAGCCGGTCTGCGTCCGCGGCTGCGCGGCACGCGAGCATCGCGAGCACTTCGGGGCGAAGCGCGCCCGGCTGCTTGACGACCATTTCGCGCAACTCCGCGAGGATGGCGCGCGGCGGCTCGTATCCGCCGCGAAGGCTCGCGCGCGCAACTTCGGTCCAGAGCAGCGAGGCACGACGGCCTTCCTCGTAGAGGGCCGCGTGAACGTTGGCCGCGCCCTGTCCGTCGCCCGTGCGATGCAACGCACGCGCATGTACGAGCGCCGCCAGCAGCGACCGCGGCATCTGGCTGTGCGCAGCGCTCGCGGCTTCGACGGCGGTCTTCTCCAGCAACTCGTCCTCGAGTTGCGTGCAAGCGAGCAAGGCGCTGCGCTGCGCATCGAGGGAACACTGGCGCACTTCGATCGCCATTCGGTCCGTGTTTGGCGCGCTAACGAGCGCGAATGCAAACGCTGCGAGGAGGTCTTCGGGATCGGCCGCGATGCGCTCCTTCGTCAGGCGCGCCGCCTCCGTGGAGCCGAGCAGAAGTGCGAGCGCGGGATCCGTGAGCTTCGGAGCGGCAGCCAACGCGGCAATGGCGCGGCCAGGCGTTCCGTGGATCCACTCGATGCGGGCAAGTCGCTCTGCGGAGCTGATGCCATCTTCGAAGCTCACTGCCGCGGTCAGGCTCTCGCGCGCCGCCGCCACGCGTCCAAGCTGGAGTGCGAGACGACCGGCGAGTTCATGCGTGGCGCCGCTGCGAACTTCGATCGCGTCGTCCATGGCCAAGGCCGAGGCGAGCAATCGGCTTGCAGTTGCTGGCAACTCCGCGTCCGCGAGCGTGCGCGCGGTGCGCGTGATCTTCTCGCCGGCTTCCGGGCCCGAGAAGCGAAGGCTGGTCATGCGCTTGGCGGCGATCTGCGCGAGTTCTTCGTCCTTGCGCAGGCTCATCTCGGCTTCGATGCAAGCGAGCGTCGCCGACAACAGCGAGTCAGCGCTCGCGGGGTCGTTGGCGCGCGGCGCGGCGAGTGCCTTGTCGAGCGCTGCCCAACCTTCAGCTGCGCTGCGTTGCTTCGCATAGGCGACGGCGACGAGCCCGAGTGTGTTGGCATCTGCGTTGGGCGCCAATGCAGCGCGCTGGGCCAGGGGCGCAGCCGATGGGCTTCCATCTTCGACCGCGCAACGCAGCGCTTCGGTCAGCACCTGCAGCGACTCGGGGATCGATGGGATCGCGAGCGACAACACCTTGCGCGTGGGGCGATCGTGCTCGACGCGGATCTCGAACGCCATCTGCACGGCGTCCACGCAATCCGGGTGACGCGCGAGGATGCGATCGAGCGTCTCGATCGCTTCGTCGTGCCGGCCCGACATGCGCTGAGCCTTGGCCTCCAGCAAGAACGGCCAGACGGACCACGGGAAGCGATCTGCCGCGAGGCGCGCACAGGTCAGCGCGATCCATGCGTGCTGCTGCTTCATGGCCGCTTCGCCGCAAAGCAGGTAGCACACCGGATTCGGCGGGCTGTCGGGACGGTCCGTGTTGCGTTGCAGGCACTGCATCAGCAGCGAGACGCCGTCCTGTTGCGAGGCCTTGTAGGCGCGGTCGGCGGCATCCGCGAGCGTGCGTAGCGCGTCCTCGTCCGTCGGTCGCTCTTGCAGGATTCCGCTCGCCGTTGCCATCGCGGCTGCATCCTGGCCGAACTCCAACTGCATGCGCGCGCGCGTGGCCATCGGCATCGGGTTGGATGGGCGAGCGGCGATCCACTTGTCGACTGCGGCAAGTTGATCGGCGGGTGGTTGGCCGTCCGCCGCGGCGCTCTTCAGGCGAAGCGGCATCAGCAAGTCGAGCGGATCCTCGTCATCCTGCGGCGCAGGCTCGAGCATCAGCAAGTCGCTGTACCACGACAGCGCGCCCGTTCGGTTGTCCCGGACGTCGCGCAACGTGAAGACGAGACCCCACGCGAGGTTGGGCAACGCCATCAGTTGGCGGTTCTTCTCCGTGAGCGGGCCGAGCGTCGCCGCGACCGCAACGAGATCATCCGCGCTCTTCAGTTGGTAGAGCGACAGGATGCGCGTGAGCAGCAGCGAGCGGATGCCTGGCGTGAACTTCTGCGCCGCGAGGTCGGCCGCGAAGGTCTTCATGGGCGCAACGCGCTCCGCGATCTCGACTGCGGACTCGTAGAGGCCGTCGCGATAGCGGGCTGCTGCTGCGACCACCGCGGCGTCCGTGCGCCAGCGATGCGAGAACATGCCGAGGTAGATCTCGCACTGCGCTTCGAGGTCGTCGATGCGACCCGCCTGTTGAAGCGAGTAAGCGACGCCTTGGAACGCCGCGGCGAACAAGCCCGTGCGCTGCTTCTCGTCCTTTCCGGCGATCTCAAGCGCGCTCTCGAACAACTGCCCAGCTTCTTGGATTCTGCTGCGCAGCACGGCGAGTTGGTCGTGCAGCGTCGGCCAGGCTTGGGCCAAGCGACTCTCGCGCGAATAGAACTTCGCGAGGCGGTCCTTGGCTGCTGCCACCGACGGATCGCCTTCGGGGCGGTAGAGCATCTCGAGCATCGCAGCGACGGCTTCGCGCTCGTCCTCGAACCCGATCTCCGAACGAAGGCGCGCCGCAGCTTCGCGCAGTTGCGCGGAGTACGCGACCTTGCAGGCTTCGCCAGCGAGCTCGCGGCCGCGGCCAATCGTGGGATTCGCCTTCACGAACTCCAAGCCAGCGGTCCGCGCGTCTTCGCCGAGGCCCAGCTTGGCGAGGTAGTAGATGCGATCCATCTGCAGGCCGAGGCTCGCATCGCCGTCCGCGATGAGGTTCTCGATGTCCGTGAGCGCGCGCGCAGAAACATCGAGTGCTCGGTGGGCTTGCAGGCGCAACCGCCAGACCTCGCGACGGAGGTCCGCCGTTCGCGCGATCACGGGTGTCGCCTCCGCGTGGTCGAGGAGCTTCACGGCCTCGATCGCTTGGCCGCGGCCGATCAGCGTGCGCGCGTCGGCCAGCAGGTCCTCTGGCTTGCGAACCGGGAGGAGCGAGTAACCGGCCGTGAAGGCGACGGCCAGGATCACGAGCGCCAGGAGGAGTAGGAGGCTGCGACGGATCATGTGAGGTTCCCTCTCATACGCGGAGCCGCAATGCGGGGACAGGCTGAGGTCACAAGGTATGTGCCTTCTCTGAGGCGCTGTCGGTTACGGGCCATCAGCGGACTCCATGTCGGCGCAGCTTCGCGAACAGCGTGCTGCGGTTGATTCCAAGCGCCTTGGCGGCGCGTTCGCGGTTGCCGCCACAGTGAACGAGCGCGTGTTCGAGAATGCGCTTCTCGGCATCCTCCAGCGCGCTGCGCAGCGGCGTCACCGGCGCGTCGGCGATCACGGGCGGCCCTGCGAGCGCGGTGGTCGCTGCCGCGGCCGCTGCCGCAGCCTCGACCAAGTTGGGCGGCAAATCCTTGAGGTCGATGCTGGTCCCTTGCGCGAACACGACTGCGCGCTCGATGACGTTCTCGAGTTGGCGCACGTTGCCGGGCCATCCCGCGCTGCGCAGCGCTGCGAGCGCAGCGGGCGAGAAGCGTTCGACCTTCTTGCCGTGGTCCTTCGCGAAGCGGCGCAAGAAGTGCATCGCGAGCGCGGGCACATCCTCGCGGCGTTGGCGCAACGGCGGCATCTCGATCGAGACGACGTTGATGCGGTAGTAAAGGTCTTCGCGGAAGCGGCCTTGCCGCACCGCGGCTTCCAGGTCGAGGTTGGTCGCAAGCACGATGCGACAGTCGACCTCGATCGTCTTGTTGTCGCCGACGCGCTCGAGGATGCGGTCTTGCAGCACGCGCAACAGGCGCACCTGAAACGCTGGCGAGCTTGTGCCGATCTCGTCGAGGAAGATCGTGCCACCGTTGGCCGCTTCGAACTTGCCCGGTTTGTCGCGCGTAGCGCCGGTGAATGCGCCGCGGACATGTCCGAACAACTCGGACTCCAGCAACGTCTCCGGCATCGCGCCGCAGTTGACCTCGACGAACGGACCGTGTCGGCGAGCGCTCATCGCGTGCAGCGCGCGCGCCACGACGGTCTTGCCGGTACCCGACTCGCCGGTGACGAGCACGGTCGTGCGGGTGTCTGCGACGGCGCGCACCGTCTTGAAGATCGCCTGCATGCGCGGGTCTTCGCCGATCAGGTTGCCGAGCTGGACGCGATCGTCGAGCGCGTGGCGCAAGTCTTCGTTCTCGCGCACGAGTTGCGCGCGCTCGATGGCGCGCTCGATCGCAAGGCGCGCTTGCTCATCGCGGAACGGCTTGCGCAGGAGGTCGGCCGCGCCATTTCGCATCGCGCACACCGCGTCATCGACGGAGCCAAAGGCGGTGGTGACGATCACTGCCGTCTCCGGTCGCCGCGCGCGTAGATCCGCGAGCAGATCGCCGATCGGCGGATCGCTCATGTCTGCGTCGCAGACCAACAGGTCGATGCCACCCTCGTCGACTGCCGCCACCGCGTCCTTGGTCGAAGGCGCGATCTCCATGGAGTGGCCCGCGGACGCGAGCGCTGCGCGCAGCGCATCCTGGGATTGGGGATCGGGGTCTGCGACGAGGACCTTGGCCATGGTGACAGTCTGCGAATGCAGACGGTCCATCCATCGGCAACGACGGCGTTCTGCCTAGAGCCGTCCTGGGAATGGGACCCGCGGCGTCAGCGGAGGGGCAATTCGATGTCGATCGCCACGGCGCCGTCGGGCAGCCGCCGCGCCGTCGCTCGGCCGCGATGGCCGTGCGCTGCCGCCTGCACGTGGAACAGCGACAAGCCAAGGGTGGACCCTCGCAGCGCGCGGCACAGATAGTACGGCTCGTAGGTGCGCGGCATGCTCCAGTCCGCCAGCGCAGGGCCGCGCAGCGACAGGCGCACCCGGATGCCAGCTTCGATGCGCGTGATCACGAAGTGCGCTTCGTTGCCGCCGTCGCGGAACTCGAACGCGAGCGCCACAACCGACGCGATCGCTGCACGCAGGATCTCGGCGTCGCCCGCGACAGCGAAGGCTCCGTCAGAAGGCTCGCGGACGATCGCTATCGAGTCGCCCTTGCCTCGGTGTTCTCGAAGCGCCGACGATAGTTCGGCCCAGAGATCGAACGGATCTGCGCGCCGCGGGCCAGCTGCCGCGGCTTCGATTCTGCGCATGCGTTCCGTGGTCTCGTGGATTCGTTGGGCCCCGCCGAGTGCTGCGCTGATCTGTTCCAGTGCGTCGCGATCGCGCTGCGGATCGAGTTGCAGCTGCAGCAACTGCAGATGGCCCATCAAGAACATCAGCGGGTTGTTGATCTCGTCCGCAACGCCGTGCACGAGATCGAGGAACGCTTCAGTTCGCGGTCGATCGCTCAAGCTGAGCGCTTGGTCGAGCGTCGCAAGCAACTGCGCGGGTCCATACGGCTCGAGCAGCAGGTGCGCGCGCGTTCGCTGGCAAATGGGGGCGAACGACAGTTCGCGCTCGCGCGCCGCCACGATCACGACTGCGCACTGAGGCCGCAACGCGAGAAGCGCTCGTATGGCACCGGCGAGTTCCTCGGGCACATCGCCTGAAGAAGTGAGCACGAAAACCGCGTCTGGTTCGAAGGATGCGAGCGATGCGATCGCGGAATAGATGCTGTCGAACGCGCGCGTCGTCACCTTGCCGGGCAGCCGCTGCAATTCGGCGAGCAACGCCGAATCCTCACGGCCACATAGGCCGAGGCACAGCGGGCGGTCCATCGTGCAAGTTCCTGTGAGGGCTCGGGTTGGAGGATCGAAGGTGCGAAGCTCGCAACGAGACTAGCCGAGGTTTGGCAAGCCTGCACGGGGCGTGGAGAAGAGGTGCATTTGCGGCCGATAGAGGATCGGTGCACAACGACGGCGCAGAACCTCCACACGAGCAAGGCCGCCGCGGCTACGGCGATGCGCCCATCGCATGGGGC
>JBEELK010000180.1:0-18052 GCA_041168165.1 Planctomycetota bacterium | reverse complement strand
TCGACGGTCAAGGCGCTCGGCTTCAACCCGATCTACAACCTGACGGGTCACGGCGTCGCGCGCTACATCATCCACTGTGCGCCCTCGATCCCGAACTACCCCGACATGAAGGCGGGCCGCTTGCGCGCCAACATGACGATCGCGTGCGAGCCATTCGTGTGCGACGGCAAGGGCTACATCGACTGCGATGGCGAGTCCGAAGTGTTCATGCTGCGCCGCGAGATCAAGCCGAAGGACAGCGTGCCGCAGGACGTGATCAACGCAGTCGGCGTGACCGAAGGGCTGCCGTTCGCGCGGCGTCAACTGCTGCCGACGCTGGGCTCACAGAAGCGCGTCGAAGAGGCGCTCAAGTTGCTGAAGAAGAAGGCGCTCATCGACGAGTATCCGCCGCTCTGCGAGAAGAAGGGCGTTCGCGTCGCGCAGACGGAACACACCATCTTCATCAGCGAGACCGGGGCCGAGGTGCTGACGCGCCTGCCTGCAAGCTGAAGGCCAGAATGCGCATCGGGATCGACGCACGCGAAGCCTTCCGCCCGGAGCCGCGCGGCATCGGCCTCTACGTCCGCAACCTGTTGCGCGAATACGCAGAGCTGTCGCCGCGCGACGAGTTCTTGCTCTACCACCAGTTGCCGCAGCCCGCGGGCCTTGAGCTCCACGCCAACGCGCGGCCCGTGTATGCAGACATGCGCGGCGAACGCTTCCACCTGTGGGAGCGCCTCCAGATGCCGTGGCGAATGCGCAAGGACCGCGTCGACGTCTACCACGGCACCTACAACACCCTGCCGCCGCGTTGGCGTCCGTTCCGCTGCCCGCCGATGGTCGTGACGCTGCACGATGTGCTCGTCACGTACTGGCCCGACGACGGCGCCGATCCGTTCGTGCGCTACGCGAAGGCCGTCACGCAGCGTGTCGTGCGCGAAGCGTCGCTCGTGCTGACGGTGAGCGAATGGTCGCGCCGCGACATCTGCGAACGCTTCTCGTGCGATCCATCCAAGGTGCGCGTGATCCACAACGGGCTCCACGCAGACTTCCTGCGCGACGCGCCCAAGGAAGCCGCCGACGCTGCGCGCGCGAAGTGGGCCGATGGCCGTCGCTACCTGTTCTCTCCCGGCGCGCCGCTCGAACGCAAGAACACCGGACGGCTCATCGATGCGTTCGCGCTGCTGAAGCGGCAGCGCCCGCAACTGCCGCACGCGCTCGTTGTCAGCGGCCTCGGCAAGGCGGCCGATCGCTTCCGCGAACGCGCAGCGAAGGCTGGCTGCCTCGACGACGTCCGTTTCGTGCCCTACGTGCCGCGGCATGAGCTCGTGGCGCTCTACGCCGGCGCGGACCTCGCCGTGTATCCGAGCCAGATCGAAGGCTGGGGCATCCCGGTCACCGAAGCGCTCGCGCTTGGCACTCCGATCGCGACGAGCAACACGTCTGCGATGCCCGAGGCAGGCGGAGAGTTCGCGACCTACTTCGACCCGATGAGCACGGACGCGGTCGCCGACGGGCTCGCGCGCGCGATCGACGCGCTGCCGCAGTGGCCATCGCGGCGACAAGCGGCGATCGAGCGCACGCGCGCATTCACGTGGCGACTCGCAGCGGAGCGGACGTTGCAGGCCTACCGCGAGATCGCGCGATGAACGACCAGCGCCGCCAGCTTCAGAAGCTGTTGGCGCAGGCTGCGCTCGCGCAGTTGGCGTTCGCGTGCTGCGCAGTGCGCCATCAGTTCTTCTGGGGCGGAGATTGGGCGGAGTGGCTTCATGCGCTCGAAGCCCTCGGTTTGGTCTCAGGCGCTGCGATTGGCGCGATCGCATGCGCGCGCATCGTTCGCATCGCACCGCAACTCGACGAGAAGCCTCTGCTCCTCGGCGGCATCCTGCTCGCGGCGATCGCAGCGCTCGCGCCGCCGTTCCTCAGCAACGACATCTGGGACTACGTCGCGCGCGGTCGCGTCGAAGCGCTCGGGCACAACCCGTACATAACGACCGTCGACACGCTCGTTGGCGATCCAGCGATGCGGCCGTTTGCCGACCGCGCCAACTGGACCGACTGGGCGATGCCGTACGGCCCAGTGTCCGCGCTGTTGCAGCACGTTTGCGCGCTGACCGACTCGCCGTGGGTCGGCGCGTATCTGTGGAAGGCGATGGCAACCGCTGCCCATCTCGCGGCGGGCGCTGCGTTGGCGGCGACGTCGCGCGCGGTCGCGGACACTGCTGCTGGGCGTCGCATGCTCGCGCTGTGGCTGTGGAACCCATGGACGCTGCTCGAGTGCTGCGGCTCGGGCCACAACGACGCATTCGTCGTGCTCGGCCTCGCGATGGCGAGCATGTTCGTTGCGCGGCTTCGCTTTGCGCCAGCCGCGATCGCCTACGGCGCCGGCATGCTGGCAAAGCACTGCAGCCCTGCATTCGCGCCGCTGCTGCTGATCTCGGCTTGGCGCAACGGCCGGTTGACGGCCTTCGCGCTCGGAACGTTCGCCGTCGCAGCAGCGCTCACCATCGCCTACTTCCGTTGGTGGGACATCGACGGCGGACTCGACTGGATCGCCAACCAAGCCGGAGTCGCACGCGGTTCGCTGCCGTCGTTCGTCGGCGCAGCGCTTGGGCCGACAGCTGGATCCGCGGTCATGGTGGCAGGACTCGCGCTAACGGCAACGGTGCTCCTGCTCGCGATGCGCAAGGCACACGACGCGCGCTCGCTCGGAGGCCATGCGACGGTCGCGACCATCCTGTTGATGCTGCTCGCGATGCCCAACTTCGCGCCGTGGTATTGCCTCTGGTGGCTTCCCTTCGGCGCGCTGGCGCAGCACAAAGCGATCGATCGCGCGTTGCTGGCGCTCGCGCTACTCGGACCCGCGAGCTACACGGTCCTCGTCGCGACGCGCGAATTCGGCCCAGTGCACGAGGCATGGGCCTGGATCACGGCGGCGCTCATTCCCGCCGCGATCGTGCTGCAAAAGCGGCGAGACTTGCTCGCCTGATTCGCACTGCAGCAGCTCTCAGCAGCCGCTGCGACCGCGCGGCGACGGCGTGGCCGCCTGTGCCTTCTTCTGCCCGCGGGCATCCGCCAGGATGCGCTCCGCGAGGCGATCCGCGGCGTCGCTCGTGGGGATCCGCTCTTCCTTGCTGATCGTCCACAGTTCCTTCAGCGCCTGCGGAATGCGTTCAATCTTGCCGAGCGAGACCTTCTCGTCGTAGCCACCCGGGTGGAACTCGACCGACACGTTAATGATGCCGCCCGCGTTGATGACGTAGTCCGGCGCATACAGGATGCCGCGATCCTGCAGCATCTTGCCGTGGCGCGGCTCGAGCAGCAGGTTGTTGGCGGCGCCCGCGATGATCGGGCAGTTGAACTTCGGGATCGACTCGTCGTGCAGGATCGCGCCGAGTGCGCACGGCGCGAAGACGTCGCACTTCATCGTCGTGATCTGCGACTCGTCAGCGGGCTTCACGCCGATCTCGGCGGCCAGCTGCGAGAGACGCTCGGTGTTGCGATCCGCGGCGTAGACCGTGGCGCCCGCTTCGATCAGGCGGCGAGCCAGCGCGGAGCCGACCGCGCCAATGCCCTGGATCGCAACCGTGCGACCCTTGGGATCATCGGTGCCGAAGTGCCAGCCCAGCGCGGCGCGAAGGCCAAGGTAGACGCCGTATGCGGTGTAAGGCGACGGGTTGCCGCTGCCGCCATCCTTGCGCGCGAGGCCCGTCACGTGCTTCGTCGAACGACGAATGATCTCGAGGTCCTCGATCGACGTGTTGACGTCCTCAGCCGTGATGTAGCGGCCGCCGAGCGCATCGATGAAGCGACCCATCGCGAGGTAGAGCCCCTCGGACTTGATCGTCTTGGGATCGCCGACGATCACGGCCTTGCCGCCGCCGAGGCCCGTGTGCGCCACGGCCGACTTGAAGCTCATGCCGCGCGACAGGCGCTTCACGTCGAATAGCGCCGCGTCGTCGCTCTCGTACGGCCACATGCGCAGGCCGCCGAGGGCCGGGCCCAACGTCGTGTCGTGCACGGCGATGAACGCGCGCAAGCCGGACTTCGGGTCGATGCCACGGACGACGCGCTCGTAGCCGTCGACCTTGATGTCAGTGATCTGGAGGGAATCGCTCACGACGTGCTTTGTGGGTTCTGGGCCGTTTGGGGGCGGAGGATGATAGGAACCGTCCCCTGGCCGCGCCATCGCGGGCAGCACTCTTCCGCCTCCGCTCTTTGCCCCACCCTATGGGGCCGCCCCAAGCTCTGGTCAGCGGGCCGGCGTCGGCCGCAGATGGCTCTTCAGCCACATCCGCAGCCCCTTCCAGGAGAAGGCCAACTGCTGCGCCTCGCGGATCCACTTGCGGGCCTCCGCTTCGCGGCCAGGCGCCTGCATCAGGTCCCACGCGTGGTCGAGCCGGACGCCTGCGCGCCGGCGGCGAATGCGCCGCGCGAACTCGTCGTCGCTGCCGCGCTCGTCCTGCCACTTGTCGAGAATGCGGTCGCCGCCGCGCAGAAACCGCGTGTTGGCCGACAGGCCTTGGCCGTGACGCCGGTAGTACGCGAGCGGCTCCGCCAGGTAGCGGATCGGCGCGCGCGCGGCGAGGCGCAACCACAGGTCGTAGTCCTCGGTCGCGACCAGCGCGGGGTCCTCGTCGAAGCCGCCAGCGGTGAGCAACTCCTCGCGCCGCGCGAGCAGCGTGCTGCAGATCACCGGATTGCCATCGAACAGCGTGTCGAAGTCGATCCACTCCGGCACGGCGCGGTCGCGGTTCTTGGCCGGCCCCACCGCGTCGCCATCGACGACGAACGCGTCACAGCACACGGCAGGAGTGTCGGGCGACTGCATCGCGCGCGCTTGGGCCTCGAGCTTGCGCGGCGCAAACCAATCATCCGCATCGAGGAACGCGATCAGCGGAGCAGTCGTCGCCTCGACGCCGCGATTGCGCGCAGCTCCGGGCCCGCGCTGCTGCTGCCGAATCACCGTGGCTCCAGCCTGCTGCGCGATCGCCGCCGTGCGATCCGTCGAGCCGTCGTCGACGACGACCACTTCATCGGGCTGCAGCGATTGATCGCGGAGGGATCGCAGCGCATCGCCGAGAAAGCGCTCGGCGTTGAAGGCTGGGATCACGACCGCGATGCCGGACTTCACGCGGCCCTCCGGCGCAGCTTTGCGACCACCGCGCGCGCGATGTCGCCGAAGTAGGAGAAGTCCGAGGCTTGCACGACGAGGCAACGCCAGGACTCGATGCCCGTTCCGCGCGAGTAGGCCCACACCGTGTAGATCGTCGAAACGACGTAGGCGACGGTCGACGCAAGCGCCGCCCCGCGCGCGCCGTATTCCGGCATCCAGAGGAAGTCGAGCGCCAGCATCGTCGCCATCACGATCGACTGCGCATACACGCAGACTCGCAACTGGTCGCGTGCGGCAAGGTCGGCCTGGAGCACCTTGGACACGGTGAACGCGATCGTGCCTGGCGTCAGCAGCACGAGCGCGCTGCCGACTGGATCGCTCCAAGTCGACGTCCACGGGTCGCCTTCCTTGCCGGCGAGCCACGTGATCGTGCTCATGATCGGATCGACGACGACGATTACCGCACAACCTGCGACGAGCGACACCGCGAGACCGAGGCGCGAGAGCACCGGCGTCAGCTTCTTCGCTTCGTCGTGGCTCGAGCCCGCGACCTTGCTGAAGAACAAGTCGCGCATCGCCTCAGGGAAGTGCCACACGAGCTCCGCCCACGTGACCGCCATGCTGTAGAAGCCGACCTGAGCGAACGTCACCTCGTCGAGCATGACGGGATGCAGCACGAGGCCGTCGCGCAGCGTGGCCGGCACTGGGTTGACCGACGAGTTCCAGTTGCCGAGCGTCTCTTGCAGCAGATCCTGCGGCCCGAACATCGCAGGCAACATGTCGACCGTCGGCACGAACAGCACGCCGAGCACGAGCAGGTCGATGCGATGGTTGAGGTACGTCAGCGTCGACGTCAGGTTGGCGCGCCAGCCGTAGCGCAAGCCTGCGGCCAAGAACGTGCGGTCGAAGCCAAAGCGCACGCTGACCAGCTTGCGCACGAGCCACAGCACGATCACGGTGACGATGGCCGTGGAGACGAGGCGCCCCCACGCGACCGCAAGCGGCACGTCGCCGCGTTGCACATCGCCGCCGAGCAGGAAGTAGACCGCGAAGAACGATGGCAAGAACGCCACCGAGGTCACGAGGTGCACGATCCCGTAGTCGCGCACGCTGCCTTGCGCCAACTGCACGGAGTTGCCGTAGCTCGACACCAGCAGCAGTGGCACGACCGCGCACCATGGCACCGCGAGCCACGGGCTCACGTTCCAACGCGGATCGATCCACGGCAGCACATAGAGCGTCGTAAACAGCGCGAGCAGCGACAGCGCGCCGCCCCACACGACCGCCACCGTGAGCGTGGTTGAGAACGCTTGCTGCGGATGGAACCTGCGTCGGCGCAGGAAGTAGACGATCGAGGTCGCGAGGCCGAGGTTGGCCACCGCCATCAACACGAACGGCAGGGCCGCGACGATCCCCGACTTGCCGTGCTGGTCCGGTTGGTTCGCCGTCAGCAGGTACAGGACGAGGCCGCCGCCCTTGTCGACCGCGACGACGAGCGCGTGCACCACGAACGTGAAGACGACCCAGCGGCGAAAGTTCATCGCGCGCCTTGGGCTCCGCTTCTCGTTGCGTTCGTCGTCGTGCGCATCGCGTTCAACAGCGTCTCGTCTTTGTCAGCGCGTGCGCGCCGCAACTCACCAAGGCATCTCAGAAGCTGCAAAGTCCTCGCTGATGCGAGGCAGCAGCGCTTCGACTTGCTCTTGGTCGACGCCAACCATCGAGAACACGTCGCGGCTGACCTGCGGCGCCGCCGTGCCGATCGTGGACGGCTTGCCTGCCTGCCACGCGAGCGAGTCGGCGAGATGGATAAGCGACGACAGCGAGCGATGGAACGGATCCTTTTGGGGCGCGTGATGGTAGCGAATGGCGATCGCTAGGTCTTCCGGCAGCGACCACTTGATCGCGAGCACGGAGCCGACGTCTGCATGCGTGAAGCCGAACTCTTCCATCTCGACCTCGTGCTGCGGACGGCCGCTTTGCGCCGCCTTGCGCAGGCACGCGAGGTACTTCGGGCACGCGCGCTCCAGCAGGATGATCTTGCCGATGTCGTGCAGCAGGCCCGCGATGTAGAGGTCTTCTGCGTTGCTGTCGGCAAACTGCTCAGACTGCTGCCCCAACGCGCGCGCCGCGACGCCGGTGTAGATCGCATGCTTCCAGAACGCGAGCGGATCAAAGTGCTGGATCGGCTCGCGCTTCTTGCCGAACGTCGAGAACACCGCGGCTTTTAACGCGACCTTTTTGGTCATGTTGAAGCCGAGCACCGACACCGCGAGTTTGATCGACGACACGCGAACGGGCAGCCCGTAGTAGGCCGAGTTCACGATGCGCAGCATGTTGGTTGCGACGGCGGGATCCTTCGACACGACGGCTGCGACGGTGTCCGCAGACGCGTTCGCCCCGGCAGTGACCTCGTTGATCTTGGTCAGCACCTCCGGCATCGTCGGGAGCTCGACCGTCGTGTTGACGAGGCTGAGGATGTTGATTTGCGGTCCTGCCGTCGTGGGCATGGCGTTCTAGGTCTCCGGGCGTCCCTATCGGGCCCAAGGCATGGTCGCCTTGAGGTCCGAAGCCCCGGCGGGCGATGACAGCCTGCCGCGGCGGCCATTCTTCGCTGCTCGATCCCCTCGAAACCCCGTGAAGATCCTCTTCCTCTGCCATCGCGTGCCGTATCCCCCCGACCGGGGCGACCGCATCACGACGTGGCACTTCCTGCGTCACATGCTCGACGCGGGCCACGAAGTGCGGCTCGGGTGCTTCTCGGAGGAAGATCGCGACAGCGACGCGGTTGCGTTCTTGCAGAAGCGCTGCAAGGAAGTCGCGGCGCCGCGCATGTCCCGCAGCTGGCGCAAGCTGCTCAGCCTGCGCGGCCTGCTGACCGGCCAGGCGCTGACCGTGCCGTTCTTCTCCGACCGCCGCCTGCGCAGCACCGTGCGTCGCTGGATCGCCGAGTCGAAGCCAGACCTCGTCTACGTCTACTCCTCGTCGATGGCGCAGTACGTGATGTCGCTGCCATCGGTGCGCAAGGTGATGCACTTCGCCGAGCTCGACAGCGACAAGTGGCTCCAATACGCGAAGGCGAGCGGGCCGCTCGGACGGTGGATCTACGGCCGCGAATGGAAACGGCTTCTGCAGTTCGAAGCCGCGGTCGCGCGCGAGTTCGACCTCTCGATCGTCGTCAGCGACGTCGAACGCGAACTGTTCATGCGCTGCATCCCTGGCGTCGATCCCGCGGTGCTGCCCAACGGCGTGGACGTCGAGCACTTCGCGACGAAGGGCGACGCCGAGCGCGGCGCGCACACGCTCGTGTTCACCGGCGTGATGGACTACGAGCCCAACGTCGACGGCGTGATGTGGTTTGCGGACGCGTGTTGGCCCGATCTGAAGCGCCGCTATCCCGATGCGCGCTTGCTCGTCGTCGGCTCGCGGCCCACCGACGCCGTGAAGGCGCTCGCGCAGAAGGATGGCATCGAGGTCACGGGTCGCGTGCCCGAGACGCCGCCCTACTTCGATCGCGCGAGCGTCGCGATCGCGCCGCTGCGACTCGCGCGCGGCGTGCAGAACAAGGTGCTCGAAGCGATGAGCATGGCGCTGCCCGTGGTGTCGACGACGCAGGCCGCGCAAGGCCTCGGCGAAGTGCCGAAGGGCACTGTGCGCATCGCCAACGATCCCGCGGCGATGATCGCGGCGATTTGCGACCTGTTCGACCATCCGCAGCAGGCGCGCGCAGAAGGGCTCGCCGCGGCCGTGTTCGTGCGCGAGCGCTTTGGTTGGCCAGCGATGCACGCGCGGCTCGACGAGAAGCTGCGCGCGATGGGCTTGCGCGCCTGAGCGCGCAAGCGGCGATGCGTCAGTTGCCCGCGCCGCGGCGCACGAGGCGATAGACCTTGCCGTCGAAGCAGGTGATCAACAGTTCGCCGTTGGGCTCCTCGGCAAAACTCGACAACTGCGCCGGCGCGCGACCGATCTCGCGCACGTTGGCCTTGGCCCCATCCTTGCCCGGCGTCACGGCCCAGATGCGGAACGTCGCGAAGTCGCCGTAGATGAACGCGCCTTCGATCTCCGGCAGCGCGCTGCCGCGGTAGACATGGCCGCCGGTGATCGACACGCCGTCTTGATGCGGATACTCGGCGACGGGCGGGATCGCGTCCTTCGGCACTTCGACGTCCTTGCGGAACTGCTCGGTGCCTTCCATCACGTTCCAGCCGTAGTTGCCGCCCTTCACGAGCAGATCGACTTCTTCGATGCGGTCCTGGCCGACGTCGCCGCACCACAGTTCGCCGGTCTTGCGATCGAACGAGATGCGCCACGGATTGCGCAGGCCGTAGCACCAGATCTCGCCGCGCGAGCCTTCTTCGCCGACGAACGGGTTGTCCGCCGGAATCTCATAGGGCTTCTCCGCCGTCGCGTTGCGCACGTCGATGCGCAGCACCTTGCCGAGCAACGACGACTTGTCCTGCCCGAGCTTGAACGGATCGCGCGCAGCGCCGCCGTCGCCGAGCGCGAAGTAGAGCATGCCATCCGGACCAAAGACGATCGTGCCGCCGTTGTGGTTGCCGAACGGCTGAAACACCGTCATCGCGACAAACTCGCTCGCGACATCCACGACGCGCGCGCCTTGGTCGTCTTGCTTCGTCTCGTAGCGCGCGATCACCGAGCGCCGCGTCGACTTCGCCTTGCGGCCGGGCTTGACCTCGCCTTGCGTGGGGTCGGTCTTCTCGGAGAACGAGCACCACACGCGACCGTTCTTCGCGTAGTCCGGGTCGAACTGGAAGCCGAGCAGCCCTTCTTCCCAGTTGTCGACCAGCACGCGCGACGACAAGTCGAGGAACAACGAGCGCTCCTTGCTCGCGTCGTCGTGCGGCACGGACCACACCTTGCCCGTCTGCTCGACGACGAACGCGCGGCCTGCGTGCGACGCGTGGAACGCGACAAACAGCGGCTTGTCGAACTTGTCTTGAAGAGACAGCGTGCGAACAGACTCGACGGCGAACGCGGGCTTCCCTTCATCCTGCGCGCAAAGCGCGGCGGAGAGCACGATCGCGGACGACAACGCGGACCACAGTCGAAGTTGCATGGCGCGGATTACGTGACGGCGCGCTCGTTCTGGCAAGAGCCGCGATGCACTTCGTCTGCATCGACGCGCGGTCGACTTCGCCGGCGTTGGCGGACAAGATGTCCCCGATGCTGCGACTGCAGAACCTGCGCAAGTCCTACGGCGCGTTCACGGCGCTGCACGACCTCGATCTTTCGGTCGAACGAGGCGAGATCCTCGCGCTGCTCGGCCCGAATGGCGCGGGCAAGTCGACGACCGTGCGCTGCATCACCGGCTTGCAGACGCAAGACAGCGGAACGATCGAGATCGACGGCGCGGACGCCGCGGCGGATCCGCAGCGCGCTCGCCGCGCGACGGGCTACGTGCCGGAGTTGCCGCGACTCCACGACGCGCTGACGCCGCGCGAGTTCTTGCTGCTGAAGGGCCGCTTGTTCGGCATGGCCGACGCAGAAATCGAAGCGCGCGCGCAACGCATGCTCGCAGGATTTGGGATCGACGCGCGCATCGACGATCCAATGGCGCAGTTCAGCAAAGGCATGCAGCAAAAGGTCTCGCTCGCATCCGCGCTGCTGACCTCGCCCAAGCTGCTCGTGCTCGACGAACCGCTGTCCGGCCTCGACGTCGAGACGACGTTCACGGTCAAGGAAGTGATGCGCTCGTTCGCGCAACGCGGCGGCGCCGTTCTCTACTGCAGCCACATCCTCGACGTCGTGCAGACCGTTGCGCATCGCGTGGCCGTGCTCGGCAAGGGGCACTTGCTCGCGTGCGGCACCGTCGATGAGTTGCGCGCAAAGGCGGGCTCTGGCGCGAACGCGGACCTCGGCAGCGTCTACCGCCAACTCACGCAAGCGAGCGATCCCGCCGCGGCGGCAGCGCAGATCCTCGGCGACTGATGGCGAACGCGATCAACGCCGCGATCGTCAGTGCAGCACGACCTTCAACGGCTCGTCGCCTACTGCGGCGCTGACCACGACAGAACGCTTGCCCTTCGCCGACACCAAGACCGAGTAGTGCGGCGATTCCGATTCGCGGCGCGGGGCGAAACCATTCGGCACATTGCCCTCGTCGGCATCCTGCAGCTTCAGATCGTGCGCGGGCAACGCCACTACGAACGTGCCATCCTGCTCGCTGCGCACGCGCTGCGACAGCGTCGGCAATAGACGCATCGACCAGCGCGCGATCATCCATTCGACACCGGTCAGCGACCGCGGCATGTTCCAGTTGGGGCGCAACGAGAACGTGGCGCCCGCGATCGGCGCGCCCGCTTCGTCGCACACGAAGCCCCGCATGACAGGCCACGGCTTCATTCGCAGCTCGACTGTGTGCTCGCCGCCCGCTTCGACCATGACGCTCGCTGCCGCATAGCCGAGAGCGGACGCAACGACGAAGGACCACGCGCCTTCCTGCAACCTCGTGGAGAGCCGACCGCCGCTGTCCGCGACCAATCGAATCACGCCGTGCGCGCTGCCTTGTTCTGGCGACTCGAATTCGGAACGAGCGTAGATGCATTGCCCTGCAGCGGGACCCGCGCCCTCGTCCATCGCCTGGATCGACACCGAGCCCAGTCGCTGCATGCCGCTTTCGAGATCCTCGACAGTGGCAAGCCCATCTCGCATCGAAAGAGCAATCGGCGGCTCGCTCGCGGACGGATGCACGAGCCACTGGCTTTGATGCAGATCGCGATCGATGCCGGCCAGCGCGAACGACCCATCGAGCCCAAGATCCGCCGCGGCAACGCGGTTCTCGTGGAAGAACCCATCCTCCTCGAGTCGCAGCTTCGCGACCTGTCGCAACTGCACGCGCGCGCCAGCTCCGCCGGCAGCCTGTCGCAACACCCCGCGCATGGTCTCCGACTTCGTCAGCCGAAAGCGCAGCACATCCGGCGCAGCTCCTGGTCGACGCACGCCTTCCACAAACATGTCGTTGCCGCGCGCTCCGCACACTTGTTCTGCGTAGCCATCCGCGCGCGCCACAAACATGCGCGCCGGCACCGCGGGTTTCGAAAACAGCGGCGGCGACAACGGCAGCAGCATGCGCGCACGGCCATCCGCGCCCGTCGTCGCGACCAACCGCGTCGGGAATACGCGCGTCGTCTCGATGCCGTCGACACCCGAGTCATAGATGCCCTCGCCGCGCATATGCACCGTTGCGCCCACGATCGGCGCGCCCGCTTCGTCGACCACTTCGCACGCGAACTCGCTCGGCGGCGACATCGCGAAGTTGGTCATCGACTCGACCGATTGCTCGCTGCGCCAAACCGTGAAGCCGCGTTCGTCTTGCACTTCGACGCGACCAAGCGGCGCGCGCGGATACGCAAACACGCGGTCTTCGGTGCGCGTGAGCGGCAACGAGATCGGCATGCTGATCTGCGGGCCGCCCGTCGCGAGATAGGGCCGCGCTGCCACGCGATAGCCCGGACGCGAAAGCCACGGCTCCGCGCCGCGCACGTCGATCGTGCGAGCGTTGATGCGCGACGTGCAGACGAACTCGACGATAGCGCCAGCGCCAAACCAACCGCGCACCGTCGAGAGTTCGCACTGACCATCGACCCACGGACCTGCCGCGAAGCCGAAGTAAGGCATGCCGACACGCAGGCTGGCGCGCCATCGTCCGTTGTCGTCGGCCTTCACTTCGACGACGTCGACATCGTTGTCGAATGAAGCGCCCGTGTGATGACCGACCAGCGTGACCGACGCTCCAGCGAGCGGGCCGTCAGCCCCCTCGACGACGCCGACCGCGGCGCGGCGTTGTGGCGATGGCGCCTGCGCGATTGCTGCGGGCAACGCGAACAACACGCTGAGCAGGACAGCAGCCGTGTGCACGTCGCGCATGGTGGGCCGGGACGATAGCCGACGCCGGATCGCCTGCGAGCAAGCAGCGACCAGCCCGCGAAGGGAGGCTCAAGGATCCGTCCCGTTGCGCCGATGACGGGCCCATGCGACTGCGAATCCCCGCTGCCATCGGCATTTCGGCCCTGCTCCTTGCGAGCTGTGGCCAGCCGTCGAAGGACGCGCAGGCGATGGCGACGTTCGCGGCGTTCCAAGACGCCTTGTTCGCGGCGGACAAGCAGGCGCTGCGCAACCTCGTCACCGAGGAGTCGGCTGCGGCAATCGATGCGATGCCCTTCGAGTCGATCCGGCAGCAACAGCGACTTGTCGCGACCGAGGCCCAAGACCTTCGCGGCAGTTGGCTCGTGCGCGCCGAGAACCCAAACCAACGCGCATCGAGCGGCGATTACATCGTCACGCGCGAACGCGGCCGCTTCGTCGTCGACCTCGTCGCGACGGCGCAACTGCACGCGACGTCGACCGGCATCGCGGCTCCGTCGGGTTTCACGCAGCGCGAACTGACGCCCGCCGACCACGACGAAATACGGCGGCGCGAACTTGCGACGCCACCGGCCGCGCCGGGTCGCTGACGCGCGACATTCTGGGGGCGCTGCTCGTCCACGGTCGCGCCCTTGCTGCGGAACATGGGGCTTTTGGCAGGTAGCCCCTCTGGCTGCGCACCACTAGCCTCTCCGGCTCTCCGCACACACAGCGCTCCTCATCTCTCTACGGAGCGCAGCAGGATCCCCATGCGCAACTCCATCGTCAGCACCTCTCTCTGCATCGCGCTCGCCACTGGCGCAGCGCACGCGCAGAACTTCGACCTCGGCCAACGCGGCGGCGCGCTGCCCGGCTCGGTCACCTTCTCGATGTCGAGCGGCACCGCCAACGCGGCCTACATCCTGCTCGTGTCGCTGCGCGAACAATCGACTCCGATTCCTTCGCTCGGCATCACGCTCGACCTCGCGCCCGACTTCGTCGACTTCAGCCTCACGGTGCCGGGCATGACCGGCCTGTTGAATGGTGCTGGCGCCGCGTCGGTGACGTTGCCGCTGCCCAACGACCTCGGACTCGCGGGCATTCCGTTCGCGCTGCAAGCCGTCGGCCAATCGGGCCCGGTGTTCTCGACGTCCAACCTCGTGCGCCAGACGTTGCAAGGCGCGGGCACGTTTGCGTCGCCGCTCAACCAACCGCCGGTGCCGATCATCGGTGGCGCGGTGTTCAACGAACCTGCGGGCGAGTTGTTGTTCGTCGGCGGCTCGGGCCCCGCGGCGCTGCGCTACCAGTCGCGCCTCGAAACGTGGCAACTCGGCGGCGCGTCGTTTGGCGCCGGCCTCTTCTCGCAAACGACCGCGCTCGCAGACGGTCGCATCCTGTTCACGGGTGGCCTCGATCTGACGACGGGCCAGCCCACCACCGCGGCCGCGGTCTATGACCCTGCGACGCAGACGACGACGACGCTCGCGATGGCGCAAGCGCGCGCGGGCCACGGCGCATCGCTGATGGGCAACGGCCGCGTGCTGATCACCGGCGGCTCCAACGCATTCACGCTGACCAACCCGCTGGGCCTGTTCACGGGCCTGCAGGTGTCGAGCGAGTTCTTCGATCCGGTGACGAACACCTTCCTCGCGGGTCCGAACATGCTCGAGGCGCGCGCGTTCCACACCTCGACGTCGACCACGAGCGGCCAAGTGTTGATCGCCGGCGGCATCACGCTGATCCCGTTCATCAACCTGCCGACGGTCTCCGCGACTGCGTATCGCTTCAACCCGACGAGCAACAGCTTCGGCATCCCCGCGACGTTCAGCGGCGCGCGCTTCCTGCACACCGCGGTGCAGCAACCCAACAACAAGGTGCTGCTGGTTGGCGGCGCGACGCTCGACTTCTCGACCTTCATCACGACGGGCCAGATCCAGGACCTCATCGTCGGCACTCGCACCGACTGCCAGGTCTACACGCCGAGCCTCTTTGGCTTCGGCACGTTCGCGACCGTGAACGGCATGTCCGAAGGCCGCGCCGGCGCGGCAGTCGCGGCGCTGCCGGGCGGCGGCGCGCTGATCGCAGGCGGCGTGCAGATCGCGTTCGATCTCGCCAACAACAACTTCGCGTTCAACCCGGTGAGCAGCGCAGACCGCTTCTTTGCCAACAACACGATCACGGCGACGGGCTCGATGGCGAACGCGCGCGCGTTCCCGGCTGCGTTCAACCTGCCCGACGGCACGGTGATGGTCAGCGGCGGCGGCCCGACCGGCGTCGAGATCTACCAGCCGAACTGATCGCGGCTTCGCGGCGCATCGCAAGGCCGTTGGGGATCGGCGCTGCTGCATCGCGCGCGCCGCTGCGACGAAAGCTGTCGCGCCGCGCGGGCCGCGGAGTAACTTCTGCGGCCCTTCTCCGCCCCCAACGACATGACTGAAGTCCAGAAGACGCTGATCCTCGGCTCCGGCCCGGCCGGCTACACGGCCGCCATCTACGCCGCCCGCGCAAACCTCGATCCCGTGATGATCGCGGGGCCGCAACCGGGTGGGCAGCTCACGATCACGAGCGAAGTCGAGAACTACCCCGGCTTCCCCAAGGGCATCATGGGCCCGGAGATGATGGAGCAGTTCCGCGAGCAGGCGGAGCGCTTTGGCACCAAGGTCCACTACACGCTCGGCATCGAGGTAGACCTGACGAAGCGGCCGTTCACGGTGAAGACCGACGACGACCAGGTCTTCAAGACCGAGACGCTGATCATCTCGACGGGCGCGAGCGCGCTGTATCTCGGCCTGCCCAACGAGAAGAAGCTGCAAGGCCGCGGCGTCTCGGCGTGCGCGACGTGCGACGGGTTCTTCTTCAAGAACAAGGTCGTCTACGTCGTCGGCGGCGGCGACTCGGCGTGCGAGGAAGCCAACTTCCTCACGAAGTTCGCGAGCAAGGTCTACCTCGTCGTGCGCAAGAACCAGCTGCGCGCGAGCAAGATCATGCAGCAGCGCGCGCTCGACAATCCGAAGATCGAAGTGCTCTGGGGCCAGAACGTCACCGACGTGTTCGACGTCAGCGCCGGCAAGGTCACGGGCCTCGAACTCACGGCGACGGAGACCGGCGAGAAGAAGCGCGTGCCCGCAGATGGCCTGTTCCTCGCGATCGGCCACAAGCCCAACACCGACCTGTTCCGCGGCCTGCTGAACATGGACGACAAGGGCTACATCCTGACGACGCCGGGCAAGGCCGCGACGAACATCGAGGGCGTGTTCGCCGCCGGCGATTGCCAAGACAGCTACTACCGCCAGGCCGTCACGGCCGCTGGCTCTGGCTGCATGGCCGCGATCGAGGTGGAGCGCTACCTCGAGACGCAGCACGCGGCGCACTGAGTCGTCGCGAGGCCGCCGGAAGCTGCGCGATCAGTCGCGCGCTTCCGACGAATGCCACCAGCGGCGGCAGTGCTCGACTTCGCCAGCGACTTCTCCGGCCATCGCAGCGGCCGCGCGCGGGTAGCCGAGCGCATCGAGCAGATCGCCCGCGAGCGCCTCGAACACCTGCAGATCGCGCGGGCTCATCTGCGCCTGCCAGTCGCGAAGCCCCTTGGTCACCGGCAACCACGCGCTCTTGGCCGAAGCGCTCGGCTCATACGACGCCTTGCCTTCGTGGTAGCGCGCCATCTTGGGCTCATACGGGATGCCCAAGAAGTCCGTGATCCCGCGCAGCGCCTCATCTGGCTCGTCGACGAGGTGCTCGTAGCGAACCTCGTGGTAGAGGCCCTTCTGCAACGCGCCGCCGTCCTTGCGGCCCGACGCAACTTGCCAGCACCACCACATCGCGGTCGTAGCGACCGGGTGCTGCTCGAAGAGCTCGAACTTGCTCGGCCCGATGCCCTTGCCGGCCCACTCGACGGACGACAGCGCGACGTCGCGGCCATCGCGGATGATGTGGACGAACTTCGACTGCGGATACAGCTGGTGCAGCAACGGGATGCGGCGAACGAAGTCTGGCGTCTTCTCGCCAGCGATCGGCTTGCCATGCATCGCCGCAAACTCGTCATACAACGCGGTGACAAAGCCGCGGTAGGTGCTCGCCTTCGCCGCGCGATCGATTTGCACGTCGTTGAGGCCCAGTCGCTGAAAGCGCTTGTAGTTGCGCGTGAACTCGACGATCTCACTCGTGAGCGGCACATCGCCTTGCTTGCGCAGCGCCTGCTTGAAGTCAGGGACGCAGCACTTCAGCGGCTTGTGGATGAAGCTCGTGTCATTGGCGACCGCGAGCATGGAGTGGGAGTCGAGCATGCGCTGCAGCAAGGTGGTGCCAGAGCGCGGACAGCCGACGACGAACAACTGCGGGTTGGGACGTGGAGATGACATAACTGCCGCATTCTGTCCCGGCCTGCGAACTCGGCAACCGGGGGCCAACTACGCGCCGCCGAATGCGGCGACCATCCCAAGACGCCAAGAGCCCTGCTCGCGCGGCGTAATCCGTCCGCTCGGTCGCTAGTCTTTTCCGCCATGCCCTACACCGGCACTCAGCGCGCGCTGCTCCAGCGTCACTTTTCTGTCGTCGATGGCGCCGACCACGCGGACATCTACCTAGTCCGCAACCTGCCCCAAGAAGTCGCCGCGACGCTCAACGGCGTCTATTCGCGCAGCAGCAAGTCGATGCGCGACCAGTTCCTTGAACGGCTGGAGCAAGGCCTCACTGCTGCGGGACGCAGCCTCGATGAGTTCGTCGAGAAGACCGCCGGCGGCGACACGCTGACCGAAGTGATGGCCGACAAGGCCGGGCAGTTCCTCAAGACCTACGCGATCGACCACGGGCACAACTCGCTGCGCGAAGGCTCGATCGTGCACCTCGCAATCGAACGCGTGTCGCAACTCGTCACGCGCTTCATCCAACGCGAGCGCCGCTGCACGTTCGAAGAGTCCTCGACGCGCTACATCTCATTCTCGGCGGAGACGCACTGGCGCGATCCCGAAGTCGTGCAGGCTGGCGGCGAAGCGCTCGCGGCATACGACGCAGTGTTGCACGAGACGTTCGCGCTCTACCAAGAGCTCAACGAGAAGCTTCTCGCATACCTGCAGACGATTCGCCCGCGGCAAGCCGACG
>JBEELK010000179.1:0-14928 GCA_041168165.1 Planctomycetota bacterium | reverse complement strand
AGCACGGCGCGAACTCCATCGACGTCGTGCGCTTTCTCGAGCCAACGGTTTTCGATCATGCGATCGAGATGCACATGGATCGCGCCATGCAAGAGTTCGCGTCGTTGCCGCAGCATTGCATAGACATCCGCAGCGAAGCGATCGTGCCCCGGCCCAGGCCTCAGCTCGTTCCAGCGTTGCATCAGGAAGTGGTCGTAGAACACGTCCACGAACACGCCGGAGAAGCGGCGAAGCGGCCCGTCGATCCGACGACGACTCGCTTGGAACGTCGCATGCGCGTCCGTGAACGCATCGATCGCGCGATGCAGCTCGATGCCGCGGCGCACGCCATCGGGATGCGCGGCGAGGTCTTGTCCTCGCACGAAGTCGCCGAGCAGCGCGCCGATCCGCCAGTGCGGATCGGCGGGCGATAGCGCGAGGTGCGCTAGATGGTTCACTTCGGCGCAGGCTCGGCGCTTCTTGCGTCGAGGATCTCGATGCGCTGCTCTTCGCGCTGGTCGATCGCCGCCAACAGGCGGATCCAGTCCGCATAGAGCGCGGGCTCGACGACTCCGGGCCGCAAACGCACCGAACGCACGAGCATCGCGGCGTCGCCGTCGCGCGTCATCGTCAGTTGGTAGTCGAGCGGGCCAAACGTGAACACCGCAGGCTTTGGCAGCACGCCGAAGCGACGGCCTTCGCCAGGAGTCATGCGGATGCGATGCAAGAACAGCAGGTCGGTGTCGATCTGCAGCGGCAGCTGCCGTTCATCGCGGTCGCCGAAGCTCGCGCGCATCGCCATCTTCGGGATCGGCAATGCGGCGAGCGCGCGTCCTTCGCCCGACGCTTGGGCCGCAGGACCCGTCGCGTCGACCTCGAGCTTGAGCTCTTGCCCTGGAGGCTCGAGTCCTTCGCACGCTGCGTTGCGCATGCGCCAACCTTGCAGGAACTGCTGCGCGATCTGGCGCGCGGCGAGTTTCTGCCGATCGGCGGGCGCCTTGCGAATCTGCTCCGCGACGCTGAAGCCCGCTTGGCCGTGCAGGTGCACCGTGGCGCGCAACTTCGTCGTGCTCTTCTCGAACGCGCATTCGCCTTCGATCTCGAGGTCCTGCACTGCCACTTCCGGCGCGGGCAAGCGAACGAGTTCGTAGGAGCCCTCGCGCAACACGAACGCGCGCGCAGAGCCGCGATGCGCGGGCACTCGTCCGAGCGGCCAGTAGCGCGGTGTGTCCGCGAACAACCACATGGGCGCGCCATCGCGCGGCAACAGCCTCGCCGCGGGCACGCGCGCCGCAGGGCCGTCCTCGAACAACGGAGTTCCTTCGCCGCGCAACTCCGCACGCGCGGACTCGCAAATGCACGCATCCATCGGCACGCCAACGGCACGCAGCAAGCCGGTCGCGAGCAAGAAGCGGTTGCCCTTCTTGCGCAGCAGGATCTCCGTCGCGTTGCTCGCTTCGCCGTCGCCGATCTCCTTCTGGCAGAAGTCCCACGCCATCTGGATGCGCTGCGCGTCGGTCGTCGCGTCCTTCAGCAGTTCCGTCGCGAAGTCGAGCAGCGGCGGCGTCACGTGCGTGCGCGAGAGGAAGTTGGCGCGCTGGTCGCGCAGTTCTCCCCACGCGTCGGCGTCCTCGCCGTAGCCCGCCATCGGCAGGATGCTCTCGCTCGGCGGCGTCGCGGTCTCCTGCGGCAGGCGCGCGACGTTCGTGCGGCGCAGGATCGTCGCCGTACGGTCGCCGTCGAGCGCGATCGTCTCGCGCTCGCAGTCGAGGTTGCGCATGCGCAGTTCGCCGCGCGATCCCTTGTGCGTGATGAGGATCCACTCGCTGCAGTAGAGGGCCTCTTGTTGCGACGCGAACAGGAAGTCGTCGAGGCGCAGCGCCTCTGCGCCAACGGAGCTCGTCGTGTCGCGATAGCGCCATTCGACGAACGCGCCGGGCTCGAGCCGCGGCATCGAGAAGTTGCCTTCGACGCGCGTCGGCACGTAGGTCTTGCCGTCTTTGCCCACGGTGCGCACGAGCAGCAGTTCATCGGCGCGCGCAGCGGGCTCCGCATTGTTGAGCGCTTCGACGCCCTGCAGGTCGTTGACCGAGCGCAGCTCATGGATCTCGACGAGCGTCGAGCCATCGGGCAACAACTCGACGATGCGCTGGTCGATCAGCAAGCTCGTCGATGCGCCCTCTTCGTTCTTGCCCTTCTTGAACGCGGCGATCGCGGCGTCGCCATCGCGGCGGAAGCGCGCGAAGTCATCGCCTTCGGCAGCCGGGCCGCCGAGCGCATGGCGCATGCGACGCAGCTTGGGTTGGTCGGGATCGAGCGCGAGGCTTGCCTCGATGGAGCGCAGCGCCGCTTGGTCATCGCCTTGCTCGATGCGCTTCTCCATCAGTCTGTAATGCCAGGCTGCGATGGGTCGCGGGGCTTGCTCCATCTCTGCGATCGCGGCTTCGCGCGCCGCCGCGTCGTCTTGTGCTTCCGCGAGCAGCATGCGCATCTCTGCGAGTTCGCGAACGAGGCTCGGTTGAGCCGTCGCGGCGACCGCTCGCTCCAGTGCGCGCTTGCCGACCTCGGGGCGACCAAGCGCAACAGAACGCTCCACGACTCGACGCGCGACCCACGTGTTGGACGGATTGACCGCGAGGGATTCCTCGAGGATGGAGAGCGCCTTGTCCGACGCGCCGAGATCGTTCATGCGTTCGGCGAGCTGCATGCGCGGAGTGACGTCGCCTGGGCACGCGGCTCGCCACTGCTCCCAAAGCGCTGGCATATCCGAGTAGAAACGCAGGGCGCGCGCGAGCGAGTCGCAGGCCTCGAAGATCTTCGAGCCAGCGCGCTTCTCGTCGATCTCCTTGCGCAAAAGCCGTAGCGCCGCTTCGCGCTGGTCCTGGTCTTCGAGCTTCTTCACGCGCGCGAGCAACGCCGTCGCGTGGGTCTCCGGCAGTTGCCCGATCGCTTCGTTCTGCAACTCGCGCTCGCGCGCGTTGCGCATTTCGTCGGGGAACTCCGGCGTCCTTGCCCACATCTCTGCGAGCGCGAGCATCGAAGTCGGATCGGTCGGTGGCTCTTGCTGCAGTTGCAGCAGAAGGCGCAACGCTTCGTCATTGCGGTGGAGGCGGCGAGCTTCGAACGCTGCCGCGATGCGAAGCGCCGCGCGATCGTCGCCGCTCGCTTGCTCCGCCGCGTCGAGGAACACGGACCAACTCGTGCGGAACTGCGCGTTGCTGCGCGGGTCGCTTGCTCGTGGCGTGCCGCGAGGCGTCGATGCTGAGATCTCCTTCGCTTGCGGCAAGGCGAGGCCGTTGCCATCGCATAGCCGCACGAACATCTCGGGTCCGCGTGCGTCGCCGGTCTGCAGCACGATCTCGTGCTCGCCCTTCTGCAAGCGAACGGGGAACCAGTGCGCGTTCGCGCTGAGACGGTTGCCATCCTCGGACTGATGGATGCCGACTTCGTAGCCGTCGACGCGCGCGAGGATGGAGCCGTCGTAGCGGACTTCGAGGTAGCCCTCGGTTGCGTCCGTCAACTCGACGCGCCACAGCACGTAGTGCGAGCCCGTGGAGTTGGCGCCATCGGCTAGGAGCCGGAAGCCAGCGCCGAGGTCCTTGCGCTCCAGCAAGCGCGCGCGCACCGGGCCGAAGCGGCCGGGCAGCTCTACGTCCATCGCAGGGAAGCCGGCATCTGGCGGGAACGGCACGCGCAAGAACCGGCTGCCGGCATCGCCGAACGGGCCGATCACGGCGACGGTCTTTGCGAAGCCCTCGCTGCCGTCGTTCTCGGGCGGCAGGCCGCCGCATTGTCGCAGCACGTTGCGCAGGCCGTTGGCTTCCATCTGCAGGATGCCGTGCGCAGAACGCAGCGCATCGCGCTCGCTCTCAAGCAGCGCGAGCAGCTTCGCGCGTTCTGCGACGTCGTAGATGGAGGACTGCGTCGCGGCGAACAACGACTGCGCGGCCGCGGACCGCGGCGCAGCGAGCGCTGCGCGGATCAGCGCTTCACATCGCGCGTCGGCGTCATCGCGCGCGGGCGCCAGCGACTGGATCAGCGTGCGCGCGAGCGGCAGTTCGGGATCTTGGGCCTTGGCGCGCTGCGCGAAAGCGGAGAGCGCGAGCAGCAATGCCACTGCGCGGAACGAAGTGGGGGCGCGCATCAGCGGCTCTCCTTCTGCAAGACGATGCGCTGCGAATCCGCAGCGCGCATGGATGCGATGAAGTCGCGGAACGCGGGGTAGTCCTTGGGCTCGACGCGCGGCGTGCGCAGTGCGAGCGTGCGGTCGACGACGATCGAGTCGCCATCGATGCGCCAACGCATCGAGAACGAGCCGAAGGGGCCCTCTTCCGCTACGGCTGCGGGCAGCGTCACTGGCCGGAAGCCTGGCGGCAGCCGATAGGCGACGCTGCGCGTGTCGCCGCGCGGGACGCCGAGCAGCAGAGGCGTGGTGCGCTCCGGCTCCGCTACGATCTGCGAAAGCGGCTCCTCCGCGAACGTCGACGGCAGCTGCCATTCCGTGCCGCTCTTCGCGCCGAGTTCCTTAGGCACGAACGACGTCGACATGCGCACGGGCGCGCTCATGTCGAGCGGATCGCTCGCTTGCACTTCGCCGACTTGCACGGAGCCAAAGCGCGAAACGAGCACGCGCTCGAGTTTCTCCTTCCTGCGCGCAGGCTCGGCCGCGAGCTCGGTGCGCAGTCGCACGGACGCGTTGCCCGTCGGCTCCTCCGTTTGCGCGCCGCGAAGGTCGCCTTCGCGCAGTTCGATGTCCCAACGAATGCGGTCGTCGTTTTGCTCGGGCGTGGTCCACGGAACTTCGCGAACGAGCGCCTTGCCGTTGTCGACGACGACGACCTGCGCGCCTTGGTCCATCTCCGGCAGCGTGCCGAGCGGATGCAGCGTCGCCGTGCCGTCGAGGAACATCGCAGGCCTGCCGTCTTGCGCAGGCATGTAGGCGATCACGTGGTTGAAGTGCTGGATGATCGCGAGCTCGAGGTCGTCCTTGCTGCGCATGTCGTCGGCGAAGATCACGACCGGGTGCGCGGTGACGCCGATCTCCGACAACAGCGCGCACAGCAGCAGAGCCTTGTCTTTGCAGTCGCCGTGGCGGCGCTCAAAGATCACCGACGTCGAGTACGGCTTGTAGCCGTGCACGCCGAACTCCCACGCCTCGTAGCGGATGTCGGTCGACACGAAGTGGTAGATCGCGGCGATGCGCTGCTCTTGCGTCGTGCAGCGCGCGGTGAGTTCCTTGACCTTCTGCTTCATCGCGGGCGTCGTTTCGAGTTGGCCCTTGATGAGGTTCCACCACCAAGCGGCGAAGTGGTCCCAGTCGCGGAACGTCGTGAAGCGAACGAGCGGCGCGCGTTCCTTGGCATCGGGTTGCCCGGGCTCTGGCTTCATGCGCTCGATGCCGGTCATCGAGAACGCGTAGGCCGTCGATCCGTCCTTCAGCGTCGTGATCACCGGCTCTGGCGCGCCGTGCACGCGCTGCCAGCGATAGTCGCGGCCCGACTCGGCGATCACGACGAGGTCCGAGCGGTGCAGCGCGGAGCCATCGTCGCTCGCGAGGAAGTGCTGCAAGCCGAAGTACTCGCCGAAGAAGCTCGGCGCGAGGTCATCGATGCGGCCCTTCAACTCGACGACGTCGCCGGGGCGCAGCGACGGCAGCGCGACTGCGGAGCCGCGAAGCCGCGGCTCTTCCGTCGTGCCGTCCGCCTTGTGCACGACGCACGCCAACATGCGCGCGCGTTGCTCGCCGGGGTAGTAGGGCAAGCGATACGACGACAGTGCGCGCACGCCGGACTCGCTGAGCACGCGGATGCACTGGTGCCAGTACTCGCTCGTGGTGCCGTTCTTGTGCGCTTGCACGACGCGCTGGCGCAGCACGTGGAACAAGCCGTCGTTGTTGGCCGTGGCTTCTGCGGGCGTCGCGACCTTGCGGAGCTCGGTCTCGTCGATCTCCCATGCGGCGTGGAATGGCGTCGCTTCCGCGGCGAGGAACTCGAGGTAGCGCTGGTCGTCGCGGCGGTTGGGGTTGCATTCGATCGCGGCGCGCAGCGCTTCGATCTGGTCGTCCTTGCGACCCGCGAGTCCGTGCAAGCGCGCTTGGCTTGCGTGCGCTTCGTCGTCGTCGGGGCACATCTGCAGCCACGCGGCCCAGCGCGCGATCGCGCCATCGAAGTTGCCGTCGGCTTCGTCGAGCTGCGCCTGCATCTCGTGCGCGCGGCGGAAGGTGGGGACCCGCTGCAGCGACCCGTCGAGCATGCGCTTTGCGCCCTCGCGGTCGCCGTAGGTGAGCAGCCGCTCCGCCGCGATCGTGAAGTCGCGCTCGTCGCCGCTGTGGTCAGTGATGCGGCGCATGTGCGCGATCACCTGTTCACGCGTGGCCGCGCCGTCCGACACCGCTTGCATCGCCGCGCGCAGCATGTCGATCGACGCATCGGGGCGAGCGCTGGCTGCGCGCATGCGGCGCTCCGCCAGCGGCTCGAGGTCGAGCGCGTCCTCGGCGCTCGCGAGCAGTTGGATCGAGGGCTCGTGGTTCTCGGCGATCGCAAGCGCGCGCTCTGCGAGTTCGCGCGCCGCGCGCGCCATGTTCGTGCCGTTCTGGACCAACTGGCCGAGCTGCGACAACGCCTCGACGTGCTGAGGATCCTGCTTCAGGATCGCTTCGTAGTCGGCGCGGCGCTCATTCTCGTCGAGTTCGGCATTGCTCTTCGCGTTGCGCACGCGCGTCGCGGCGAGCAGCATGCGCGCTTGCGTGAGTTCGGGAAGATCGCGAACGGCGGCCTGCGCAAGGCGGTGGTCGCGGCGCGCGTTCTCGGGGTCCGCCCGGCGGTGGTGCCACAGCATCGAGAGCCACAGCGCGTCCATTCCCTTGGCTTCGTCGGCGGTGAGCAGCGACCGCGCGCCTTGCGACGCTTGCTTGCTCGCATCGAGCGGCAGCGCTGCGGTCGTCGCCGCTTGGTCCATCGCCGCAACATCGCCCGTCGTCACGAGGCCCGCGTCGAGGCCGCCTTCGAGTCGGCTCACGCGGAAGGAGACCGTGAACGGACCGCTCTCTTGATGGCACGCCTTCACGTGCACGAGGTTCTTGCCCGCGCGCAGCGGCAGGACGACGACGTCCTGGTCCGCGCTGTAGCGGCGGTCGACGTCGCGCTTCCCGACGGACGCGCCATTGCAGCGCACTTCGAAGCTGCCGGCGGTGCCGAGGTGCAGCGCCGCATGCGTGTCGGACTTCGACTCGACGCAGAACGCGAGCACGCACGCGACTTGCTCCGACGGACGCAGCACGTTGCTGAGCGGCAGCGGGCCGCGCGGGTTCATGCCGTCCATGCGGCGCCACGACACGGGCCGCAGCTTGCCGGGGAACGTCGCAGCGCGATCGAAGCCCTGTTCGGGCGGCAGTTCGCGCGCGAACGCGGAGCCGCGATCGTTGTCGAACGGGCCGCAGATCCAGACGTCGTGCACGTAGCCGAGCGCGTTCGCTTGCGCATCCGCGCCTGCGAGGTCGCCGCCAACCGTGTGGCTCGTCAGCAGCGCGAGTCGGATCTGGTCGGCGAACGACGGATCGCGCAGCGCGAGCGAACTTTGCAGCAGCGGTTCGATGCGACGCTCGAGCCCGTGGCCGCGCGCAAGCCGATCGGCGACGTAGAGCGCCATCTCGGCCGCGCCTTCGGCGGCGATGCGATGCGAGACGGTCGCGTCCGGGGCCTGGGCGTAGAGCATCGCCGCAGTCGCGAACTTCTCCGCTGCTTCGCGGTCGCGGCCGCGCGCCTTGTCGGTCAGCGCCGCAGCGACTGCGCGATCGGCGTCGGCGATCTGCTGCGCTGCCTTTGCAACCTGCGGCGAGGTCGCGGGCGCTTGCGCAAAGGCGCCAACTGTTAATGCCAGCGCTGCTAGCAGCGGGCTAGCGAATTGGTGGAACGGAGAGTGACGAGGGGTCCTGCGGCTCACGCCGCAAGGATTTATCGCCGCGCGCTGCGTTCGACCATGCCCTGCGCGGGCTCCTTCTTCAGGGCCGGCAACTCCGCGGCTTGCAGGACACCGTCCTTGTTTGCATCGGCCGCCTGCAGGATCTGCGGTGCCCAGCGCTCCATCTGCGGATCGACGCGGCGCAGCGAGCGCGCGAGTTCTCCGAGGCTGACCGTTCCATTGGCGTCGAGGTCGAGCGATGCGAGCATCGCGTCGGCATCGCTCTGCTGCGCGCCCTTTGCCTGCGCAGCAGTGACGCTCGCGCGCAGTGCCTCCCAGTGCGGCGCGAGGTCGGCTTCACTGAGCTTGCCGTCGCGGTCTTTGTCGAGCAGCGTCAGCATGGAGAGCGCCTGCGGCGGCGCGCCGATCGTGCGCAGCATTGCCGTCGCCTCTGCGCGATCGAGCGACTTGTCCTGGTCCTTGTCGAACAGGCGGATCGTCTCGCGCAGCGGTTGGTTGGCGAGCGGCACGGCGACGTCGGCCGACGCCTGCAGGTTGCGGCTAAGTGTGAGCTGCAGCGCGTTGCCGCTCTTGATCAGGTCCCGGTAGAAGCGGTCGAACTCAGGCCACTCGAGGAATCCGTCGCGGTCCTGGTCGAGGCGGCGGAACCACTGGATCTCGTTGGGCGCTCCGACGCTCTCGAACGCCGCGCGAGCCTCAAAGACGTCGATGCGGTCGTCGCCGTTGGAGTCGCAGGCCGTGAACAGCGCCGTGCTCCGCGTCTCGTCATACTCGCGCACGACCACGGGCTCGGATTTGGGCTTGGTCTCGGCCGCTGGCTGCGCAGCCACCGGCTTCTGCGCCGGAGCCTGTGCGGTCAGGTTGGAGAGCACGAGGACCGCAGCCGGAATGGCAAACAAGGAAAGGCGCATCGGTCCGTTTATCGGCCGCCGCACACGGGTTACGTGATCGCGGCAACCTATGGAGTCCCGGAGTGCGCCCCTGTTCACGGCACGAAGAGGCAGTTCCGGCCGAGCACGCGGTTCGGTTCGCTGGTCCGGTCGGTGCCAGCGAAGTCTGCGGCCTCGATCGCAGCACCTTCTGGGCGAGCGATTCGAGCGATGAGACCAGGGGCTCCGGCGATCACGATCGCGTCCACATGCCAGTCGCTCTGCGAAGCACGTTGGACGATGTCGTTGCCGGCGCTTTCGGCATCGGCAGATTCTTCCAGCGTGAAGCCGGTCGAGAGCAACAGCTTGCGCGCGGTCTCCGGGAGGTCGTGCGGCGTGTAGCACACCGCGTGCACGACTTCGTCGTGGCCGGCGATCGCTGCGCGCAGCTTTCGGAACGCGACCTCGGCGCCGAGCGCCTGCGCCTCACGCTGCAGCCCCGGGAGATCGAGCAGGATCGCGATGCGGCGCGCGGTCGGTGCCTGAGGCGGAGGAGTCGCCGGCTTGAAGTCCGAGTGCGGGCGACGCGGAATCCGTGGAGCGCGGTCTTCGTCGCGTTCGAACGAATCGTTGCGATGCCGTTCGTCTCGACCTCGGTCTTGCCCTTCGCGCCGCGGGCGGTCCTCGCGCCAATTCGGCTGCTGCGGCGCCGCGGGATCCTGCGGATACGGCCGACTCGGCTGCTGTTGCCGCACTTCGTCGGTTTGCCCTCTCGGGAACTGCTCTGTCGTGTTGGTAACTCTCGAGTCCGTGCGGTCGTCCTCGCGGCCGCGGCGACCGCGGCGACGACGACGGCGACGCCCATCGCGGAATGACGGGAACGTGCCCGCCTCTGCCGAAGCGCTGCCCAGTTCGGCTTCCGCGTCGTCGTGGGGGATGTCGCCAAAGCCTTCGCCGAGTTCGTCCATCCCGGGCGCTTCGCTTGCGCTTGCGCTGGGCTGCGATGCCGCGTCCGACCGCGCCGCTGGGCGATCCGAGTCCTTTTGCTCGGGCGCGAAGGGGTTGTCGTAAGACTCTGGGCTCTCCGCGCGGTCCGAAGGGGGGACGCCCTCGTCACGCTCGCGGCGATTTCGCCCGCGGCCACGGCGGCGACGGCGGTCGTCGCGATCTCCGCTTCTGCTCTCCTGCCGCGCCTCGTCAGTTGGGGCCGAGCTGTCGTCAGGCGCTAGCTGCGGCTCGGCAGCTGGTCGCGCGGCCTTGGGCTGCGCCGCCTGCTGGGCACCTCGAGCGGGGAACACCACGTCTCCGAAGTCCTCACCTCGGTCTGCACGGGTAGGTTGTTCCACCGGGGCCGGCGTCGGCTGCGCTGCGATGCTGGCATCCTCGGCAGCCGCCTTCTTGCGCGGAGCCCGTCGCTTCTTGGGGGCATCCGATTGCGGCGCCGGCTCAGCGGGGGCCGCGGGTTCGGCGGGGGCGGCCTCCGCCTTTGCCTTCGCAGGCTTGCGCGGCTTGCGCGAAGGCGGCTCAGAGGGCGGTTCGTCGTTGAAGATGTCGGCCCCGAAGTGGCTCATGGGCGGCGGATCCTAGGAGCACGCGATGCCTGCGCCAAGCGCGGTGTCGGCCGATGCTTCCAGCCGCGGGTGATTTCTGTCCGCCGATCCGACCCGTGCGCGCTGAGCTGCAGCCAAGGATGTGCGATGTCCGCCGTACTTTTCCATCTGCAGGCTTGTTCGCGGTGCGCGGGCTCGCTTTCCTCTCCAAACCTCTGAAGCCCTCCGACCCCATCCGAGGAACACCCTTGAACGCTCGCAACGCTCTCCTCGCAGTCACGTTGACGCTGTCGGCCACGCTCGTCTCCTGCGGCTCTGCCCGCCGTGCTGGCAAGGACATCTTCATCACTGCCGCTTCGCCGGTCCTCGTCGTCTATGGCGGCGCCACCGACGGTTTCGATTCGGCTCGTTCGGTTCGCACCGGCCTCGACAGCGGCTCCGCCGTCGAAGTGCTCGCGTTCCCGTTCACGTTCCTCTACCACACGGTTGAGCACGCGATCTACTGCGGCATCCACTTCCTGGACCTGCCGCTGACGCCGCTCTACGCGCTGACCGAGCTGCCCCCGGCGAGCACGCCGGTCGAGCCGCTCGACTTCTACCAGGGCACGTGGTTCGACGAGGCCCCCAAGGGCAGCGGCACCGATGCCACGAGTGGCGAGTCGGTTCCTCCCGGCTATCAGCGCTGAGTTCTGCTAGCGCTTCGCTCTGGTGCTGTTTGGGCTGCTGCTATGTCGGCGGCCTAAGACCAATCGCCTAGAGACCACATCGGCGACCTCATCGAGGTCGCCGATTTCGTTTCTAGCGCGTTCCTTCCGCCCAGCCCCGTTGCGAAGGGCCCCGTTGCGAAGGGCCCCGTTGCGAAGAGCTCAGCGTGGCGCGGCGATGCCAGCGCGAAGGCGTTCGGAGTAGAACGGCAGACGATCCATCCGCTCGAGTGCGCGCGCAGGGCTGGTCCTCGCGTCTTCGTCGAGTGCTGCCAGCAGACGTTGCAAGGTGTCGCGCTCGGTACGGCTCAACTGGCGCTCCTGATACCACTCGACGAGGTTCGCGCGGGCGGTAGCCCAGGCTGCGCTTTTATCCGATGGCCACGGCTCTGGCTTCCAAGTCGGAAAGTTGCGCAGCCGCAGTTGGTCTGCCTCCGCGAGCTTCCCTGCGAGATCGGCGCGGGCGATATCGGCAGCGCGGATTCGTTCTAGAACGCGGGTCGTGTCGTTGCCGCCAAAGCCTCGTGTCCGGTTTGGCCAGCCTCGGTCGGCGGCAAAAGCAGGAGCATCGGAAGAAAGGGTCTGCAAAACGGCGCTGACGAGTGGGCGCAGTGGCGGCACTTCGGGCTTTCCTTCCGGCGAGGCAGGGTTGGATGCGCGTGGCACTTGCTTCGCCAAGTCCGCTGCCGCCTTTGCATTCGTCTCTTGGGCCTTTGCCTCTGCGCTTGACACGAGGCTCTCCGGCAGCAACTTCGCCGACGAAGGCTCGGACGCTTCGATCACGCCGATGCGGCGAAGCTCCTCGAGTCGCGCTGCCGCGACCTTGCGATCGAACGTCGGGTGCGATTCGTCACGGGCAACTTCGCGATAGCCTTGGATCGCCGCGCGAATGTCGAGGTCGAGGGTCTCCCGGATCCAAGCATCCTGAAGCGATGGCGATTGTGATTGCGCCGCTACCGCAGCAGCGACGAGCCACATGGCCGCGATCGGAAGTGCGCGAAGGTTGCGATTCACGATGGGGTGTCTTCGATCGGCTTCGACTCGAAGCAGTAGCCGAGCCCGTGCACCGTCACGACATGCACCGGCTGATCGATGTCGCGCTCGAGCTTCTTGCGCAGACGCGCGATGTGGTTGTCGACAGTGCGGGTGGTGGGCAGATGCACATAGCCCCAGACCTTTCGCAGCAGGTCCTGACGACTCACGACTTCGCCGATGCGGTCGATCAGCATGCGAAGGATCTCCGCTTCGTAGCGCGAGAGTTGGATCTCTTGGTCGTCGCGCGTCACCGAGAAGCGCTTGAAGTCCACGGTGAGGCCAGGGAACCGCAGCACGGGAGCACCTTCGCTCGATGGCGCCTCAGGCCGACGCACTTGCGTGCGCCGTAGGACTGCGCGGATGCGAGCGGTCAGTTCGCTCAGGGTGAATGGTTTCGAGAGGTAGTCGTCTGCGCCGAGCTCTAGGCCCTGCACCTTGTCGCGGTCTTGACCCTTGGCGGACAGGATGATGACAGGCGTGACGCTGCCGCTTGCGCGCAGCTGCCGAAGCACTTCGAGGCCCGGCAGGAGCGGCAGCATCAGGTCGAGCAGAATCAGCGTCGGCTTGTCCTGGGTCGCCTTGCGGAGCCCCTGCTTGCCGTCCGCAGCGGTGTCGACCTGGAAACCTTCGAGTTCGAGGTTGTGCTGCAGTCCGGCGCGGAGGTCCGGTTCGTCTTCGATCACAAGGATGCGAGTGTCGTTCATGCCGTTGCTGGGGTCGTCGGAACGGTAATGCGGAAGATGCTGCCGCTGCCTTCGCGGGCCATGGCGACGGCGGTGCCGCCGTGCGCCTGTGCGAAGTGACGGACGAGGCTGAGTCCGAGTCCTGCGCCGCGCACTTCGCCTGCGTTGGATGCTCGGTAGAAGCTGTCGAAGATCACGCTGCGCTCGCCGTCTGGGATGCCGCGGCCGCGATCCTTCACGTCGATCTCGGCGGAATCGCCGTTGCGGCGGAGCTCGAGGCGGATCTCCGCGGATGGGTCCTCGTCGCTTGCGTACTTGGCGGCGTTCTCAAGCAGGTTGAGGACCACGCTTTCCAGTGCCGAGCGGTCGACGCGCGCCCAGATGCCAACCGGCAAGTCGGTCGACAACGAAGCTCCCTTCGCCTCGAGGTGCGGGGCGTATGTGTCGGCGACTGCCTCGAGCACTTCGCCGAGATCGGTGACCTCGGGTGCGTACACGAGCGTCCCAGCTTCCCGGCGCGAGAAGTCGAGGATGCGCTGGATCATCGTCGTGAGGCGACCGGCCTCGCGCGTGATCACTCCTCCGAACTGCGCGGCTTGGTCCGCGTCGCGAGCGCGCTTGAGCTGCAAGGTCTCGCCATACAGGCTGATCAGCGCGAGCGGCGTCTTCAGCTCGTGGCTCACGCGCGACACGAGATCGACCTTGAGGCCGAGCAGTTCGGCCTCACGCGACACCGAGCGCCACATCCAGACGGCTCCGATCGACGCCGCCAAGAACAGAAAGCCGACGAGCAGCAAGGCATTGGTGCGGCGGTCGGCTGCATCTTTGAGGTAGCTGTCTACGTCTGCGGGATACGCCCGCAACACCATGCCGTGCGCGGCGATCGCAGGCGGGGCGTAGTCTTCAGGCGCTTTTGGGGCTGCGACGATCGGCAGGTCTTCGCTGTCGGCAATCGCGAGCCGGAACGAACTATCGCCGCGCAAGAACGGCTCCAGCGCGCCCGCGAGCAAGCGGCCGGCATCGAGGCGGATGCCCAGCCACTCGGCGCGCGCTCTCATTACTTCGGGCGCGCGGTGCAGCAGCAGAAGCGTGCTCGGCGATCCGGCAGTGAGAATGGGACGCAGGTCGCCGCTTTCGGATGCGCTCTCGACGGCGCGGATGCGGCGCAGCACGGTCTCGCGAAGGACTCGGTCGTAATCTGCCGCGAAGGTGCGCGCGTGCAGATGTAGGCGGACTTCTTCGCGCAACTCGTCTGCGCGTGCGCGCACAGCCGTAGGGGCCCCTGCCGCAAGCCGATCGGCGACGGATGTTAGGATCGCCTCGCTTGAGAGGTCGCGCTCGCCGTTGCCGATGGCGGCGAGCAAGTTGCACCGCAGCGCGCCGTCCTCGTCGGCTTCCGCCAGGGCCAACTCGGAGAGCAGTCCAAGCGTCGTCTGCTCGCCGTCGAGCATCGGGTCGAACGAGCGCCCGTTGCGCGTCAACGAGCGGAAGCCTGCCGTGAGATCGACAACGCGTTGGAACGATGCTTCGGCCTGTTCGTGTTTGCCGAGCTTCTTCTGCACGGTCGCGAGGCGGAATCCGAGGGTCACTTGCGACCACGCCGACTCGCCGGGGCCTCGTCGTCCTGCACGGTCGCGGTCGCGGGTCGGGTTGTCGTCGGGGCCGTCTCTGGATGCCGCAGCCTGCTTCGATGCCGCGAGCAGCGTGGCTTCTGCCTCGTCGAACTTCTCCAACGTGATCAGCAGGTCCGCGCGGCGCAGCGCATCGCGTCCTCGTTCGTCGTCGCCGCGCAAGAATGCATCACGGTGGAATGGCAGTGCGAACCGTTGGCTGCCAGCGTCGGGATAGCGCAGGCGGCCATCGTTGCCGATCAGCACGACGTCGAGCACCGAACCAAAACCGTGGGCTCGCAGTTCGCGCACGGTGGCCGCTGGCGAGTCGTGCGCCAGGAGCGCATCGCATTCTCGTTCGACAGCCGGAAGCAGTTCGTCGAGTCGTTGGTCGACCGCTTGCGTCGCCGCCTGCAAGAACTGGATGGCCTCGCGATCGACCGCGGTGCGCACTTGCTCCGCCTGGCGCTGCAGTTCGCGCGAGCCGATCCACGCAAGGATCCCTAGCGGCACCAAGAAGGTGCACATCGCGAGCAAGTTGCGGCGGACGGATCGCTGCGTGGACATTGGAATGGCGC
>JBEELK010000178.1:0-7899 GCA_041168165.1 Planctomycetota bacterium | reverse complement strand
GCGGGCTCAAGGCGCGCCTGCTGCTCCAGGTACACGACGAACTCGTGCTTGACGTGCCCGACGACGAGCTCGTCGAAGTGAAGCTCATCGTGCGCGATTGCATGCGCGGAGCCGCGAACCTCGCCGTGCCGCTCGACGTCGCGATCGGCACGGGCCCGAACTGGCTCGACGCGCACTGACGCGCATCGCTGCGCGCGGTCAGTTGCCGCGCGACAGCAAGTAGGCGAGCAGGTCCATCAACTCCGCCTCGCTGCATCGATCGACGAGGCCCTGCGGCATCACCGACAGCTTGGCGGGCTCGACGCGCGCGACGTCGGCGTCCGCTACGCGCACCACCGCGGCGTCCGCGGTCGCGGTCACGACTTCGTGCACGATGGAGCCATCGTCCTCGCGGCGACTCACGCGACCGAACACGGTCGAGCCATCCTTCTTCGTGAGCACCGCGCCCGCGAACTGGTCGCTCACGACCTTGCTCGGCTCGAGGATCGCTTCGAGCACGTCGTCCGCGGAGAACTTGTTGCCGAGGCTTGTGAGGTCGGGGCCGACGCCCTTGCCCTCGCCCGAGAAGCGATGGCAACCCGCGCAGCCCGTTGCGTAGAACAGGTTGCGGCCGTTCTGCAGATCGCGTTCGCGCTGCAGTTGCGTGCGCGCGATCGCCTTCGCTTCGTCGAGTTGCCAGCGGCGGCCAGGGCCCTTCGGCTGCGTTGCGACGAACGGCTTCGGCTCCGCGCGCGCCTTGCCCACAGCGTCCGCGAGTTGCGCCTTCTCCGCTTCGCTGCAGTTGGCATACGCGTCTTCGACGATGTGCTTGCAGAAGCCTTGGTAGCTCGCGCCGCCCTTCTGCTTCTTGGCTTCCGCCATGAACGCGAAGTAGGCCTCGCGCTGCTCCATCGTCCATCCGGCCTTCACGTTGCGCAGCGCATACGCGATCGCGATCTGCTGCGCGGGCGGCATCGCGCCGAGCATCGTCGTGATGGCTCCGCCGTAGTTCTTGTTGCGCTTCGCGATCTCGGCCCACGCAGGCGGCGCAGAGGGACGAATCGGCGTCAGCATCGGCAGCGCGACATCGAGCAGGCCCTTTGCGTCGACATGCGCAAGCAGGCCGATCATCAGCTGGTCTTCGCGATCATCGCCCGACGGGAACTTGGGCAGCAGCAAGTCGGCCACGCGTTCTCGCTGCGACGGATTGACGGGGCCGAGGCGCATGAGCGCCAACTCATGCGCGCGCAGCCACGCGATGCGCTGCGATCCCGACAATGAACTGCTATCGATCAACGACAGCGCATTGAGCACGGGCTCCAGGTCCTCGCTGCTTCCACAACGGCACAGCGCGACCAGCGCGTGAAGTTGCCGCCATGGCGACGAGCGCTCGGCGAGCGCTCGCTCGCGCCACTGCGCAACGGGCTGCGACTCCACGGCAACGCGCGCGGCATGACGCAGCGCCGCGTCCTCGTCGCCGAGCAGCGGCCACGCGGCGTCGATCGCGCGTTCATCTTGCTTGCCATGGAACACCTCGAGCCGCAGACGCTCGATGCGCGCCACCGACTGCGGCAACGCCTTCACGTTCGCCTTGCCGGACTCGTGCGTCAGTCGATAGAGCCGCGACGGCAATCCGCGACCGCCGGTGAGCACGTAGACGATGCCGCGATCGCGATCGACGACCGCCTCCGTCAACGGCAGCGGCACGCCGCTCGCAAACGGCTGCGCGCGGCCCTGCAGCATCGCGCCGTTCTCATGCAGCGCGACTGCGTATGCCGTGCCAAACGTCCAATCGAGCGCGAGCGCGCCATTGCCGAACGCAACGACGCCCGTCGGCGAGCCTGGCCCAATATCGCACACAGCTGGCAGCGTGTCGGGCAGGTCCGCCCCCCACTTGCGCGATCCGGTGCGCCAGCCGTAGTCGACGCCAGACAGCACCTGGAGGATGCGCGTCGGGCGATACCACGGCATGCCCATGTCCCATTCCATGTCGGCGTCAAACGTCACGACATCGCCCGAAGGCAAGACCGCGAGGTCGTATGCATTGCGGAAGCCGCAGCACAACATCTCCCATTCCTTGCCGTCCTTGTCGACGCGGCAGACGTAGCCGCCGGGCGCCTTGATGCCGACCGCGTGGCCATTGGGATCGTTGATGCCGGGCACGAGCACGTCTTCGACAAACGGCCGCGTCACGCGACTGCCCGACAGTTGCGGCGGCAGCACGTGGTTGCCGCACAACACAAGCAGATGCTCGCCGTCCGGCGCGATCTCGACCGCATGCGGGCCATGCTCGCCATCGCCATCGAGCGCGCGCAGCAGTTCTGCATGGTCGAGCGCGCCATCGCCGTTGCGATCCGTGAGCCGATGGAGGCCCGGCTTGCCATGGTTGACGACTGCGTAGAGCGCGCCAAACGCAAAGCACAGCCCTTGGCAGCCAGGGAGGTCGATGTCGACGCGCTCGATCGTGGTCTCCGCGTTGCCGAGCACGCCAGCAGGCGTGATGCGGTAGAGGCCGCGCTGTTGGTCGCTCGCGTAGAGACGACCCTGCGGGTCCGAGCACATGCACACCCAACTGCCGAATGCGCGCGGCACGGCGAGCAAGCGCTCTGCGGTCCAGCCCTGTGGAACTGCGAGGTCCTTCGTCGCCTCTACCTTCTGCGGTGCCGCAGGATCGAGGTCGATCGTGAACGCATCGGCCGCGAGCGCGCCGGACCACGGCCCTTCGCCAAGCGCGCAGATCACGGTCGCGGCGCCCCACTTTGCGTCGTCGAATCCTGCGCGATCCCAACCATCGGGATCATCCGATCCAACGCGCCACGCGGCATCCGTCGCCACGACGCCACTTGCGGAGCCTGCGCGCCACGCAAGCTGCGCGCACATTCCCGCAGGCCCGCCGTCATTCCATGCGTGCACCGCGATCGCGTTGTTGCCCGCGCGCAGCAACTTGGTCACGTCGAGGCGTCGCGGCGATTCCCACGATGCGCTCTCGCCGACCTTCTCGCCGTTGACGTAGGCGCGGAAGTTGTTGTCCGCGGTGATGTGCAACACAGCCGACTTGGGCGCATCTTGCAGCGCGACCTCGCGACGGAAGAACAGTTCTTCATCCGCGCCCGCGCTCGCATCCCAGATCCAGTTCGGCACAACCGCTGCGTTCTGTGCGATCGGCGCGCCCGTGACTGCGACTTCCGACTTCGGCAGCCGCGTCAGCACCAGGTCCTTGAACTGGACCTTCATCGCAGCGCCCGAATGCACTTGCAGCGCGAGGATACCGCTGCGCGCGAGCTTGCCGCTGTCGTCTGTGAGATCGATCGCAAGCGCGCCGTCGACGAAGTGCTGCACCGTCGTGCCGCGCGCGACGATGCGCATCGCGTGCCACTTCGTGAGATCCGTCGCACCGGGCTTGCTGTCGGATTGCACGAGCTTGTTGCCGCTCGCATCGATGTGCATGCGCTGGCCGCTCGTGATCAGGATGCCTCGACCGCCCTCCTCGTAGATCATGCCGAAGTAGCCGGGAGCCCCATGCGCATCGCACTGCGGGCCCGCCACGGCGAAGCCGTCGCTCGACAACCGTCGACTGCGGTACTGCACGCCGCTGTTGTTGTCGCCTTCGACGCGCACCGAGTAGGTGAGCTCGAAGTCCGCAGCCTCTTCGCCCTTCCAAATCAGGAACGTGTTCTGCGCCAGCGTTCCGTCGGAGCGCCCGGTGATGCAGCCGTCCTGCACGGACCAGACCTTGGGATCTCCGTCCCAACCTGAGAGCGACGCGCCGTCGAAGATCCGCTCGGGCGGAGACTGCGCGGCGGCGAGAGCCGAGAGAACGATCGACGCGAACGCACCGATGCCATGGGAGAGAGGGTGGCGCATCGCCCAAGTGTCGCAGAGCGGCGCGTCGTCCGCACGGCGGCGGTTGCCGTGGACTGCAAGTTCTGCCGCGCCTGCGCACCGCGCCCCTTCCGTTGCCGTGCGCCGCATGCGATAGGCTTCGACATGATGCTGCCGCTCCTCGTTGTGGTTCTAGCTGGCTCGCTCCAACCTGCGAACGCGCCCGACACGTTCTGGGTGCTCGCGGCAAACCATCAGAAGGATGACAAGCCAGAACCGATTCGCGGCGCGCTGCTCGGCGAAGACGCGACGCACTACCACGTGCGCGTCGAAGGCGGCGAGCTGTGGATCGAGAAGGCCCTCGTGCAGCGCGTCGAGAAGGACGAACTGACGGTCGAGGCGATCCAACAGAAGGAGCAACAGAAGCGCGATGCGGCGAAGGCGGAGCCTGCGTCACAGCCTGCGGCCGAAGCAGCGACTGCCGCGAGCGATGTGACGGCAAAGCCCGCGGAGGCCGCGGCAGCGAAGAAGGAGGCGGAGACCGCTCCGACGCCTGCGGCGCCAGCCGATGCGAGCGTCGCCACCGACGAATCTGCGCCGCGTTATGACCCGATCCTGCACCGCATGACCGGCGGCGCGATGGCGATCGCGCGCGAGCGCCTCGAAGAACTGCGCGCGGCCTATCGCGCCACGCGCTCGCCGATGCTGCGCAAAGAACTGCGTCGCGCGCGCCGCGACCGCTGAGTTCGTCCGGCGTGGCTCAGTAGGCCTTCGCCGTCGCGCGGAGCAACACGTCGTCGACCAACGCGGCGAACGACGCTGCGGCGCCACCGAGGCCCACGTTGCCGCGCATGCGCAACCGCATGCCATCGTCATCGCAGGTGATCGACCACGACATCGATCCGAGAGCCTTTGCGAATGCGTCTTGATCCGGCAGGTCCTCGCTAGTGAAGCCGAGTTCTTCCTGCTGGTCGTCGATGAGCGGGAACAGCCGTGCTTCCGCCGTGCGCCAGTAGCGCTCGCAGAAGCGACCCGGGCGCAAGTGCACGAACGCCATCGCGCCTTCGTCGGCGAGCGCGGCCGCGACGAAGTCGGTCTCGCGGAACAGGCTCGTCGTTTCATCGGCACGCTGCTTCATCGCGTCGAGCACAGCCTTGGTCGTCGATCCGATCACTAGGCAACCATCAACGATCGCGTAGCTCGGCGTCAGCTGCAGGCCGCTGTCCGCGCCGATCGGCGCCGAGCAGTAGTGCACCTGCGTGTCGCCTTGCATGCTAACCTTCCACTCCATGCCTTGCTGCGTCATCGCGCCACGCATCGAGTCGAGGTGCTTGGACACGACCGCGGCATCGCGAACCTTGGCGATCGCAACCGCTTCTGGGATCGGCGCGGGCGCAGTGCCGAGGGAGAAGCCCACGCTGATCGATCCCTCGATCGACGCGAACAGCTCCTCGATCTCCGCGTCGGACATGCCTGCCTGGCGGAAGCCACGCAGAAAGTCGCGCGCAGCATCGCGGCGAGCATCGCGCGCCTGATCGCGCGGCAGCTGGTTGCAGAATTGATCGAATGCGGCAACGGCAGCGTTGGCGTCGAGCCGCAGGCCAGCGAACGCCAGCGTGTCCTTGCCGAAGAACTTCGCGGCTTCGAAATCGACTTGTCCCGAAAGCGCAGCCTTCAAGAGCCCGTGCTTGTTGCCGCGAATCTGCAGATCGAGCGTCTCGACCGTGCCGACGGACGACGGACCCGCCGCGAGGTACGCGCCGCCAAGCGACTCGATGCCGAGCGCGCGGCCGAAGTCCGCAGCCTCGTAGGGCAGGAGCGGCTCCACCATCGGCAGCATCGGCGCCACGTTGACGAACACTTCGACGAGCGGCACTTCGAGCAAACGCGCGCGCTGGCTGCCGAGCGACGAGCCATTCGCGAGCGACGGCTGTTGCTGGCCGCGCACCGCGAGGATCTCACGCAGGTAACCCTCGCTGTTGGTGAACACGAACGCGCCCTCGTGATGCACCGCATACAGCGTCGGCATGCCATCGCCTTCGACGAGCGTGCATGCAACGCCTGCGGCGGTGCCCTTCGCCAATCGCGTCGGCTCAGGCCGCGCGGATGCGAGCTGCGCTAGCATCGCGTCGATCTCCGCGCCGGAGTTGCCCTCGTCGACAACGAGCGCAAGTGACGGGCCAATGCCGAGGATCGTCGGACGGCCGAGCCCGATCGCCATCGGCCGACGCAGCAGAGCTCGCGCAGTGGACAACTGCAGCGGCGACTGCGCGAACCCATCGCGCACCTGCGCAGCGGCCTGCTCCAGCATCGAGGTCACGCGCGCATCGCGCGTGGCGGCGGGGATGCCTTCGACGAACGACTTCACGAGCGTTGCGGCCGCGTGCCCATTCACGGCGCTCGTGCAACGATCGAGGCCGCCGAACGAGGCCATCGCCCACGTTCCCGCGGGCAAGCTGTCGGCGGGCTGTGCAGACTGTTGCGCTGCTGCGGATGCAGCGAATGCGAGGACGATGGCGGGCAGGAAGCGAAGAGGGTTCCTATGCATGGTTCGGCAGGGTCGGTCGAAGTTGGCGGCGTCGCCGCAAGGCGGCGCCTGTTGCCTGGGCGCGTGCAAAGCTGTCGCGCACCATGGGGCTGCCGCTACGGAACGACGCGCGAATATTGGCCGCGCGTCGCCGCGAGCAAGGGGCTCAGTTCCAGAGGAAGCCGGCTACGACCGCGAGCATGCGGACACCGGCTTACCCCAGCGCATTTGCGCCGGGGTCATAAGCCCCAGAACTTGACCTCGGGCTCCAGATAAACGCCGAACTGCGACTGCACGCGCTTGCGCACCTCGTCGATCAGCTCGACGAACTGCGCGCAGGTGCCGCTGCCGGTGTTGATGAAGTAGTTGGCGTGGAGGCCGCTCACTTCAATGCCGCCATTGCGCAGCGTCTTGCAGCCAGAAGCCTCGATCAGGCGGCCCGCCGCGTCGCCGGGAGGGTTCTTGAACACGCAGCCGACGCTGCGCTGGCTTACGGGCTGCGTCGCGTTGCGCCGCTTCAGCGACTCGGAGAACCGCTGGAAGATCGCGTTCGGATCGTCCTCGTGCAGCTCCCACGTGGCATGCAGCACGATGCGCCCATCGAGGCCGCCATCGCGATAGCGCGGCTTCATGTCCTTCTTGGACCAGACGACGAGTTCGCCAGACGGATCGAGCAGCGTCAGCGACGTGAGGTACTCGAACGTCTCGCCATCGCGCGTGCCCGCGTTCATCGCGACTGCACCACCGACGTGCGCAGGGATACCGGTGAGCTTCTCGAGGCCGGCGAGGCCGAGCTCCTTGGTTGAACGCATCAGGCTCGCGAGCGTGACGCCCGCGCCCGCAGTGATGCGGTTCTGGTCGCGCACCATGCGATTGTGATCGCCGAGGTGCAACACCGCGCCGCGCACGCCATGGTCCGAGCAGAGGACGTTGCTGCCGCCGCCGAGCACGCGCAGCGGAATGTCGTTCTCGCGGCAGACGCGCACGCACAAGGCCGCGTCTTCTTCCGTGAACGGCTCCAAGAACCAATCGGCGGGGCCGCCGACGCGAAGGTGCATGTAGGGCGCGAGCACGACGTTCTCGCGCACGGCACCGCGCATGCCTGAGAGCGCAGAGCGCATATCACATGTCCGCAAGGATCGCCTCCTTGGCGCGGTCGACATCGCCAGCTCCGAGCACGAGCACGAGGTCGCCATCATTGCGGCTCAATGCGACGCGCTGTGGCAAGTCATCGACGCTGCCGCCAGCCGAACACATACCGCCGCGATCCAGCACGGCCGCGACGAGGTCGCGCGCCGAGACGCTTGCCTTGATCTCCGCGCTCTCGCGCGCGCCGTAGATGTCCGCGATCAGCGTGCAATCTGCGAGCGCGAGCGCATCGGCGAACTCGGGCAACAGCGCGAGCGTGCGTTGGTGCTGATGTGGTTGGAACGCAACGAGCAGTCGGCGACCAGGGAATCGCTTGCGCGCGGTGTCGAGCACGGCGCGGATCTCGGCGGGATGGTGCGCGTAGTCGTTGACGAGGATGCCGCCGCGCGGGCCGTGCATCACTTCGAAGCGACGCTTCACGC
>JBEELK010000177.1:0-13354 GCA_041168165.1 Planctomycetota bacterium | reverse complement strand
GCGTTCACCGCGGATCGCTGCGAACAGGATCCGGCCGCGGCTTTTGACGCGGCAGTGCGCGCGCGCGCGCAGCGAGATCCGTTTGCGCAGCGCGGCGCATCGACGCTGGCTGCGCGCCTGCGTCGCGGCGTCGACGACTTCTTCTATCGCGATCGCTCGGGCCGCCTTGGCGTGCTCGCGGGCTTCCCGTGGTTCTCCGAGTGGGGCCGCGACGCATTCGTCTCGCTGCCCGGCCTCACGCTGTCGGTGGGCGAGAACGAGCGTTGCCTTCAGGTCTTGCGCGGCGCGCTGCCGTTCTTGCGCGATGGGCTCCTGCCGAACATCTACGGCGATTCGCAGGCGACGAGTCACTATGGCTCGGCGGATGCTGCGTTGTGGTTCTCGCAGTGCGTCCAACGCGTCTACGACTCTGCGCGCGATCCCGGTCGCGTGCGCGATGAGTTTGGGCCTGCGTTGCTCGCGATCGCCGAGAGCTATGAGAAGGGCGCGCCGCTCGGCTTGGTCGTGGACCAGCATGGCCTGCTGTGCGCTGGCAGTTCGGAACTCAACGCCACGTGGATGGACGCGCGCACATCGCAAGGCCCAGTGACGCCGCGCGCCGGGCAGCCCGTCGAGATCGTCGCGATGTGGTGCGCGTTGCTGCAGACGCTCGGCGAGTGGCATGGCAGCCGATGGCAACGAGCAGCGAAGCGCGCGAACAGCGCGTTCTTGGCGCGCTTCTGGAACGAGCAATCTGGCGTGCTCCATGACTGCCGCGACGGCGATGCGATCGATGCGTCGATCCGGCCCAACATGGTGATCGCGGCGGCTCTGCGTCGGAGCCCGTTGTCGGTCGAGCAGCGCGCGCGCATCGTCGCCACTGCGAGCCGCGTGCTGCGCACTCCGCGCGGCTTGCGAACGCTCGACCCATCGTCGCCGCACTACCGCGCTCGCTACGAAGGCGGCCAAGACCAGCGCGATCACGCATACCACCAGGGGACCGTGTGGCCTTGGCTGTCCGGCTTCTATGTCGAAGCGGCTCTGCGCGCGGCGTCGCCGTCGCAAGCGACAGCGGTCGCGCGCGAACTCTCGGACTGGCTGCTTGGCTTCCTGCCAGAGACGCGACGCGCTGGGTTTGATCACGTCAGCGAGGTGTTCGACGGCGACGAGCCGCAGCGTGCATCGGGCACCTTCGCGCAAGCATGGAACACCGGCGAACTGTTGCGCGCGCTGCGCATGTGCGAGCGCGCGATGGCAGACGGCACGATCGGGGCGGGCGCATGATCGACGTCGTCTTCTACTTCCAGGTGCACCAGCCGTACCGATTGGCGAAGTGGAAGCCTGGCGATCGCATCCAGAAGCTCTCGTACTTCGACGACCCGCTCAACAAGATGGTCGCCGAGCGAGTCGCGGAGCGCTGCTACCTGCCGATGAATCGCGTGCTGCTCGACGCGATCGAACGCACGGACGGTCAATTCCGTTGCTCGTTCTCGCTCTCGGGCACGGTGATCCAGCAACTGCGTGACTGGGCGCCTGCTGCACTCGACAGCTTCGTCGAGTTGGCAGAGTCCGACTGCGTGGAGTTCTTGTGTGAGACGAGCCAGCACTCGCTTGCGGGAGTGGTGGACAAGGACGAGTTCACGGCCCAGGTAGAATCGCAGCGCGCCACGATCGAGGACCTGTTCGGCAGCAGACCGACGACGTTTCGCAACACGGAACTGATCCTCGACAACACGATCTGCAAGCACGTCGAGGAGCTTGGCTTCTCCACGATGCTGGGCGAGGGCTTCGAGCGCGTGCTTGGTTGGCGCAGCCCGCAGGTCCCTTACCAGCCCAAGGGCTGCAAGAGCCTCAAGCTGCTGCTGCGCAGCTACTCGCTGTCCGACGACATCGCGTTCCGGTTCTCGAACTCGAAGTGGCCGCAGCATCCGCTCTACGCCGACACGTTTGCGGGCTGGCTCCACGATCTGCCGCCGCCTGCGCAGTTCGTCGGCCTGTTCATGGACTACGAGACGTTCGGCGAGCACCAAGGCGCGCACACCGGCATCTTCGACTTCATGCGTCGCTTGCCCGAGGAGGTTCTGACCAACCCGAACTTCCGCTTCCGCACGCCGGCGCAGGTCGCTGCCGAGTTGTCGTCCGCGGGCGAACTCGACATTGCCAATCCTCTGTCGTGGGCGGACGTCGAACGCAACCTCTCGGCTTGGCTCGGCAACCCGATGCAGACCGAGGCGCATCGGGCGCTGTACGAGATTCGTCCGATGGTGATGGAGGTTGCGAGCAAGCGGCCTGACCTCCTCGAGGCGTGGCGTCGCATGACGACGTCAGACCATGTCTATTACGTCGCCACCAAGGGCCACAGTGATGCAGAAGTGCACGAATACTTCAGCCCTCACGCTTCGCCGCACGCGGCGTTCGTGACCTTAATGACTGCGATCGACGACTTGCGACTCCAGGTCCAGCGCGCACGTAGCAACGTCCGATGATCGGACTTCGGCCATAGACCGGCCGCCCCAGCCACATTCCATGACGCGTCATCCTCAGCAGCTATTCGAGATCAGTTGGGAAGTCTGCAACAAGGTCGGCGGCATCCATACGGTGCTGTCGAGCAAGGCCAAGACTGCCGTCGAGCGTTATCGCGACGACTACATCTGTGTTGGCCCCCTGCTCCTTACTGGCGCTGGCCAGCAGCCCCCGTTTGACGACGAGCCGGGCCATGAGGCCTTCATCCAGTCCTGCCGTGAGGCAGGGCTCCCGATCCGCATCGGCCGCTGGCGTATCGCTGGCAGGCCGCGCTGCATGCTGGTCGGCTTCTCTTCGCTCTACGAGCAGAAGAACGGCATCCTCGCCGGCCTGTGGGAGCGCCACCACGTCGACTCGATCGCCGGCGATTGGGACTACGTCGAGCCCGTGCTGTTTGCGACTGCCGCAGCGATGGTGATCGAGAAGTGGTGGGAGGAGCACCTTGCGCCGTTCCATCGTCGCGCCGTCGTGCACGCGCACGAATGGATGACGGGCGCCGCGCTGCTCTACCTGAAGGAGCGCATTCCGAGCATCGGCACGGTGTTCACGACGCATGCGACGATGCTTGGCCGCGCCATTGCGTCGCTCGGCATCGATCCGAGCCAAGGCCTCGGCGGCAAGACTGCGCAGCAACTCGCCGAGGAGCACGGCGTGCGTGCGAAGCACAGCCTGGAAGGAGCGTGTGCGCGGGGCTCCGACGCGTTCACGACTGTTAGTGCGATCACCGCGGATGAAGCCGAACTGCTGCACGGGCGCCGCGCCGACGTGCTGGTGCCAAATGGCATCGATCTAGACGTCGTCGACCAGCTTGCTGCTGGTGACCGTGCGGAGACGCGCAAGTCCGTCGCGAAGTTGGCGGAGGCAATGCTCGGCGAGAGCGTCGGCGACAGCCTCTTCGTCGGCATCGCGGGGCGCTATGAGTTCCACAACAAGGGCATCGAGTTGCTGCTCGATGCCTTGGGACGCATGAAGGACAAGCCGGGGCGCAACGTAATCGCGTTCTTGCTGATCCCGGCAGGCAACTCGGGCATGCGCAGCGAACTGCTCGAGCGCCTAGAGTCCGGCCCCAAGAACGGCCCGATCGGCATCTGCTCGCACAACCTGTTCGACGAAGAGCGCGATCCGGTCCAAGTGCACTGCAAGAGCCTCGGCATCGACAACAAGAGGGGCGCGCGCGTCAAGGTTCTGCAGATCCCGGTGTATCTGCGTCCGGATGACGGCGTGTTCGGCCGCGAATACGAAGCCGTTCTCGCTGCGATGGACATCGGCGTCTATCCGTCGTTCTACGAGCCGTGGGGCTACACCCCGCAGGAAGCGCTCGCAGTCGGCGTGCCGACGATCACCACAGATCTCGCTGGCTTTGGCCGCTGGGCGATCCAAGAGGGCCTGGGCGCGAAGGACGGCATCACGGTGATCCCGCGCCAGCGCGTGCCCTACGAAGAAGTGACGCAAGCGCTCGTTCGCGAGTTGGAGTCGTTCCTGTCGAAGGGCGGCGCCGACGCTTCGATGCGCGATCGTTGCCGCGCCGCTGCGGGACACACCGCATGGAAGGACCTGTTCGCGAACTACGAGTCTGCCTACACGCTGTCGCTTGACGCCGTGCAGAAGCGCAGCACGAGCGGCGTGGTGCAGTTCCGCCTGCCGCGCCGTGCGCTGCCCTCGCCAGGCGTCGGTCCCAACCCGCGCCTCACGAACTTCGAAGTCTCCGCGACGGTGCCGCAGGCGTTGAAGGGTCTCGAGAAGCTCTCGCGCAACTATTGGTGGAGCTGGCAGCCCGGCATCCGCGAGCTGTTCGCCGCAGTCGATCCGTCGTTCGGTCGCATCAGCGACAACGCGATCCAGTGCCTGCATCGCGCTAGCGTCGATGTGCTCGATCGCCTCGCGAAGGACAAGAACTACCTGCGTCGCCTGCAGGAAGCGGAGCAGCGCTTCGACGACTACATGGCGGGCGCAGCGAAGCCCGTGCAGTTGTCGGAGAACGGCCCGGCGATCACTGGCGAGTATCCGATCGCATACTTCTCCGCCGAGTTCGGCGTGCATCCGTCGCTGCCGATTTACAGCGGCGGCCTCGGCATCCTCGCCGGCGACCACCTGAAGTCCGCGAGCGATCTCGCGCTGCCGCTGATCGGCGTCGGCATCTTCTATCGCTTCGGCTACATGCAGCAGAAGCTCGCAAGCGACGGCCAGCAGTTGGCGGTCGATCGCGAAAACGACCCGAGCGACCTCGCGGTCGAAGCAGTTCGCGCCGCGGACGGCAGGCCGCTGGAGATCACGGTGCCGATGCCCGGACGCGAACTCGTGCTGCGCGCATGGAAAGCGCAAGTCGGCCGCGTGCCGCTCTACTTGCTCGACGCCAACGTGCCGCAAAACCGGCCCGAGGATCGCGACATCACGCGCAACCTCTACGGCGGCGATACCGAGACGCGCATCCAGCAGGAGATCGTGCTCGGCCGCGGCGGCGTTCGCTTGCTGCGCGCGATGGGGCTGCGTCCGTCCGTCTACCACATGAACGAAGGCCACGCGGCCTTCCTCACGTTGGAGCGCACGAGCCGACTGGTTCGCGGCGAAGGCCTGACGTTCGAGTCGGCGCGCGAATACGTCGCGGAGACCACGCTGTTCACGACGCACACGCCGGTGCCAGCAGGCCACGATCGCTTCGGCGAGGACCTGATGCGCCGCTACTTCGGCGACGCCGAGGAATGGGTCGGCTTGCCGTGGGACCGTTTCTTTGCGCTGGGTTCCGGTGGCCAAGGCACGGAGTTCAACGTGACGTGGCTCGCGATGAACTTCGCTGGCTTCATCAACGGCGTCAGCAAGTTGCACGGCATCGCGTCGCAGAAGTTGCTGCACGCGTTCTGGCCCGGCTTGCTGCTCAGCGAAGCGCCGATTGACACGATCACCAACGGCATCCATCTCGCGAGCTGGACGGACGAAGGCATCGCCAACTTGCTGCGCCGCGGCAAGCAGGCGGTGCGTCCGATCGACTTCGCGGGCGCCGCTGGCATGGATCGCGCCGAACTGTGGCGCGCGCACTCCGCGTGCAAGGTTCGCATGGTCGAGCACGTGCGCGCTGCGTTGGAGCGTTCGTTCCACGCGCGCGGGGACAGCCCGGCGCTGCTGCAGCAGATGCAGGAGGGCCTCGATCCCAACGCGCTCTACCTCGGTCTTGCGCGACGCTTTGCGCCGTACAAGCGCGCGCACCTGCTGTTCTCGGATCCTGTGCGCCTGCGGCACATCCTCGACAACCCGCACCGCCCCGTGCGCATCGTGGTCTCCGGCAAGGCGCATCCTCGCGATCGCCTCGGCCAGGACATCATGAAGAAGATCGTGCAGATGAGCCGCACGCCGGAGTTCGCGGGCAAGATCCTGTTCGTCGAGGACTACGACATCTCGCTCGCGCGCGCTCTCGTGCAAGGCGTCGATGTCTGGGTCAACACGCCGACCCGCATGGAAGAGGCAAGCGGCACGTCGGGCATGAAGGCAGCGGCCAACGGCGTCCTCAACCTGTCGATTGGCGATGGTTGGTGGCCCGAGGCCGCGGATGGCCAGAACGGTTGGACGATCGGCGGCGCGCAGGTCTACGAAGACTCGGAGCTGCAGAACCAAGCCGACACCACGGCTCTCTACGGCCTCATCGAGGACGAGTTGGTGCCGATGTACTTCACTCGCGATAGCCGCGGCACGCCCGAGGCGTGGGTGGAGAGCATGGTGCACTGCCTTGCGACGGTGCCGCCGCAGTTCAACACCGATCGCATGGTGCAGGAGTACGCCGACAAGGCTTACAAGCAGCTCGCCGGCAACTACTTCTTCCAGCAGGCCGCCAAGAAGGCTCCGGCGCGCGACGCGGGCAAGGAAGTGGTGCGCATCAAGAATGCGTTCGCGCAGGTCAAGATCGTCGCGGCGAACACGGTGGAGCTGCAGGACTTCAAGGTCGGGCAGCACCTCGATGTGACGCTCGATGTCGATCTGGGCACCGTGCTGCCGCAGGACATCCTGGTCGAACTCGTGCTCGAACAGCAGGACACTGGCGAAGGCGGTTCGCTCGTCGTTGTGCCGATGAAATCCACCGGCGAGATGCGCGGCAACGTGCACAGCTACGTCGGTTCGCACAGCGTGGAAAAGACGGGCCGCTATGCCCATGGCATGCGCGTTCGCGCACGCGCGCCGGGATTCGAGAGCGCCGTTCGCGGTCTCGTGATCTGGGCCTGATCGCAGCACCGCGGCGGGCAGTGCCCGCCGCGTGCGCGGAATCGCGGTGGGGAACCTCGCGAGCGTCGCGTTGCAGCGGGCAACCCAAGACCATGGAGATGCCGATGCGCCTTCTGACCGCAATGCTGCTGCTGTTCACGTTCGCAGTTCCGACTCTCGCTCAGGACCGCACTGACGCGCCGCCGCAAGAACAGGGCGAGACGCAGGAGGAGCGCGGCGATCGCAACGGTCGCGGCGGCCGCCGCAACGAAGGTCGCCCCGATGCGCCGCGCGGCGAGCGCGGTCGCGGGCAGGGTGGTCGCGGTGAGCGCGGTCGTGGTGGCCGTGGCCGCGGACGCGGGCGCGGTGGAGATGCGCAAGACCAGGGGCCGCGCAAGCCGCGTCAGGAGCCGCGCGGCCAGCAGGGTCGCGGCGACCGCAAGCCTGGCGCTCGCGGTCGCGGCGGCGAGGCCAAGGTCGATCGCGGCGCGATGGTGCGCCAGATGGTCATGATGCGTCGCATGGCCGCGATGCGCAGCCAGGGCATGCAATCCGCGCGAGGCGGCGTCCGTCCGCAAGCGAACCAGCGAATGCAGGGCGCGTGGCAGCAGCGCGCAGAAGCCATGCGCGGCGCTATGCGTCGCTTTGCGATGCGCCAAGCCTGACTCGCGTTCGAAAAGCGCGCGCAGCGGTTCGCAGGCTGCGCGCAGGCTTCGTAGACTCGGCCGCTCGTTTCCGAGGAACCCAACGAAGCCATGCAGAAGACTCTTCGCACGTTCGCGTTCGCATTTTCCGCGCTGTTCTCGTCTGCGCTCGTCGCCCAAGAGCACAAGGAGCTTGGGCGCATGTGGACCTTCGAGAATGCGCCGCTCGGTTGGTTTCAGCAGGCCTACGACTGGAAGCCTGACCAAAACTGGCTCGACCACGCGCGGCTCTCGTCGCTGCGATTTGGCAGCAAGGACGAGAAGGGCGAGATCCGCTTCTTCTGCTCCGCGTCGTTCGTGAGCCCCTTCGGGCTCGTCATGACCAATCATCACTGCGCGCGCGATGCCGTTGTCGCGGTGCAAGGCAGCAATGACTGGCTGAAGGACGGCTTCTACGCCGGCGCCTACGAAGCCGAGGTCAAGCTGCCGGGCTTCGTGATGTCGCAGATGGTCCGTCAGCAGGACGTAACCAAGCAGGTCAACGAGATGGGGCAACAGCAGGTGTTGGATCACGCAAAGGCGCAGGATCCGTCGCACATGCATCAGGTCATCGCCCTGTACCAGGGCGGCATGTACCAGCTCTACAGCTTCAAGATCTTCGACGACCTTCGCCTCGTCTGCGCGCCGCATGGCCAGGTGGCTCACTTCGGCGGCGATCCGGACAACTTCTGCTATCCGCGTTGGGGCCTCGATTTCACGTTCGTGCGCGCCTACCAAGACGGCAAGCCGGTCGACAGCAAGGAGCATCACTTCGAGTGGAAGACCGATGGCGCCAAGGAAGGCGACCTCGTGTTCGTCACAGGCAATCCAGGAACGACGGGCCGCCTGAAGACCGTGGCGCAGTGTGAGTATCTGCGCGACGTGTCCTACCCGGCGCGCCTCGATGCGGTGCATGCCGAACTCGCTGCGCTCAACGCGAAGTCAAAGGAGAGCCCCGAGCAGGAGAAGAACCTGCGCGCGACGATCCTGCGCAACGAGAACACGCGCAAGGCCGTGCAGGGCTACCTCGATGGCCTGCGCAACCCGCGCATCATGGCGATCAAGCAGAAGGCGGAAGGGGACTTGCGCGCCGCAGTCGCAAAGGACGCTGCGCTGCAGAAGAACTACGGTGACGCTTGGGACAAGATCGCTGCGCTGCAGCAAGAGAAGGTCGCAGCGAAGGGCAACCAAGAGAAGCTGAAGGACATCGTCGCCCGCGAGAACGCCGAGCAGAAGCGCGTCGGCGAAGCGTGCTTCTCGGTCTACGGCACGTCGATCCCGCCGGACGCCACGATGTCGCTGCGCATCAGCGATGGCATCGTCAAGGGCTACGCGATGAACGGCACGCTCGCGCCGTACTTCACGAGTCTCTACGGCCTATTCGCGCGCCACACCGAGTTCGCGGGCCAGCATCCGTTCGACTTGCCGCAGCCGTGGCTCGACGCGATGCCGAAGCTCGACATGAAGACGCCGTACAACTTTGTGGCGACCTGCGACATCATCGGCGGCAACTCCGGCTCGCCCATGATCGACAAGGACCAGCGCGTTGTCGGCCTGATCTTCGATGGCAACATCGAGATGCTCGGAAACAACTTCGTCTTCGACGACGAGATCTCGCGCACGGTCTCGGTGCACCCCGCGATCATGATCGAGGCGTTGCGCAAGGTGTATGCGGCCGGCCAGCTCGCGGACGAGCTCGAGCACAAGAAGGCGCAGCCGCGCGGCAAGGAGCAGAAGCAGGCCTACGCTCCGGGCGACACGGTCGGTCGCTGAGGCGCGCGACTCAGTTCGGCGCCGCCGCGCGCGGCGCCGACGCTGCGTCGGCCTGCGCGACTTGCGAGCGAACGCCGCCGAGATCGAGCACGCGCTCGACGAGCCGCACGCGCTCTTGCATCGAGAGCGATTCGACCGGGATGTAGGGCACGTCGAACAGTTCGAGCAGCAGCTTGACCATGCCGTCGATGCGCACGACCTCTTCCCACTCGAGCCCCGCGCGGACGCCGTCGGCGCGCACGAGTTCTTTGTGCGGACGCAGGAAGAACACGATCCCCTGCCGCACCCAGGACATGTAGTCCGCGAGCCTGCGGTCGCGGAACACTTCGCCGAGGATGGTCGAGTGGTGGGCTGCGTACGCGAGGTTGCAGAACGCGCGATCGCTGACGAACGGGCCATCGACCTTTTGCTCCGCCGCGATCTGCCGCGCGAACACTTCAGCTTGGTAGCGATTGACCAGCGAGATGTCGGTGCGCAACGAGTCGAGATGCGCCTCCATCTCTGCCAGCACGCCGCGCGCGACTTCGGCGATCATCGGGATGCCGTAGCGGTCGCGGACCCATCGCGCGACCGTCGTCTTGCCGGTCGCATGCGCGCCGACGAGATAGATGCGGGTTGGCGGAGCGGAACGGGCTGCGTTGCGGTTCGTCTGCATGGGCCTCCCAAAGGGGGGCGCGATGCTAGACACGCATCACGGGCGCTGCACCACGCAGCACTCGGGATCGATCCACAACTTGCGCGAACTATGTGGACGGCGGTGGAGAGTGTGGAAAACGCTCGTGCGCGGCGAGCGCCTTCCGCGCGCGCTCGGCTACGGACTGCTCGGCAAAGATCGCCTCGTTGATCGTCTGTGGCAGTTGCAGGATCTGCAGCAGCACGTCGGTCAGCACCGCGGTCGGCGCGGCCTTGGGCAGTTCGAGCTTCTCGTCGATTCGGCTCTGTGCGGCCTCGCGCAGTTGCGACTTCAGCTCTTTGCTCGCGAGTGGGTCTGGCTGCACTTCGTCGAACGGGTGGCAGCGGACCTTGCGGTAGAGGCGGTCGCTCTCGACTTCGGCGACGCAAACCCGGGCCAACCCGAGGAGCCAGATGTGGAAGCGGCCGTCGGGCAACTTCTCGTGGCGGATGATCTCGCCGAGCCCTGCGACTGGCAGCACGTGCGGCGGCTGCGCATCGTCGACGATGGTACCGAGCACGATGCGGCCGTGGGTGTCGAGGCTGTCCTCGATCATCTGCCGATACCGGGGCTCGAAGATGTGGAGCGGCAGAACCTGCGCGGGATAGAGGAACACGCCGCGCAGCGGGAAGATCGGGACCGGGGATTGCGGCAGGTGCAGGCTCACGGGTGTGGAGCAGGTTTTAGGTCGCGTGGTGTGCGGCCCTCAAGTGGGGGCGTGTTCGCCGTGCCGGGTCCTTTGGACGCGGTTGCGCGAAACTGCAGGTCATGGCAACGGCTCCCGGAGTCGCCGCCGCAGCTCCGTTCGGTCTGCTGCCGTGGTGTCGCCATCGAGTTCTCCATGGCGCAGCAGGAACTCGATCCAGACCAAGCTGCAGTTCGGCTTGCAGCGTGCCTGCTCGCGGACCGTATGCGCGAGTTCCGCCGCGGGGATGCACAGGAAGCGCTCGACCTCGCCATCGCGCGGGCGGGGCTCGAAGTCGGGCGGCAGTTCGAGGTCGTAGCAGAACAGCGTGTCGGGCTTGAGCCCGGTCGCATCCTCGCGGACGTAGCTGATCGTCGTGGTTGGCACGGCTCGAACTGCGATTTCGCGCGGGATCGACGCCTCCTCGTCGCACTCCTTGATGACGTTGTCGAGCAGCGAAAGGCCAATTGGCTGACCGCCGGCGACGGTGTTGTCCCATGCGCCAGGGAAGGACTTGGTCCTTGAGCGCACCGCGACGAAGACGAACAACTCGCCATCTTTGCGGACATGCGCGCACAGGTGCACGCCATAAGGCCGCACGCCGAGCCATGGCACGAGCCCGCGGTCGATCGCTGCGCTCGGCGCTGCATCGAATGCGTCGACGAGTGGGAACAGTTCGCGGCGCAGCGCGATCTCGCCAGCTGCCTCGAGCCTCGCCGCGAACGCTGCGATGCGCTTGCTGCGTTCAGCAAAGCTCTCGCCCAGAAGTCGCAGGCTGCCATCGTCGCCGCGCTCAAAGACTTCACCGGCAGCGAGCACTTGCGGCAGCCGATCCTCGCGCACGAATCCCGTGCAGGGGCCGTACGCACTCCATCGCACGAATCGGCGCAGGTCGGCGTTGTTGCACTCGTGGATGCGATCGAGGTAGGCGATGAGGCTGCTTCTACCACGGCGGATGCCGCAGCGGCGCGAAGCACTCGTCCTCGATGCGATTCGTGACTCGGCCGCTGCGTCTTCCTAGACTCCCGCGCCTTCCACTCCACCGCAGCGAAAGAGGCAGTCCGTGCTCGACATCAAGGTTCTCCGCGACGATCCACAAGCCGCCCGTGAGGCCGCGCTCAAGAAGCGCATGCCCGACCGCGCCGCAGCGGTGGACCGCGCGCTGGAGTTGGATGCAGAGCTGCGCCTCTTGATCCCCAAGCTCGATGCCATGCGCGCCGAGCAGAAGGCCGCGAGCAAGGAGATGGGCAAGCTCACGCCGGCGGAGCGCGAAGCGTTCCTCGTCGGGCAGAAGGCAAAGAAGGCGGAGATCCAGATACTCGAAGAGCGCGAGAAGCAGTTGAAGGCGGACGTGGAGCAACAGCTCGCGCTCGTGCCGAACATCCCGGACGCCGAAGTGCCGGATGGCAAGGACGACACGCAGAACGTCGAGGTAAAGAAGCACGGCACCGTGCGCCAGTTCGCGTTTGCGCCAAAGGCCCACTATGAGATCGGAGAGGCGCAAGGCTGGCTCGACTTCCACCGCGCCGCGGAGCTGTCGGGCTCGCGCAACTACCTGCTGTTCGGCGACCTCGCGTTGCTACAGGACGCAGTGCTGCGCTTCTCGATCGACCTGATGGTGGGTCGCGGCTTCGTGCCGGTGGACCCGCCCGTCATGGTGCGCGACGCCGCGATGTATGGCACCGGGTTCTTCCCCGGCGGCGAGGAGCAGACCTACCGCTGCGAGAAGGATGGCCTCAACCTGATCGGCACGAGCGAAGTGCCCGTAACGTCGCTGCACGCGGGCGAGATCCTCACGGAGGCTGACTTGCCCAAGAAGTACGTCGCGCGCTCGATGTGCTTCCGTCGAGAAGCCGGCACCTACGGCAAGGACACGCGCGGCCTCTACCGCGTGCATCAGTTCCAGAAGGTCGAGCAAGTCGTGCTCGATATCGCCGACAAGGGACGCTCGTTGGAGCACCACGCTGCGATCGTCAGCAACGCCGAGGCGTGCCTGCAGGCCTTCGAGTTGCCGTATCGCATCGTCGCGGTGTGCGGCGGCGACCTCGGCGTGCCGCAGGCGTTCAAGTACGACATCGAAACGTGGATGCCGTCGCGCAACGCCTATGGCGAGACGCACTCCGCGTCGCGCTTCTACGAGTATCAGGCGCGCCGACTCGGGCTCCGCTACCGCGATAGCCAGGGCAAGGTGAAGTTCTGCCACACGCTGAACAACACCGTGATCGCGAGCCCGCGCGTGCTGATCCCGTTGCTCGAGAACCACCAGAACGCGGACGGCACGGTCCACGTCCCGGAAGCGCTGCGCCCCTACATGGGTGGTCGCGCCGTGATCGGCAAGAAGGTGTTCTGAGCGGGTTCGCGGGCAGGGGAAGACCCGAGCCCGCGTGAATGCCGAAGTGGGCTAGCGGCCGCCGCCGCCGCCTGCGCCGCCGCCACCAAAGATCCCGCCGCCGCCGCCGCGGGAGGCACCGCGCAGCAGGTCCCCGAGGTTGAAGCCCGGCGGCAGTCCGCCGCCAGCACCGCCAAATGGGTTCTGCCCGCCAGCGGGCCTGCCTGCGCCTCCGCGCCCAGCAAACGATTGGTCGCCGCCGTTCTGGCCACCGCGCCCGCCGGCGCCGCCAAAGCCCGCCATGCCGTTGAAGGGGTTCTGGCCGCCGCCCTTGCCTGCGCCGCCACCGCCTCCGCCACCGCCGCCACCTCCGCCGCCGCCACCGGCTTCCGCATCCTCAGGCTTCGGCGGGCGGATCGGGATCAGCGCGACGTTGGGCTGCAGTGAGCCTTGGACCGAGGGATCGAGCACGAAGTGCCGCACGTAGGTCTTCTCGGCGCCCTCGAAGTCGTCAAACTCCG
>JBEELK010000176.1:0-14494 GCA_041168165.1 Planctomycetota bacterium | reverse complement strand
GATTGGCTGCGACCTCGCGCCATTCGGCAATCGCAAGCTCGTCGCGCCAAAGCATGTCGTGCACGGTCGCGACACAGACGGCGATGCGGCCGTCCTTCGGATGGCGGCGCTTGCCGCGCATCGCGAGCTCCTCCGCGGACTCGATGTCGCCGGCTGCGAGAGCGGCCAAAAACTCATCGACGTATTGCTCCGCCGTGCGCGCGGGCTTGCGGCTCGAGCAGGCGACGGCAAGAAGCGCGCAAAGCGCCGCGGCCACAGGAGCCAGCGCGCGCGTTCTCGCAGTCGTGCCAAGCCGTGCGGCCATGCGGTCAGTTCGTCGTGATCGTGATGCTGCGCGCAGAACCAGCGCGGATGCCGCGCTCGCCCGCAGCGATGCTGAACCAGTGCGTCGGCATGTCCGAGTACGGATACGGATTGGCGCGCGTGACGAACGGCCCTGTGTCGGCGCGCCAGGCTCGCACCGTCATCGTGTAGGTCAGACCCGCTTCGAGCGGCGTGGCCGCTTCCGTGGGCAGATCGACGAACGCGAACTCTGTCGTCGATGCTGGCACCACGGCGGTCCACACGCGCGTGTGCACTCCGTCACTGCGCAACTCGATCTCGACGTAGTCCGCGTCGGCAGGCGCGGTGAACTGCGCGGTGAATCCAGCGGCAGCGACCGTTCCACCATCGAGCGGCGACGCGATCGTCGGCGCCGCGAGCATCGGGTACGACTCAGCGGTCGAGGCCGTGAATCGCAGCATCAACCGCTGCGACAAGCTGGTCGTCGCGTCGCTCGTCGAAGCCGACAGCGCGATCAGCCACGCGCAGCCCTCGAACGGGCCCGTGAGCGCTGGCAGCGTGAACGTCAGGCCTGAGCCATTGGCCGCGACGTTGCCGGCAATGTCGCGCGCGACGTCCGCAACGAGGCCCGACGGCTGCTGCACCGCGAGATCGAAGCGCAGGTCCGATGCGGCGAACGCGGCGTCAAAGCCCGTCAACGCGCCCGCAGCGACGAACGAGGTCGAAGCCGTGCGATTGAGCGGCAAGTCGCGATCGAGCGAAGAGCCTTCGGCGACGACGAGGTCCAGCAATGCGCCAACCGAAGTCAGCGTGAAGCGGCCGCTCGCGACCGTGCCTTCTGCGGCGACGACATTGCCGCGCGGCAACGCGACGCCTGCTCGATACGCGCCTTGCGGCAGCGCGCCGCCGAGGCGCACCGGCATGTTCTCGTAGGCCGCAGTGCCTTGCATGCGCGAGTCAAACCACTCGTCGAACTCGAGCGGCCGCGACGCGAGCACACGCTGCGACTTGAGCGGGTCCGCGCCCGTCAGTTGCCCGCGCACGACGCCATGGCGATCGAACTCTCCGATCGCGCGCTTCTGCTCGCGCACCAGCGGCATCTCGACGCGATTGCCAACCGGATTCTCGAAGCTGAACGCGCTGGTCGTTTGGCGGCCATTGACCTCGCTCACAACCGTCGCCGTGATGCGATCGATATCGCTGCGGTTGATGAACACCGCGCCGCCTTGGCCGGTGACGCCGCTGTAGCCCTCGTTGGGCACGCGGCCGCGAACCATGTCCGCGCCCTCGATCTGACCGCCACCGATCGGGTCGAGCGCGAGAATGCGCGCATTGCGGCCATCCGAGCCGATGTCGCGATCCGCGTAGAACGTAGTAAGGTCCAACTGCCGAGAGCCCGCGTTCAAGAACGTGAGCAACTCGTTGATCGTCATCTGCGATCCGGTCAACAAGAACGCGAGCGACGTGCCCGACCAACCTGCTGGCACTTCTTCGAGCGTGCACTGGCCAAGCTCGTCGGTGAACGCAGCGCTCAACGTCGGCTGGAAGCCGCCGCTCGACGTCACGCGGCGACTCGATTGCCCGCGGCCGCGACGGATCATCTGCACTCGGATCGTGCCGCACGGCGTGGTGTCCAGTTCGAGATCGCCGAGATCGACGTTGGATCCCGCGGTGATCGGGCCATGCGAGATGCCGCTCGCGACCGGCAGCCAGAAGCCGCCGCCGCGCAACTCGATGCCGACCGTGCGCTGCGCACCGGATGCATCTTGGGCAGCGATCGTCGCAACAAAGCGACCATCGCTATCCGTCTCGGTCGGCACATTGTCGACGCGAATCTGCGCGCCGTAGACCGGCGTGTCGTTGACGTCCACCACGCGGCCGCGCAACGTCGCGATCGGCGCGTCGAACGCATACGCGTAGAGCCCGCCAGTCGTGACTCCGTTCGCAAGCTGGATCACGCCGCCCGTGCTCGACGCAGCGCCCGCGACTTGTTGCCACTGCCCCGTGAGCGGATCGAGCCGGAACAGCGAGCATGCAGTGCCAGCGAGCGCGAGTTCGTCGGGCACGACGAGCGTTGCGCCGAGCGCAAAGGTCGCAGTCTCTGGCTCGACGAAGAAGCCGCGCGTCGACAGCCACGCGCCGGATGGCGCCGAGGGCAATGCGGACGGCAACTGACCGCGGCCCAACTCTCCGAGCCGAAGGTCCACCGTCGCATTCGCGCCGTCTGCGACGACGGTGCCCGCGGGCAAGCGCAGGATCGCGCCGGTGTTGACCGAGTCGTCGAGATCGGTCGCGGGCAACGCAGCACCAGTCGAGACCGTGAGCGCGACACTCGCGCTCGTGTCCGGCAAGAAGAGCGCATCGGGCAGGTCCGGCCCCGCAACGCTGACCGCGACGGTCATCGACGACAGCCGATCGGCGTTCGTCGCCGACGCGTTGCTCGCGTCGATGTGCACGAGCTGCGTGCCGCGGCGATCGCCATACAACTCAGCGCGGCCCGATCGCCCAGTCACGGCAACGGTGCTGCCGATGCTGACGCGCGCGCCGCTGACGCCGCGACCTTGCGCATCGAGAACGAGCGCTTTGCACGTGCCCGAAGGCAACGTCGCGAACGATGGGCCGATGTCGCTGCCATCGCCGGTGCACGAGGCGAATGCGATCAGCGCTGCGGTTGCGCAGAGGAACGAACGGCGCGAGCAGTTCATGGCGTGCATCATCGGGTTCGTCTCGTCATGCGGTCGGGGTCGGGCGGGGTCGCCACGCGGCTCTTCGCGCCATCGGCGCCAATGCTGCGCACGCCGACGACAAGTTCGTCGAGGGCCAAGCCTGTTAGCAATGCGCGACGGCGGCCGTTGTCATCGCCGCGCATCTGCGCGTCCTTGGACGCGATCACGCCTTCCCAATCGGGCGCAGTCGTTGCGCGGAACACGAACTCGCAATCCGCGGCGTTCTTCGGCAACTCAAACATCACTTCGGTGTCGTACGCAGTCCGCGACGCGCTCGCTGCGCGCACGAGCGGCATCCGCGGCGCGGAAGCCAACTCGCACAGCGTCGCGGCGCACACGCGAGCGACGCCCGCTGCGTAGTCGAAGTCGACGAACTCCGGCAGGTCGCCGTACGGCTTGCCGTCGCGTTCGACGAGATCCTGGTGCTGCCGCGAGTAGTCCTCGCGCATCTCGGTGAGCCGCACCGCAGGCGCGCCAGCTTCGTGGAAGGAGCGGTGGTCACCGCCGCGACCGAAGCGATCGCCGCGGAACACGAGATGCACCTTGGGCTGCAGCGCATGCGCATTCGTCGCATGCGTCAACGCGCGAGCGAGGCTGCGGCCCGGGCTGTCGTTGCCATCCTGCGCGTACGAGAAGCAACGCACGGCATCCGTGCGGCGCACGCCGTCCATGCCGAGCGTGTTGCCGACGATGTCGCAGCCGATCATCCCGTCGATCTGCGAACCCGACGCGACGAGTTGCTCTGCGCAGAACTTGCTGCCGACGAGGCCCTGCTCTTCGCCGTCGAAGGCGCAGAACACGATCGTCGAAGGGAACGTCTCGGCGCACAGCAACCGGCACGCTTCCAACGCGACGGCCGTGCCCGACGCGTCGTCGTTGGCGCCGGGCGCCGCGCGCTTGCCGTCTGCGCCATCGCTGTTGCGCGAGTCGTAGTGGCCGCCGATCACGTAGACGCGCGCACTGTCGGAAGTCCCGGGCAACGTCGCGATCACGTTGACGACCTCGACTTCCTTGGGCATGCCCTCGCGCGCAACGGACACGACGCCGCGTTGCAGTTCGACGCGAAGCCGACCGCCGCTTCGCTCGATCAGTTGCTCGAACCGCTGCTTGAGGTAGCTGCGCGCTGCGCCCGTGCCCTCGCTCGCGCTATCCGTTCGCGACAGCACGTGCCGCGTCCCGAATGCGCAAAGCTCGCGCACCGTCTTCTCGACTTCGGCAGGCGACGCGGCCTTGGCGATGCGCGCAATGCGCGCGCCGATCGGCTCCATGCCTTCGTTCTGCGCAACGTCCGCGCGCTGCTGCGCGAGCAGCGGCGACGCGCACAGAAGCAGCGCAATGCCGCAACGGATCATGCGAGCAGGTCCGCTCCGTCCATGCTGGCGGAGCGCTTCAAACCCGTGATCGGCAGCAACGTCGTCGCGATGTCGCACAGACGACCGCCGGTGCGCAGGCGCTTGCCTTCGGCGCCGTGGCCAGCGATCAGGAACGGCACCGGATTGAGCGTGTGCGCGGTGTGCGGCTCGCCGGTCTCCGGATCGATCATCATCTCGACGTTGCCGTGATCTGCGGTGATCGCGACCGTGCCGCCCTTGCCCAAAAATGCTGGCACGATGCGCGAGAGGCTCGCGTCGATCGCCTGCACCGCTTGGATCGCGGCCGGAATGATGCCGGTGTGCCCGACCATGTCCGCGTTCGCGAAGTTGAGGATCGTGACGTCCGGCACATTCTTGCCCGCGAGTTCCGCGAGCAACTTCTCGGTCACAATCGGCGCCGACATCTCGGGCTGAAGGTCATACGTCGCGACCTTGGGGCTCGGCACGAGGATGCGCCGCTCGCCGGGATACTCCTTCTCCTCGCCGCCGGAGAAGAAGAACGTGACGTGCGCGTACTTCTCCGTCTCGGCAATGCGCAATTGCGACCAGCCAGCGGCGCTGATGACTTCGGGGAAGATGCCCTTCTGGTTCTGCGGCTGGAACGCGACCGGGCACGGGAAGTCTTCGCGATAGCGCGTCATCGTCGCGTAGTGCACCTGCGGCACCGATGCGCGCGCGAAGCCCGTGAACTCGCGGCTCGTGAACGCTTCGGTCAGCTGGCGCGCGCGGTCCGCGCGGAAGTTGAAGAACAGCACTGCGTCGCCGGCGCGCACGCGGCCCTTGTCCGGCGAGCCAATCGTCGTCGGCAGCACGAACTCATCGCCTTCGTTGCGCGCATACGACTGCGCGATCGCGGACTGCGCGGTTTCCGCAGTGAGGCCAGCGCCGATCGTCAGCGCGTCATACGCCTTCTGCACGCGCTCCCATCGCTTGTCGCGATCCATCGCGTAGTAGCGACCGATCACCGTTGCGATGCGGCCCGTGCCGAGTTCGCGCATCCAGCCTTCGACCGCATCGACATACTTCTGCGCCGAACGCGGCGGCGTGTCGCGGCCATCGAGGAACGCATGCAATTGCACGCGATCGCCCGCGAGGCCGGCTTGCTTGCACATCTGCAGCAGCGCCTTCAGGTGTTGGTCGCTGCTGTGCACGCCGCCATCCGAGACGAGGCCGAACAGGTGCAACTGGCCGCTGCCTTTCTTCGCGTGCGCGATGGCGTTCTGCAGTGCCGGGTTCTTCTGGAACTCGCCGTCGCGGATCGCCTTGTCGATGCGCGTGATCTCTTGGTAGACGATGCGGCCCGCGCCGATGTTGAGGTGCCCGACTTCGGAGTTGCCCATCAACCCGCACGGCAGGCCGACGTCTTCGCCGCTCGCCTGCAGCGTGGTCCAAGGCCACTTCTCCTTGAGGCCCCACCAAAAGCGCGGTTGCGCCAATTCGATCGCGTTGCCCTTTCCTGACGGAGCTTCGCCAAACCCATCGAGCACGCAGAGCAGTAGCGGCGGACGACTCACGCGAGCAGCGCCTCCACGCGCGCATTGATCGCCTTGTGATTCTGGTGGATCTCGGCGACGAGCGTCTTGGCGCGCATCGCGGCGCCGTTCGCCAGCTCGCGATCGTCGAGATACGCCGCGTTGATGCGCACGTTGAGCTGCGCGCCTTCGCCAGCGGCGACGAGCAACGCGCTGCCCGACGCGAGGTCGCTGCAGATGTTCTTGCCGACGCAATCGATGACGCCCGCCATCGCGACGCTGACGTCGCGGACCATGCACAGCGTCTCCTCGGGCACCACCATCGCGCCGATCATCGCCTCTTGGATCGCGCGGTTGCGCATCGCCTGCTCCTCCTCGGTCGCCTTCGGCATCGCATAGGCCTTGCTCACCAAGTCGAATGAGGCGCAGTCGCGCTCGGCCATCGGCATCAGGCGCAGTAAGTGCTCCTGCAGCAGGCCTTCGACGCGCGCGAGGTCGCCGTCGCGTTCTGCCGTGGCCTTCTTGCCGCGCGAGAACCGCACGACCATCAGCAGCAGGGCGGCGCCCATGCAGGCTGCCATCGCAGCGGCGGCGCCGCCGCCAGGCGTCGGGGTGCGTTGGGCGAGCGCGTCGACGATCTTGGAGAAACTCTGGTCGATCATGGGGCCGAACAGTGTCCGGTCCGACGCGCCGCGCTGCCAGTGCGACGTTGCGGCCGAGGCGGTGCGGTTCCACAATCGCCGCATGCCCTCGCAGGAACGCCTCGTCCGGCCGCGCGCAATTGGTCCGCATCGCCCTTCGCCGTGGGCCGCATGCGCGCTGCTCACGCTCACGGCATGCGTCGGCGCTGGCCAGACCTACGGATTCCCCGAGAGTGCGGCGACCGCGCCGGAGGACACGCCGGCACGCCTGACGTTGTCGCTGGACCGGATCGAGACCGCGGCGGCTGGCATTACCCCCGGCAGCGTGCCCCCGGCGGTGCGCGCGACGATCGAGGCCGTGACGCCCGGCGGCGAGGTGGTCTTCTTGGGCCGCGAATGGGGCCGCAGCGGCGACGGGTTCCGCGTCGAGAAGCGCTACGTCGACGGCACCTCCGAGTCGTTCCGCAGCGCGCTGATCGACGAACAAGGCGAGATCCTCGAACGCTCGCACACGCTGCCCCCGACCAAGGTTCCGCCTGCCGTCCTCGGCGCCGCGATGAAGCTCGGCCGCGACATCCGTCGCTGCGAGATCGTGTCCGACGCGGTCGCGGAGCGCGAATGGCGCATTCGCTGCGTCGACGGCGGCGGCCGCACGTTCGTGACGACGGTGTCGCTGGACGGCCGACTGCTGCACGCGCAACGGCTCGTCGCCGCCGAGTTGCAGGTCGACGCGCGCTAGCGATCGTCTGCTACTTCGCGGCGTCGGCCGCCGGCTCTTGGCGCGAGTAGGCCACCAACTCCACCACCGTGTCGCCGAGCGCTTGGCGCAGTTCGGATCCAACCGACGGCGCGTACCAGATCACGTTGCAGCGATCGAGGAACCCATCCCCGTCGCAGCGCCGCGAGCGCCGCACGATGCGCAGCGCGTCGAATGCGCCAGCCGGCGTGCTGACGCGATCGAGGTCCTCGACGACGTAGACCGTCTCGATCGGCAGCGATTGCCCGCCCGCAGTGCGATCCGCGTAACGGCACGTCCACGACTTGCCGACCCACAGCGGCCAGTGGAAGCGAACGTCCTCGGGCAGCAGTTCATGCGACGGCTCGTCCTCGCCTTTGCGGAACTCCGCGCGCATCGCAAGGTCCAGCGACCGCTCATGCTCGTTGCCGCTGTCGTCGGTGAGGCGATAGCCGCTCTCGTCCTTCTCGACGACTGTGAACGTCACGCGCTGCTTACCGCCGCGCAGCAGCGTGAACGTGTCGCCGACTTGCCACTGCGGTCGCTGCCACTGCGTTGCGCCTTGTGGCGCGTCCGCATCGAACGCGACGAGCCCCGGGCCCTCGGTCTTCTGCGGCGACGGCTCTGGCGCGAGCCCGCAACTGGCGATCAGCAACGGAAGCAGCGGGGCGAATGGGCGAAGCAGCATGGCGCGCAGGATGCCCGGACGAGGAGCGAGGGGGAAGCGATCTGCTGCACTCGCGAACTACGAAGCGCTCACTCCCCCACCGGACTCATCTCATCCACGTGCACGCCGGTCAGCACGCTCGTGCGCACAGTTGCGACCATCGGCTTGCCGTCGCGATCGATGCAGTGCACTCGATAGATCGTCTCGTGCAGCGAGCCGATCCATCCGCGACCAAACGGCAGCCAGCGCTGCGACTGCACGTTTGCGCCCATCGCTGCGAAGTGGCGGCGGATGCGGATGCGATCGAGCCGCATCGACATCCACAACGAGGCGCACATCGCGACGAGGCAGATGAGGAGCGCGACTTCGGGCTGCATGACGTTCAGGCTAACTCGACGGGGATCGGCTGGAAGTCGATCGCGTCGACGGACGCGAGCACGTAGCGGATGCCCTCGGCGTCGCCTTGGAATCCGTACTTGAGGTCGCGGCCGTGCAGGTGGCCGTAGACGCACAGCCGCACGTGCGCGTCGCGCATCATCTGCACCGCAGCAGTCTCGCGGCCGTCGACATACTTCGGCGGATAGTGGATCAGCGCGACCGTGCGCGAGCCCGGAACGCAGCCGCCGAGTGCCCTGCCGGCCTCGATCGATTGCTGCAGGAAGCCGAGTTCGCGTTGGAAGATCTTGGCCGCGTCGGGCTCAGCCCACGGCGCATCCGGCGGATCCCACAGGCGCGAGCCCACGACGACGGTGCCGTCGTCGAGTCGGAACGCATTGCCCTGCAGCAAGTGGATCGAGGGATGCATGAGCTTCTGCAGCTTGTCGCGAACGCCCGTGCCGCGCGGCCACCACGTGCAGTGATTGCCGCGGATCAGCACCTTGCGCCCCGTGCGCGCGCCGAGCCATTCGAGGTCGGGCGCGGCCTCCTTCCACACGAGGCCCCACGACGTGTCGCCGCCGACGAGGACCCAGTCGTCGGGACCGACCATCGAGTCCCAGGCCTCGCGCATCTTGTCCGCGTGCCCGGCCCAGTGGTCGCCGAAGATGTCCATCGGCTTGTCGACGCCGAAGCTCAGGTGCAGGTCGCTGATGGCAAAAAGTCGCAACGTCGTCGGGGCTCCGGGGTCGCTTGCAAAGGGTCCTGCATAGAGGACCATCCCCGGATGCTCAAGCGCGCGTCTGCCGTGTCGTTCGCGTTCTCCGCGCTCCTTTGCGCCCAGAACGAAGCTCCCACCGCCCCGACTGGCCTCGACGCCGCGCTGTGGCAGCGCGCGTGGAAGTTGCACCACGAAGCGGTCGTCGTCGACACGCACACCGACACGACGAGCCGCATTCTAGACGAGGGGTTCGACATGGGGCCGCGCGCAAAGGACGGCCACATGGACCTGCCGCGCATCCGCGAGGGCGGGCTCGACGTCGCGTTCTACTCGATCTACGTCGCGTCGCGGTTCTACGGCGATGAGCACAAGCTGTTTGCCAAGGCCGAAGGCGACGAGGACTGGCCGCGGCCACAGGACGCAGGCACGCCGAACGGCAGCGCTCGCCGCGCGCTCGCGATGATCGATGGGCTCGTGCGCACGGCCGATCGCTATCCGCAGCAGATGGCGGTGTGCGATTCGACGGAGTCGATCCGCAGCGCGCTCGCGAACGGCAAGCACGCGGCGTGCATGGGCATCGAAGGCGGCCACGCGATCGAAGGGCAACTCGCGCTGCTGCGCATGTTCCACCAACTCGGCGTGCGCTACATGACGCTGACGCACACCAACCACAACGAGTACGCCGATTCGTGCGCGGACTCGGTGCCGCGTTGGGGCGGCCTCAACACGCTCGGCCAGAAGGTGGTCAAGGAGATGAACCGCCTCGGCATGATGGTCGACGTCAGCCACGTGTCGGATCGCACGTTCGCTGATGTGCTCGCGGTCACGCGCGCGCCGGTGATCTGCTCGCACAGCTCGATGCGCGCGATCTGCGAACACCCGCGCAACATCACCGACGACATGCTGCGCGCGCTCGCGAAGAACGGCGGCGTCGTGATGATCAACTACAACTGCGGCTTCGTCGACGCGGAGTACGGCAAGCGCAGTTCGCAGGTCTCGCAGACGAAGCGCATCCAGGAGCGCGAGGCGAAGAAGAAGTTCCCGCAGGGCAGCGAGGACCTCGCGGTAGCGCTGAAGAAGCTCGATGAGCGCTTCCCGACTCCAGAGCGCCCGACGATGGCGACGTTGATGCAGCACGTGCTGCGCGCGATCGAGATCGCGGGCCCAGATCACGTCGGGCTCGGCAGCGACTTCGACGGCGTGCCGTGCGTGCCGCAAGGCATCGACGACGTGACGTTCTTGCCGCGCATCACCTACGAACTGCTGGCCGCGGGCCAGAGCGAGGAGACGATCAAGAAAGTTCTCGGCGGCAACTTGCTGCGCGTGTTCGCGCAAGTCGAACAAACGGCGCAGAGCCTCGCCGGCGAGCCCGCGTGGCAGAACGACGCTGCGACGGACAGCCAAGCAATCGCGCGCTGAAGTCCGCGCGCGCAACTCGTCCTCACCAAACGAAGCGAGCCGCGTTGCCGCGGCTCGTGCATGTGCGAATCAGACGTCGGCCGTCGATCAGAGGCCGGTGATCGTCATCGTGTAGGCCGGCGCGAAGCGGAAGTCCGAGAAGTCTTCGTAGGCGTGCGTCAGGCTCGTCCAGTGGAGTTCGAGGCCGATGATGCCCCAGTCCATCGGGATCTGCAGCGGCAGTTGGAACTCGTGCGAGTTCTGCGGGAAGTAACCGAAGTCGAAGGTGAACAGGACCGGCGTGCCGATCGGCAGGATGTAGTCCTTGAACAACTCGGGACCAGGAGTGGCGCTCACTCCGATGAAGGAGCGGCACTGGTTGTTGCCCGCGACGCAGAGTTGCACCGCGTCACCGATGCGAGGCGTGCCGCGCAAGAACACTGCGGTGTTGCACTCGTGACCGTTGGCGACCGTCGCGCGCTGCGAGCAGTTCCCGTCCGTGAACGTCGCGGCGACGTTGACGCGGCGATGCGACCACGTGCGCGAGGCTGCGGCGGCGAAGGACGAGGAGTCGAGGCCGTGGACGCCAGGGCCTTGCAGGTGGATGCGGAAGGTCGGCTCGAGCAGGAAGGGGCCGCTGCCCAGCTCGCACGTTTGCGTGGCTTGTAGGCTCGCGACACCGCTGCCGTTGACCTGCGCGGCGAGGCAGAAGTTGAACTCGCCGAAGCAGCTCGACGTGACCATCACCGGCGCCGACTCCGAGTCATCGTCGAAGTCGAGGCGGAAGTTGGGTTGCACCGTGCCCGCGGCGGACTGCGAGATCAGCGTCGCGCTCGACACCGCCTCAGCCGGAGCATTGAAGAAGACCTCGTCGATGACCGGCATCGTCGCGGGGCTTCCGGCGGCGAGCAGGTTCTTGACGGTGACCTGCAGGATCGCAGTCGACGCGTCGTAGTCGAAGCGGACCGACGCCGCGGCCGTCTGGCCGTTAGGCAACGTCGCGCCTTGCTGGCCGCAACCGTGCGCGTTCGAGTCGATGAGAACCGTCGATGGACCTTGCGCGAGCGCGAGGCCAGCGGACAGGAAGACAGAGGCGGCGAGAGTGCGTGCAGACATCGTGAGGCTCCAGTTGCGTCAGCGCGGGTGAGCGCTGTAGACGCAGGTTGTGCGGCTCGCACATGCGAAGACCGCAACGGAGGGTAGCTCTGCTCGATGCGTCGCGACGGAAGGCAGGAACGGCGCGAGCGCAGCACGCAGCGCGTGACGCGGGAAACGCCGTTGGCACCGCGACGACAGAAGCGCCGCTCGCGGTCTCGCCCTGAGACGGAAGCGAACGCGCATTCGAGCCATCGCCGCGATATCGGCGCAGAAGCCGCATCGCACTATGCTCCTCGCCCCCATGACGACCGCACTCCGCGAGCTCGAAGCGCTGCTCGGCCCCGCGCGCGCCATCACGAAGCGCGACGCGTTGCTCGCGTATGAGTGCGATGGCTTCACGATCCATCGCCAATCGCCGCTCGCGGTCGTGTTCCCGGAGTCGACTGCGGAAGTGCAGAGCGTGCTGCGCATCCTGCATCGGCATCGCATTCCGTTCGTTCCTCGCGGCGCAGGAACGTGCCTCTCGGGCGGCCCGACGCCGGTGTCGCCAGCGGTCGTCGTCGAGCTCGCGCGCATGCGCAACGTGCTCGAAGTCGATCCGATCGATCGCAGCGCCGTCGTGCAACCCGGCGTCGTCAACCTCGATCTCACGACGCACGTGAAGCATCTCGCGTTGCACTACGCGCCAGACCCATCGAGCCAGTCGGTGTGCACGATCGGCGGCAACGTCGCGGAGAACAGTGGCGGTCCGCACTGCTTCAAGTACGGCATGACGGTCGACCACTTGCTCGGCGCAACCGTGGTGCTGCCCGATGGCGAGATCGCAGAACTCGGCAGCGGCGCGAGCCCGCGACCGCCGCATGGGCTCGATCTGCTCGGCGTGTTCTGCGGGTCGGAAGGGACGTTCGGCATCTGCACCGAGATCCGCGTGCGACTGTCGACGGACCAGCCTGCGGTGCGCACGTTGCTCGCGTCGTTTGGCGACATGACGAGCGCATGCCGCGCGGTGTCCGACATCGTCGGCAAGGGCCTCGTGCCCGCGGCGCTGGAGATCCTCGACCAAGCGACGATTCGCGCCGTCGAAGCGTCGGTCTACAAGGCGGGCTATCCCGAGGATGCGGCGGCGGTGCTGCTCGTCGAACTCGACGGCGACGCCGATTCGCTCACGGAAGAAGCGATCGAAGTGCGCGAGGTGTTCGCTTCGCGCGGCGCGCTGCGCGTTGAAGAAGCGACGGATCCCAAGGAGCGCCTTCGCTTGTGGAAGGGCCGCAAAGGCGCATTCGGCGCGATGGGCCGACTCAGCACCGACCTCTACGTCCTCGATGGCGTCGTGCCGCGCACCCGACTCGTCGAAGCGCTTGAAGGCATCTCCGCGATCGGCAAGAAGCACGGCGTCGTGCTCACCAACGTGTTCCACGCTGGCGACGGCAACTTGCATCCCAACATCAGCTACGACGGCCGCAACGCAGACGAGACGGCGCGCGTCGTCGCGGCGGGCCACGAGATCCTGCAACTGTGCATCGACCTCGGCGGCAGCATCAGCGGCGAGCACGGCATCGGCACCGAGAAGCTCGACCACATGCCGATGATGTATCGGCCGCAAGACCTCGACGTGATGGCGCGCGTGCGCCGCGCGTTCGACAAGGACGGGCTCTGCAACCCAGGCAAGGTGCTGCCCAATCGCAGCGCGTGCGCCGAATCGCAGAAGTGGCCGGCGATGGTCGCGCGCGTGCTCGGCGAACAGGAGGAGCGATGAACTCGTTGGCTCCCGCATCTTCGCGCGAAGTCTCGTCGCTGCTGCGCGAGCTCCACGCACAGCAGCGCCGCGTGCGCATCCAAGGCCTCGGCACGCGCGCGCGCTTGGTCGCGCCGTTGCCCGAAGGCGCGACCACGCTGTCGCTGCGTTCGCTGTCGGCGATCGAACGACTCGAGAAGGATGACCTCACGTGCTCCGTGCAGCCCGGCGTGCGATGCGCGGACCTGCGCGCAGCGCTCGACCAAGCGGCGCTCGAACTCGACTGCCTCGACATCGAGGACGAAGGCACGCTCGGCGGCCTGTATGCGAGCGACCCGTTGCCGTGCGCCAGTCCGCACGCAGCGTCGCCGCGCTCGACGTTGCTCGGCATCGAAGGCACGCTCGCGGACGGCACCGAGTTCCGTTCTGGCGCGCGCGTGGTGAAGAGCGTCGCGGGATTTGACGTGCATCGCTTGCTGGTCGGCAGCCGCGGGCGGTTGTTTGCCGCGACGCTGTTGCACCTCAAGTTGCGGCCCGCGCCGCGCGCTCGCGCCGCGTTCGCGAGCGAACGTATGGACCTCACTGCCGCAACCACTGCGCTGCACGCGCTGCGATGCGATGCGTCGGCGCCAAAGTGCCTCGTGCTCATGCGCGATGGCGACGCGGCGACGCTGCGCGGCGTGTCGTCAGGAATGCCGCGCCTTGTGGAAGCGCTGCTGCAACGGCACTCGCTGCGCCGCGTCGACGATGCGCCGGCTTCGCACTTGCAGCGGAGCGTCGCCGATCGCGAACTCATCGTCGGCGCCGTGCGCCCATCGCGATTGCCCGCGTTGTTTGCCGCGTTGCCGCCAGCAGCGCCGCTGCTCGTGCATGGAGGCGGCCACTTCGAGTGCGAACTCGACTCCGCGCACGCCGACTTGCTGTTCGCCGCGATGCCGCGCATCGGCGGCCACGCAGCGATAGCACTTGGGCAACCGCATCGCATCGGCATCGGCACGCGCATCGATTCTGGCGCCGAACGACTTCAACGAGACCTTTGCTCCGCGCTCGACCCGAGCGCGCTGCTCGCATGACCACGCCATCCGCAAACGTCGCCCGCACCGCATCGCCGGGCGCAGGATCGTCGCCGCTTTCGTCGCTCACCTACGAGCACACGCTGGGCTGCGTGCACTGCGGCCTCTGCTTGCCGGCGTGCCCCACCTACCAAGCCACCGGCTCCGAAGTCGACTCGCCGCGCGGCCGCATCTACCTCGTGCGCGCGCTGGCCGAA
>JBEELK010000175.1:0-12516 GCA_041168165.1 Planctomycetota bacterium | reverse complement strand
GCGACGGAGTTGCGCGGCGCGTTCACCGCGCGATTGCGCGAAGACGATCGTCAGGAGCAGCGCTGGCTGCGGTCGACGCTGCGCGAGCTCTTCGTGCAGGGCAACGCCGATGGGACGTTGTTCGCGGAGGATCCCGCCGAAGCTGCGTTCGTGCTCGCGGGCGCGGTCGCAGGCGTGCTCGATCAGTGGCACACCGCTGCCGGCGACGTGGCGCCGTTCTGCGATGCGGGCCGCCTTGCGTCGACGCTCGCCGAGCGATGGGCGACCGGCCGCTCGATGGGCGGCGGCGCGCCGCGCGCGCGCGACGACTTCGAGTTTCGCTGAGCTCGCTGCCTAGCCGCTGCTCACGAGCTGCTCAGCCTCGGCGCACCGTCGCTGCGCCGATCGTCGCGAACAGACCGCCGACCAACGTCGTGAACGCGAGCGGCCAGAACGTGGCTTGCGCGAGCGTCAGCGCGAACAGCGTGGAGTCCGGGTCCTTGGGGATGCTCGGGTGCGCCTTGCTGTAGTGCGTGTTCCAGCCCTTCTCGATCGCGACGAACTGGATCAGCGCGATCGGCGCGCGCGACAGCAGGCCAAAGAACACGTTGGTTCCCCATGCCCTGGGCCATGCGAGCAGCCCGAACAAGCCTGCGACGCTGGTGCCGATGCTGAACGCGAGGCCCTTCTCCTTCCATCCTGCGAAGAAGCCGCCTTCCATGCTCGCCCAGATCACGCCACCTGCGACGGCGATGCCAAGCACGTGAAGCAGGAGGCTCTTGCCGATCGCGCTCGGGCCATTGCCTGCGCTTGCGAGCCTGCGCCCGAACCAGAAGCCGAAGATCGGCACCAGAGTCGCGACGCCGAGCAGCGAGCCGCCGCCGCCGGCATCCGTGCTGAAGAGGTTCTTGCCGAGGACCGGCACGTTCCATCCCTCGAGCTCGCCGTAGAGCCGCACGCCGCTGATGGCTGCTGCGATCACCGATGCGAATGCGACGAGAGAAAGGACGCCGTTGCTCGGCTTGCTAGGTGCGTGCTTGTCGGCCATGGCGCGGGATGTTGCGCGCCAAGCGTCTCTTGGTCCAGCGCGCGCAGCGACATTGCGGCTGGCGACGCGCGCCGTTCGTGGCACGATGGAGGACCATGTCCGCAGCCGAAGCCGCGAGCGCCGCGCCGACCCTTTCGGTCGTGATGCCGGTCTACAACGAGATGAAGACGCTGCGCGCCATCGTCGAGGCGGTGCGCGCCGTCGCGATCGACAAGGAGATCGTGCTCGTCGATGACGGCAGCAAGGACGGCAGCCGCGACCTCGTGCAGCAGCTGGCGCAAGAGTTCGACAACGTGCGCGCCGTGCTGCACCCGCAAAACATGGGCAAGGGCGCTGCGTTGCGCACCGGCTTCGAGCACACGCGCGGGACCTACGTCGTCGTGCAGGACGCCGACCTCGAGTACGACCCGCAGGACTACCATCTGCTGCTGGAGCCGATCCTTCAGGGGCATGCCGACGTGGTCTACGGCTCGCGCTACCTCGTCGATCCGCGCGACCCGTCGCGCGAGCGCGATCACCTCTATCACTACCTCGGCAACCGCTTCCTGACCTTCTTCTCCAACCTGTTCACGGGCCTCAACCTGACGGACATGGAGACGTGCTACAAGTGCTTCCGTCGCGAGGCGCTCGCGAAGATCACGATCAAGAGCCGCCGCTTCACCGTGGAGCCCGAGTTCACCGCCAAGATCGCGCGGTTGCCGGTGCGCATCTGGGAAGTGCCGATTCGCTACCGCGGCCGCAGCTACGGCGAGGGCAAGAAGATCGGATGGCGCGACGGCGTCGCCGCGCTGTGGGCGATCGTCAAGTATCGCTGGGTCGACTAAGCCCGCCGATCAAGCTGGCACGCCGATCAAGCCGGCACGTAGTGGCCCGCGATGGGCTGGAACGGCGCCATCGCGTTGCGCGAGTCGACGACGAGCTTGGCATGCTTCGCGATCAACTGCCAATCGATCGCCTTGTGGTCCGTCACCACGAGCACGCAGTCCGCGTTCTCGATCGTCTCGCGCGTGAGCGGCGCGGAGTGCATGCGGTACTCCATGTACTTGCGCATGCCAGCGAACAGCGGCACGTGCGGATCGTGGTAGCTCACGTCGGCGCCGTCTTCGAACAGCAGCTTGATGATCTCGGCCGCCGGTGTCTCGCGCACGTCGTCAACGTTGGGCTTGTAGGCGAGGCCGATCACGAGCACCTTCGCGCCGCGAAGCGGGCGTCCGGTTTCGTTGAGTCCGTGTGCTGCGCGTTGCACGACGTAGTGCGGCATCGCGCTGTTGATCTGGCCCGCGAGCTCGATGAAGCGCGTGTGGTGGCCGAACTCCTTAGCCTTCCACGTGAGGTAGAACGGGTCGATCGGGATGCAGTGTCCGCCGAGGCCTGGGCCTGGATAGAACGCTTGGAAGCCAAATGGCTTCGTCGACGCGGCCTGGATGACCTTCCAGATGTCGATATTCATCGCGCCGAGCACGGGCTTCAGCTCGTTGACGAGCGCGATGTTGACGCAGCGGTAGATGTTCTCGAGCAGCTTCGCCGCTTCGGCGATCTCCGCGTTGTCGACCTGCACGACTTCCTGGATCGCGGCTGCATACAACTGCGTCGCGAGCTTGGTGCTGATCTCGTCGACGCCGCCGACGAGCTTCGGGATCGTCTGCGTCTGGTGGTCCTTGCGACCTGGATCTTCGCGCTCGGGGCTGAACGCCAAGAAGAAGTCCTTGCCGCACACGAGGCCGGTCTTGGCGAGGATCGGCCCGCAATCGCCGCGCGTCGTGCCGGGATACGTCGTCGACTCCAGCGACACGAGTTGGCCCTTCCGCAACACGCGAGCGACCATCTCAGTGGATCGCTCGATGTAGCTCATGTCCGGCTCGCCGTGCTTCCCGAGCGGCGTTGGCACGCACAGGATGATCGCGTCGGCGCGGGCGAGTTCCTTCGGGTCCGCGGTCGGCGCAAAGCGATCGGACTTCGACATCTCGACGACGAAGTCCTCGCCGAGGTGCTTGAGGTAGGACTGGCCCTTCTTGAGCAGGTCGATCTTGGTTTGGTCGACGTCGTAGCCGACGACCGGGAACCCAGCCTTAAAGAACGCGCGCAGCAGCGGCAGTCCGACGTAGCCGAGCCCAACGATGCCGACGACCGCGGTCTTCGACTGGATCTTGTGCTCGAGGGACTGCGCCGGCGACGTGTGTTCCTGCATGGGGTTCCGCGACATGTTGGGACACCATCGGAAGATTCGCCAGCGCGTATGGAGGCTCGCTCCGCTTGTGCCGAATAGCAACGCGCGCACGGCGTCGAGGGACGTCGTGCGCGCGTTGGATGCTGCGATGGCGCCGGCGCGTTGCCGCCGCCGCGGACCCTCACAGTCCGATCGTCAGGCGGTTGCCGTTGGAGACGCGCCAGCCGAGCAGGTTCGCAAGCGGGTCATCGCTGGCCGACTGCGCCGCGACTTCGATGCCCGCGAGCGCCAGGTCGAGCGGGATCGGGATCGAGAAGTCCGAGGCCGGCGCTCCGAACGCGAGGTTGATGAACGTCGCGACCGGCGTTCCGACGTAGGCGCTGCAGCCTGTGCCGCCGAGCGGCGTGAGATCGATCGGCGGGATCTCTTGGCCAATCAGCAGGTAGACGAGCAGGCCGCGGTTCTGCGTCACGCGCGTGATGTAGGTTTCGCCGATGATCGGGCGCGTCGAAGGCGATGGCGCCAGCGTGAGGGGTTCGACGTGTGCGCCGAGATCGAGCGAGCTCGTGATCGCCGACAAGTTGGTCGAGCCCGGATCTGAGGCACCGCCGCCATCCGAGTAGCCGACCAGCGTCTGCGTGGCGCCGTTCACGATGGAGATCGTCGAGTAGCTGAGGCGGAAGATGCCCGACGGCTCGAACGCGATGTGGAACGTGTTGGCACCGATGTTCGGGAACCGCGGCACTGCATCCCAGGTCACGTAGAACGAGTTCTTGATCGGGTCGAACAGCGTCGTCACCGAGCCGGCTGCGGCCGGGTTGAGATCGAGCCACAGCGCTGCGATGCGCGCGGGACCACTGAGCAGTCCGGGCACGCTGCCGACGCAGCAACCGGGGCCTGGGTCGGTCGAACCAAGCGAGACGAAGCCGTTGGCACTGACGACGATTTGGTTGACGGGGCCACTTTCGTGCGGCCACGCGAACGGCATCGTGACGAGGTGTGTCGTCTCATCGCCGGCGATGAGGTCATTGGTGAAGCCCGGCGCGCGCGGCCTCGGCAGCGACGACGACACGGAGTAACCACCTTGGCCGTTGGGCACGAACGTGAACTCCATGCCGCCGACGTCGACCGAGGTGCCGCCGCCGTTGCCGAACAACTCGTAGAGCGTGACGTCCTCCTTGGGACATCCGACGCCGATCGATACGGTCTTTGCGACCGGCGGCAGCTCATTGGCGGTCACGGCCATGTCGGAGATCGCAAAGCCGGGGAACGCTGGACTGCAGTCCCACTTGATGCCGCTGTACGGAATCGGGCCTGGCATCACGAGCGTCTCCGAGAACGTGTCGCCTCCCGTCAAGAGCGGGCGCACTGCGAAGGAGATGGGGTTTGCGGCAGCACCGCCGCCTTGGCTAGCGCCGATCAGCATCGTTGAGTTGAACGTGCCGCCGCGCGCGGGGTTGTCGCCATACGCGACCTGCACGTGGCCACTCGGGTACATCGTCACCTGGAACGACACTGCGTTGGTCGTGCCGTACTCATAGACGTTGGCCCATGAGATCACGGCTCGGTCAGGCAACGACTTGAAGTAGATGCCGCCACTGCCAGCTGCAGTCGGGTTGTAGTCGCCCCAGAGCGGGCAGAAGCGCGGAGCGCCGCCGCGAAGGTCGGCATCGCTCGGCGTGAAGTCGCCGCCCGTAACGCTTGTCGGGCCAAGCCAGATGTAGCCGTTAGAGCAGACGCAGACGGCGCTATAGGTTGATCCCGAGAACGGGAACGAGAAGGCGAGCGGCAAGCCTTGAACGGTTGTGTCGTCGCCGATTGCGAGCTTCGTGCCCATGTCGCGATCAAAGCGCGTTTGGGCAGACAGCAGGGAAGTGAGTAGCGCGGTCGCGAGGACCGCGGTTGTGGGAATGCGCATGGTGGTTGAGTTGGGTTGTTTGGAATCCCGGTGGGTGCTGTCGCATCGCGTGGTGCGTGCAATGCAGTCGCAGCGGGAGGGTGAGTTAGTTCCACGCGGCGCGAAGGCCATTCCGCCAACGCGCGCACCCCGGCGCACCGCTGGTCGCATGCGCGCGCGCCGATGAGCCACCGCAAGCGCCGAAAAACGAAGCGAGGCGCAGAACGGCGAACCGTTCTGCGCCTCGCGCGCTGCGCAGCGATGGCTGCGTCAGAGTCCGATCGTCCAGCGTCCGCCGTTCGACGTACGCCAGCCGAGCGCGTTCGCAGCAGCATCATCCGCTGCGGCCTGCGACATCAGCAGCATGCCTGCGAGGTCGATGCTGTTGGGGATCGGCACCACGAAGTCCGTCGTCGGCATGCCGAACACTGCGTTGAGCAGCGTGATCTGCGACGGCAGCGCCACGTACTGCGTGCACTCCGGCGCGCCGATGACGCCGAGGTTGATCGGCGGGATCTGCGTGCCGATCGACAGGTAGCACAGCATTCCGCGCAGCTTGCTCACGTGCATCGTGAACGCCGTGCCGATGCGGGGCTGCGAGCCTGCCCATGCGGCGAGCTCGAGCCGGTCGATGTGTTGGCCGAGGTCCACCGGCGCCGTCATCGACACGAAGTCGAATGCGCCAGGGTTCGCTGCATTGCGGCCGTCGCTGTAGCCGACGATCGCCTTGCACAAGCCAGCCTGCAACAGGACCTCCGTCAGCTGGATGCGGAACGAGCCGTCCGGCGACAACGTGATCGCGAACGTGTTGCGTCCGACATTCGGCCACTCCGGCACTGCGTCCCAACGCACCGAGAACGTCGCGAACACCGGGTCGTAGACCGTGGAGAGCGTGCCGCCGAGCGACGGATCGAGGTTGGTCCAGAAGCCTGCGATGCGCGGCGGACCCTGCAGCAGTTGCGCAGCATCCAACGAGTAGTCGCCGGGGCCTGGATCCTCGCTGCCGAGCGTGATGAAGCCGTTGGCTCCGATCGTGACGCGGTCGACGAGACCGGTCGCATGCGGCCACGCAAACGGCAGCATCACGACGTGGCGCGTGTCGCCGCCAGCGGCGATGAGTTGCACCTGCGCCAGTTGCGCTGGCCGCAGCACGTTCTTGCTGACGATGTATCCGCCTTGGCCGTTCGGCGTGAAGACGAGCTCCATGCCAGACGGGTCGTTGGCGCCGTTGCAGATCTGGTAGATCGAGACGCCGCGGTACACGCAGCCAAGCCCGACCTCATCGAAGCGAGCCGGAGGAGGCAGCGCGTTGGTGTCGGTCTGCACGTGGCTGATCGCAAAACCCGGGAACGCCGGGCTCCAGTCAAACATCATCGCTTCGTACGGCAGCGCTTGTTCGCCGCGGAACGTCTGCGCGAACAGGTCCGAGCCCGTGAGCAGCGGGTGTGCCGCGAAGTCGACTGCCGCGAACGTTGCGCCGTTGCCTGTGCTCGCGCCGATGAGGCGGTCAAGCTTGGTCGTCGCAGGCAGCCAGTTCTTGCCGTAGGCGACGCTGATGTGCCCGTTGGGGTAGAGCACGAGTTGGAAGTTGACCGGGCTCGCAGCGCCTTTCTCGTAGACGCCGGCCCAGGAGATCACAGCTTGGTTCGGCAGCGACAAGAACCAGACGTTGCCGGAGCCTGCTGTGGATGGATCGTAGTCGGCCCACAGGGGCGCGATGCGCGCTGGGCCGCTTTGGAGCGCCGTGGTGGACGGCACTGGATCGCCGCCCGGGATGCTGTTGGATCCGAGCAGGATGTAGCCGTTCGCATTGACGCTGATCGACGTGTAGTTCGATCCCGCGTAGGGGAAGGAGAAGTTGAGGCTGAGACCCGTAACGGTGGCGTCATCAGCAAGGCCGAGGTTCGTGCCCATGTCCCGTTGGAACAGTTGTTGGGCAGAAAGGAGCGGCGCGAGCAGCGCACTTGCGAGGCTCGCAACGACGAAGGTTCGCATTGCTATTCCTCTAAGGAGTTGGGGCGCACGAAGCGTGCGCCTCGGCGGCTGCGGAGCGTGTTGGGCTCCAACTGCTGCTGGCCATAGTTAGCCCCAATGCCGCGGCTCGACATTGCGCAGCAGAGGGCATGAAGAACCCGCGTGGTGGGAAGCGTCGCGTGGGCGCTTGCGCGGGATGGCGGCGCCGTAGTGCCAGTGCGCGCGGGGATCAGCCGCTGTGCGTGCGCACGAACTCTGCCATGTCGTCTGGCAAGGGAGCTTCGAACGTGAGCGGCGCTCCGGTGGTCGGATGTGCAAAGCGAAGGACTGCCGCGTGCAGCATCTGCCTACCCGCAGGCAGCCTGCCATCCCACCACGGATCGCCGCCTTGCTTCACGAAGCGAACGTATTCGAGGTAGTCCGCATCGGTGCGGCCGTAGAGCTTGTCGCCGACCAACGGATATCCGTGATGCGTGAGATGCACGCGGATCTGGTGCGTGCGGCCCGTCTCCGGCAACGCGCGCACGAGCGTGAAGTTGGAGAGTCGCTGCTCTCTGCGGAACGAAGTGCGGGCTGGTTGCGCGCCGTGGCTGCCGTCTGCGACGACGGCGCGTCGGATCGTGATCTCGCTGCTTGGGTCGCGTCCGATCCACCCGTCGACGGCAAACCACTCGTCCGCGATGTGGCCGTGCACGATCGCGAGATACTCCTTCTCGACGCTGCCGCTCGCGAACTGCTGCTGCAGCGCGCGGCTCGCGGCGGCGGACTTGGTCACGACCATGAGCCCGCTCGTCTCTCGGTCGAGTCGATGCGCGAGCGCGAGCGGCGCAGTCTCGCCGCGTTCGCGGTAGCGCCGTTCGAGCACGCGGAAGAACGTGTTCTGCACGAACGCGCCGTCGGCATGCGCGACGAGGTGCGCTGGCTTGAATACGACCGCGAAGTCGGGGTCGTCATGCAGGATCTCGACGGCGGTGTTCGCACGCGGCTCCTCATGCACCGGGCGATACGCGACCTCGTCGCCGCGACGAATGCGGTCGTCGGCGCGAGCCGGCTTGCCGCTGTGCGTCACGCGGCCCGCTTCGATCTCGGCGCGCCATTGCGCTTCGTCGAGGTAGCGGAATCGGCCGGCGAGCCAGGCCACGAGCCGCTGCCCGGCGGCAGTCTCGGGCACGCGCGAACGCAGCACGGTCTCGTTGGGTTCGCTGGCCATGGGGCGCGCAGTATGCCGACGCTGCGCGCGCGCTGCGCAAACGAAAACGCGCGAGGCGGCAGAGCCGACTCGCGCGTCGTCGTGCGCAGCGGGTTGCTGCGCAGGCTCACTGCATTACTGCACCAGCATCACTGCGCCGCGAGCAGCGTGATCACGCCGTTCGACGTGATGATGCCAGCTGCCGTGGTGCCGGGGCTGAAGCTGACGGTCTGCCAGCCGAGCGAAGCACCGACGAACGCCGGGTTGTTCGGCAGCGCCAGCGACTGCGACCACGAGGTCGACGGAGCGAACGCCGAGTTGAACGTCTGCGCCGTTGCCGGGTCGACGTAGGCGAAGCAGCCGCCCATGCCGATCGCCGTGAGGTCGATGGCCGGGTTCGGGATGACCGCCGAGAACATCAGCGCGGCGAACGCGGTGCCCGCCGGGATGTTCGACGAGTTCATCGAGATCGTCGTGCCGAGGACCGGACGCGCGCTCGGGTCGAGACGCAGCGGCTGGACCGTCGGAGCGCTCGGGCAGAGCGTCAAGCCGGCGGGGATCGCCGTCGTGAGGTTGGTGCTGCCCGGGTCCGTCGCGCCATTGCCCGGCGTCCAGCCGGTGAACGGAGCGTTGCCCGTGGGCGCGCAGGTGCCCCAGTAGATGTTGACGCGGTTGTTCGACAGGAACTCGTATTGCACGTTGACCGTGCCCGTTCCCGTGAAGCTGCGCACGTTGACGAACGAGATGCGCGCCGACGTCGCGGTGACGTTGGAGAGCACCTGGCCGCCCGACGCCGGGTTGAGGTCCTGCCAGAGGCCGGCCCACGTCGCTGCGCCGGTCAAGAACGAGGCCGCGCTCGGGTTGAACGCGGTGCCGTTGTTGACGGGCGAGATGAAGCCGTTCGAGCAGACAACGAGTTGGGTCGTCGTGCCGCCCGGGAAGGCCAGCGTGAACGGCAGCGTGACGGTCGCCGTCGAATCGTCGGTCAGCGTGAGCGCCGTGCCGGTCGGCGTGGCTTGGTAGCCAGCGCCACCGCCCGCCGCGCCGAACACGTAGTTCTGGCCGGAGAGAGCGAAGCCCATGTTGCTGTTCGACAGGTCGAACGAAGCCGCCGAGCCGAACTGCTCGTAGACCGTGCTCTGGCACGGGCCGGCGCCGCCGGCGCAGCCGGTGCCGACCAGCGTGTTGAACGCCGTCGGGATGCCGCTCGGGACGTCGGCGATGACCGAGGTGGTCAGGCCGCCGGAGCCGATGCGCGCTGCGTTGCAGTGGAACAGGCCCTGGCTCGGCGCGACCGTGCAGTCGAACCAGACGTTGAACACCGTGTTCCAGTTCTGCGGGTTGTTCGCAGGAGCCGTGAAGACGATCTCGTTGCCGACGCGCGTGCCAACCCAGTTGTTGAGCGAGTCTGCATCGATGTCGCGGAAGCCGAAGCCCGAGACCGTGGCGCCTGCATCGACCGGGATACGGAACGAGGCGATGCCGCGGTTCGAGTCGACGTTGTGCACGGCGTACTCGTAGTGGAACGACGCGCCGTTCGGCGTGATCTTGCTCGCGACGTAGATGCGGCCGTCATCCGTGCCGTTGCTCCCCATGTTGACCGTGGCGCCACTCCAGCGGGAGAGGATCGAGCCGTACTGCTGCGGCGCCGAGTTGGCGTAGGACCACGCCGTGCCGCTCCACGTCGGGACGAAGCCGCGCGACGCGAGGTTGTCGCCGCGGTTGGCGAGAGCCTCGCCGCGGTGGATCAGTTGGATGCCGTAGTAGAACGTGCCGGCCGTGAGCAGTTCCTGCTCCTTGACCGTGACGCGGTTCTTCACGTTGTCGCCAGCCGTGGAGATGGTGCTGCGCGCGCCGTCGTTGTTGTTCGGCGATGCGACTTCGGGGTCACCCTTGTCGAAGTAGCTGCCTACCGGGCTCCAGGTGCCGAGCCAAGGATCGATCTCTGCGGGCGGGCCGAGGTATTGACGGTCGCCGTTGTTGCCAGCCCCGTAGGTGTCCGAGCAGTTGAGGCCCATCAAGGAGCCCGTGCCCGGGTTCACGCAGGTGCCGCAGGAGCCGTTGACGTTCACCGACGTGAACGCGTGCTTGCAGTAGCTCCAGTCGGAGATCTGCACCATGCGGCCGCTGGTCTCGCGCGTGATGATGAAGCCGAACATCGGGTGGTTCGGCTGCATCGGTGCCTGCCACGGGATGTTGACCGAGCCCGGGTTGCACATCGTGTTGAGCATCGACATGCCAGCCTCGCCGTTCGGGTGCGCCGCGCCGCGGCGGCCCCAATTGGTCAGGCTATTGACGTCGGTCAGTCGGCCATCGAGGCCGGCGACCGTGTTGGATTGCGCCAACAGGGATGAGGCCACCGTGGCGGCCATCGTCGCAAAGACAAACTTGCGCATGAGTTCTGGGGGAAAGGGATCCAGAGGGGGAGACGTCAGCGGCACTGAGCAGGGATGCGCCGCTGAATCGTCGAGAGTAGCGGGCAACTGACGACCGGCTACCCCCTTAGGTTCCCCTTTCGCGGCGCCGTCCGTAACGGATTCGCCTCATCGAAGGCCGTAGCGCCAGCGGCAGCGGCGACTCGCGCCTGCTGCATTCGGCGGCGCTGCACTCGGGTGCGCAGCGCCGCAAACCGACGATTTGCTACTACTGCGCTGCGAGCAGCGTGATCAGACCGTTCGAGGTCACGATCCCTGCAGCAGTCGTGTTGGGTGCGAACACGATCGATTGCCAAGCAACTGGTACCGACACGAAGGCCGGGTTGTTCGGCAACGCGATGACGACCGGCCACGTCGAGACCGGACCAAGCACAGCCTGGAACGTCTGCGCCGACGCTGGATCGATGTAGGCAAAGCAACCGCTCATGCCGATCGCCGTGAGGTCGATCGGTTGGGCCGGCGTCGAGGCCGCGATCTGCAGTGCTGCGAGCCCAGCGCCCGCCGGCACGTTCGTGGTGCTGAGCGTGATCGTGGTGCCGAGCACCGGACGCGCGCTCGCCGCGAGTGCCACGGGTTGGATGTTGTTCGCGCCGGGGCACAGCACTGCGCCTGCGGGGATCGCAGCGCTGAGGTTGCCGTTGCCCGGATCCGTTGCGCCATTGCCAGGCGTCCAGCCGACGAGCGCGTCGCCGCCGGTCGGCGTGCACGCTTGCCAGTAGATGTTCACGCGGTGGCTCGGCAGCACTTCGTATTGGAAGTTCAGCAAGCCGCCGCCGCTGTAGCTCGGCACGTTGACGAACGAGATGCGCACCGCGCTCGCGGACGAACTCACGAGCACCTGTCCGCCCGCCCCTGGGTTGATGTCGCTCCAGCAAGCAGCCCACGTCGGCGAGCCGCTCAAGTAGGTAGCGACATCAGGGACGAAGCCGGTCGTCGAGGCGACTGGCGACAGCACACCGTTGGAGCCGACGCTCAGCGTCGTCGTCGTGCCGCCCGGGTAGCTCAGCGCAAACGGCAGCGTCACGGGCTGTGCATCGTCGTCGCCGAGCGTCATCGCCGTGCCCGTCGGCGTCACGTAGCCGGAGCCTCCGCTCGCGGGGCCGAACAGGTAGTTCTGGCCCGAGAGTGCAAAGCCCATGCTGAGGTTCGAGAGGTCGAACCCAGTCGACGGGGTGAACAACTCGTAGGCCGAGCTCTGGCACGGGCCCGAGCCGCCGGCGCAACCGGTGCCGACCAGCGTGTTGAACGCAGTCGGGATGCCGCTCGGCACATCGGCGAGCACCGACGTCGAAAGGCTGCCTGCGCCAATGCGCGCGGCGTTGCAGTGGAACAGGCCTTGGCTCGGCGCAACGGTGCAGTCGAACCAGCAGTTGAACACCGTGTTCCAGTTCTGCGGGTTGTTCGCAGAAGCCGTGAAGACGATCTCGTTGCCGACGCGCGTGGCGACCCAGTTGTTGAGCGAGTCCTGATCGATGTCGCGGAAGCCGAAGTTGGACGCGGTCGCCGACGCCGAGATCGGGATGCGGAACGACGCGATGCCGCGGCTCGAGTCGACGTTGTGCACGGCGTACTCGTAGTGGAACGACGCGCCGTTCGGCGTGATCTTGCTCGCGACGTAGATGCGGCCGTCATCCGTGCCATTGGTGGCGCTGTTGATCGAAGCACCGCTCCAGCGCGACAGGATCGAGCCGTATTGCTGCGCGGCCGCGTTGGCGAACGACCACGACGTGCCGTTCCACGATGGCGCGAACCCGCGGGATGCGATGTTGTCGCCGCGGTTGGCGACGGCCTCGCCGCGGTGGATCAGTTGGATGCCGTAGTAGAACG
>JBEELK010000174.1:0-3501 GCA_041168165.1 Planctomycetota bacterium | reverse complement strand
TGGGCGCGCAGCGAGCAGAACAAGAACGCGAGCGCCGCGGCGAAGTAGCAGACGCCGATGCGCTGGAGCACGCCGGGGATGCGCACGTTCCACACGCGATCGAAGAGGCCCTTGCCATCCTCGAACGTCAGCACCGGAAAGCTCGCGACGAACAACCCGAGCAGCACGAGCGACACACAGCGACGGAATGCGCGCGCAGCGAGCTCGCCGCGCGAACGGCCGCGATCCAACGACGACTGCAATGCGGGCACGATCGACGCGCCGGCGCAGAACAAGAACGTCGGGAACACGAGGTCCGTGAACGTGCAACCGTGCCACTTCGCGTGCAGCAGCGGCGGATAGACCTTGCCCCAGTCGCCCGGGTTGTTGACGAGGATCATCGACCCGATCGCGATGCCGCGCAGCGCGTCGAGCCCAGTCCACCGCTGCGCGCCGCCCTTCGTGCGCGGCGCTGCGCTTTGCAACGCGGCTTCGCCTGCGATCGCCGCAGACGCGTCCGTCACGACGCCATCTCCAACGCCTTGCGCACGCTGCCATCGCACTGCGCAATGCGCGCGCGCGCGACCGCGGCATCGATGCCGCATCGCAGCGCGACGATCGCCGTCTTTGCCTCGTTGCCGCAGTTCGCGAGCGCAACCCGCGCTTCCTCGTGCGGCTTGCCCGTGGCGGTCGCCACGATGCGCACCATGCGTTCGACGAGCTTCAAGTTGGTCGCCTGCACGTCGACCATCAGGTTGCCGTAGACCTTGTTGCGCCGCACGAACGCAGCCGTGCTGAGCATGTTGAGCACGAGCTTCGTCGCCGTGCCCGCCTTGAGCCGCGTGCTGCCCGTGAGCACTTCGGGCCCGGTCACCACTTCGATCGCGATCTCGGCAGCGGCAGCGATCGCGCTGCCCTTCGCGCACGCGACCGCGATGCGCAGCGCCCCGCGCGACTTGGCCTCGTCGAGCGCGCCGAGCACATATGGCGTGCGCCCCGACGCGGCGATGCCGACCACGCAGTCGCGCGCCGTGACCGCCTGTTCCTGCACGTCCTTCTTGCCTAGCCCGACGTCGTCCTCCGCGCCCTCAACCGCGCGCATCATCGCGCCCAATCCGCCAGCGATCACGCCGACCACTTCGCCGGGCTTGGACGAGAACGTGGGCTCGCACTCGACCGCGTCGAGCACGCCAAGGCGCCCGGAGGTGCCAGCGCCGAAGTAGAGCAACCGACCGCCCTGCTTCATGCGCGCCGCAATCGCATCGACCGCGGCTGCGATCTGCGGCAACGCCTGCTGGACCGCAAGCGCACACGTGCGGTCTTCGTCGTTCATGACGGTGAGCAGTTCCAGAGTCGGCATCGCATCAAGTTCGAGCGTGCGCGGGTTCCGTTGCTCCGTCGGGATGCGGTCGAGGTCGATCTTGGTCATCGGTGAGGGCGCGAGTATAGAACGCGCGTGACCATCGGCTTCCTCGACCTCGCGATCCTCATCGCATACCTCGTCCTGATGGTCGCAGTCGGCTTATGGGTCGGCCGCGGCACGCAGGGCGCGAAGGACTACCTGCTCGGCGCGCGCGACCTGCCGTGGTGGGCTTTGCTGCTGTCGATCGTTGCGACCGAGACGAGCACCGTGACGTTCCTGTCGACTCCGGGCATCGCCTACGGCGGCGGGCTTCCGGGCACGACCGGCGACTTCCGCTTCCTGCAGTTGCCGCTGGGCTACCTGATCGGCCGCGCCGCGGTGGTGCGCATCCTGCTGCCGCTCTACTTCCGCGGCGAAGTGATGACGGCCTACCAGGTGCTGTCCGTTCGCTTTGGCGGCGCGGTGCGCAAGATCGCGAGCCTTCTGTTCCTCGTCACGCGCACGCTCGCGGATGGGCTTCGCCTGTTCCTCACGGCGCTCGTGCTCAAAGCACTGCTGCCGCTGACCCTGCCTGAGGCAGTGGTCGGAATGGGCCTCGTCACGCTCGTCTACACCTACTTCGGCGGCATGAAGGCCGTCGTGTGGACCGACGTGATCCAGTTCGTGGTCTACATGGCGGGCGCCGGCATCGCGCTCCTCGTCGTGCTGCAAGGTTTGCCTGAGGGCACAGACACGCTGATCGCCGAGATGCAGAAGCCGGACCGCTCGCGCATGTTCGACTTCTCGTTCGCGCTCGACAACGAATACACGTTCTGGGCCGGCCTGCTCGGCGGCGCGGTGCTGTCGTTTGGCAGCCACGGCGTCGACCAACTGATCGTGCAGCGTTACCTCGCGGCAAAGTCGCAGCGCGAAGCGGCGCTCGCGCTGTCGACCTCGGGCATCGTCGTGCTGCTGCAGTTCGCGTTCTTCCTCGTGCTCGGCATGGGGCTCGCCGCGTTCTATGCGCAGCACCCGCCCGCGGAGCCGTTCACGAAGAGCGACGAGGTCTTCCTCGACTTCATCGTCAAGCACACGCCAACGGGCGTGCTCGGCATCGTGCTCGGCGCCGTGTTCTCGGCGGCGATGTCGACGCTCAGCAGCTCGCTCAACTCGTCGGCGAGCGCGCTCGTCAACGACATCGTGCTGCCGATGCAGGGTCGCACCGCAGACCATCCTTCTGGGCTCGCCTACGCGAAGGGTGCGACGTTGCTGTTCGGCGCGCTCCAAGTTGCGGTCGGGTGCAGCGGCCTCGGCGGCGGCGCGATCGTGGGCCAAGTGCTCGGCATCGCGTCGTTCACCACCGGCATCCTGCTCGGCGTCTACGCGCTCGGCATTGCGACGGTGCGCGCAGGCCAAAGCCACGCGCTGTTCGGCCTCGCCTGCGGCCTCGCGGTCGACTGCTCGCTCAAGTTTGGATTGCCTCTTGGGCTCGCCGAGCCATCGACACTCGCGTGGCCTTGGTATGGCCTCGTCGGCAGCGCGACCACGTTCTGCGCTGGCCTCATCGCTTCCTACGTAGTGCCCCGCCGCGCATGAAACGCATCGCCCTCTGCCTGCTCACAGCCTGCTTCCAGGCGTTCCTCGCGGCGCAACAGCCCGTGCTCTGCGGCATCGACGCGCTCGCGCGCGATGGCGCAAAGCAACTGAAGGGCAAGCACGTCGGTGTGATCACCAACCACACCGGACTCGCGCGCGACGGCCGCCGCACCATCGACGTTCTGCGCAGCCTCGAAGGCGTGCAGGTGATGGCGATCTTCTCGCCGGAGCACGGACTCCAAGGGAAACTCGATCGCGAAGGCATCGCACACGGCACGGACGAGGCGACCGGCCTGCCGATCTGGTCGCTCTACGGCGAGACGAGGAAGCCGAGCAAGGAGATGCTGAAGGGCATCGACGCGCTCGTGTTCGACATCCAGGACATCGGCTGTCGCTTCTACACCTACGTCTCGACGATGGGGAACTGCCTCGAGGCAGCAGCCGAGCACGGCATCGCCTTCGTCGTGCTCGACCGCCCCAATCCAATCGGCGGCAAGGACATCGCGGGGCCGCTGCTCGACAAGGACGGAGAGTCGTTCGTCGGCTGGCATCGCATCCCGCTGCGCCATGGCATGACCGCCGGC
>JBEELK010000173.1:0-11434 GCA_041168165.1 Planctomycetota bacterium | reverse complement strand
CCAGCCGGTCACGAACGAAGAGATCATGATCGCGATCCGCAAGGGCTGCTTGAGCCTCGGCTGCACGCCGGTGTTCTGCGGTTCGGCGTTCAAGGACAAGGGCGTCCAGCAAGTCCTCGACGCAGTCGTCGATTTCCTGCCGAGCCCGCTCGATGTTCCGCCGATCGAAGGTCGCAACCCGGATGACGACAGCAAGATCGTCTGGGAACTGCTGCCGGATCAGCCGTTTGGTTGCCTCGTCTTCAAGACGATCAGCGATCCCAACGGCGATCTCACGTTCTTGCGCATCTACAGCGGCACCATGTCGCAGGGCGAGAAGTACTACAACGGCCGCACGCGCAAGTACGAGCGCATTGGCCGTCTGATGCGCATGCACGCCAACCAGCGTGAACCAATCGAGTCGGCGCGCGCGGGTGACATTGTCGCTGCGGTTGGCATCAAGGATGCGATCACGGGCGACACGCTCAGCACCAAGGAAATGCCGATCGTCTACGAGGCGATGAACTTCCCGGACACCGTGATCAGCATGGCCATCGAGCCGAAGGCTGGCGCGGACCGCGACAAGCTGTCGCAAGTCATCGGCAAGCTCGTCCGCGAAGACCCGACGTTCAAGGCGCGCACCGACGAGCAGACCGGCCAGACGGTCATCAGTGGCATGGGTGAGCTTCACCTCGAGGTGAAGTGCAACATGATCATGAATGACTACAAGATCCAGGTGACGGTCGGAAAGCCGAAGGTTGCCTACAAGATGACGCTCGCGGGCCCGAAGGACGTCGAAGCGCGTCACATCAAGCAGTCGGGTGGCTCGGGTCAGTTCGCCGTGGCGCGCGTGCGCTTCTCGACGGACGACTCGGTCGAGGACCTGGAGTTTGTCGACGCGGTGAAGGGCGGCTCGGTGCCGCGCGAATACATCCCCGCGGTCGAGACGGGCATCCACGCAGCCGTCACGGGCGGCGGCCGTCAGGGCTTCCCGTACGTGAAGGTCAAGGCGGAGCTCTACGATGGTCAGTCGCACGACGTCGACTCGTCGGCGATGGCGTTCGAATCGGCGGGCATCCTCGCCTTCCGCCTCGCGGCCGAGAACAACTCGCAGCTCCTCGAGCCGATCATGAAGATCGAAGTCGAGTGCCCCGAGGACCGCACGGGTGACGTGATCGGCGACCTGTCGTCGCGTCGCGGCATCATCGAAGAGATGACGTCGAAGCCAGGCGGCATCTCGGCCGTCACCGGCAAGGTGCCGCTCGCCGAAATGTTCCAGTACTCAACGTCGCTGCGTTCGATGACGCAGGGCCGCGGGCACTACTCGATGGAACCCGCGAACTACGAGCCGGTGCCGCCGAACATCGCGGGCAAGGTGCTCGAAGAATACGCGAAGTGATCGCGTAGCGGACCGATGGCGGGCGGCGTAGATACGCCATTCCAGTCCGATGGCGGGCGGCGTGTTTACGCCGCCCGCTTCATTTCAAGCGAGACCATCCAACATGACTTCCCACCCGCGCGAGCGGTGGTCCATCTTCATCGAGAAGGACTACCTCAAGTTCAGCGCTGCGCACTTCTTGATCTTCCCGGACGGGAGCGCAGAGCGGCTGCACGGCCACAACTACAAGGTGACCGTGACGTTGGAGACCGAACTCGACAAGCACGGCCTCGTCGTCAACTTCAAAGAGATCAAGCCCATGGTTCGCCGCATCTGCGACGAACTCGATGAGCATCTCCTGATCCCTGGCCTGCATCCCGTGCTCACGGCCAAGCCAGTCGATGGTGGACAGATGGAGATCCGCTATCTCGAGCGGCGCTACCTGATCCCCAAGGAGGAGGTCATCGTGCTGCCGATCGGCAACAGCAGCGCAGAGAACCTCGCGACTTGGTTTGCACGCGAACTGCGCGCGCGCATGCGCGTGGAATGGCCGCACCTGCAGGTGATCGAACTGCGCGTCAGCGTCGAGGAGACGCCAGGCCAGCAAGGCATCTACACGATGTCCGACGCTTGATGCGTCGAGCGAGGCCAGGCTCGCTCAGGCCGTGATGCGCTCGCTTCCACTCAGGCCGTGAGGCCGGGCCTTCACTCAGGCCGTGAGGCCGGGCAGTCGGTAGCCGTAGAGCCAACGGGCAGACGTGCCGCCGACGTTGCGGACCGTGTGGCGCACGCCGGCTGGCAGCATGACTTCCTTGCCGGCATCGAGCCGCAGGATCCGGCCCGCGATCTCGATGGTCACTTGCCCGTCGAGCAGCAGCACGAGCTCGTCGGTGTCGTGCACGAAGTCTTCCCAGATGGTCTCGGGCGGATCGACCCAGAGCTCACACGAGAAGCCGCGCTCGGCCCAGGCTCGTTGGATCTCTTCCCGGCGCTCCCGATCCGACGCCACCCTCAGTGGGGAATCGCTCATGCGCCAACCTCACAGCCGATTTTCGCGGTGGCGAACAACTTGGTCCTCGCGGGTGGGTGCATGCAGCCAGGAGTCGGGCGTCCGCAGCTCGGCAGATTGCTGCGCGGAGAAAACTAACCCCGACTGGCGATGCCGTAACCCTGCGCGCCCAGAATCCTTAGCGGCTCGCGAGCGGGCACTCCCAACCGCCGGCGGCATGGCGCGACGCCGAGGCTCGGAGCGAGACGCATCGGCCGCGACAAAAAAGGAGCGGAGCGCGCCCGCATGGTTGAGCACGCTCCGCTGGGAGATGGCGCGGGCTCGCACGCCGCGCACCGCAGGGATGATTTGCCTGTCCTCGAACCTCGCCGGGCTGCCAGCACCTGATCGACTCGCTGACCGACCACAGGCACCTGGGCTATGCACCCTGGAACAGACCCCTCTGATTCGCGGCACCAACGGCAACCGGCGACCCGACAGGAGTCCAAGGACAGGCAAAGAGCGGTCGCCGAACGGCATGGGTTCGGCACGCGTCCTTGAGACGGCGGCATCTAGCCCGGGGGTTCCCTTGCCCCTCAGTTTTTTCTGCGGGCCGCCAGCCAGCCCGCAGCGCTCGATCAGCGGAAGGTCGGGCGGGCGGGGCTGCCAGTCGCCGCGATGTCGCGGATGTGCGCGTGGACTTCCATCGCGCGCGCGACGCACTGGTCGCTGTTGTGGTACTCGTACCGACCAAACCGGCCGAACGTGATGTAGCCCGACTGGTCGAACCAGTTCCGCACCCGCGCAACGCGGGCCGCAAAGTCGTGGTTCTGGTCGATGTAGGCGAACGTGTTGTCGCACCACTCGGCGAGCACGACCTGCTCGCGTCGTAGGATGCCGGCTCGCTGCAGCCCGTTCAGCATGCCGTCCATCCACTCCTTGTCGGGCGTGCACTTGCCGCGATAGGTGACCTCGGCAAGGAACGAGCCGTGGCCCTTGGGTGCGTTGTGCGGCGAGTAGTTGCTGTAGTAGGTGACGCGGTTGGTTGGGCCCTGGTCCGCGAACGGCAGGTAGACCCACGACAGCGGCGGCAGCGGCTCGTCGAGCTTCACGCCGATCATCACGTTGGTCAACGAGATTGGGACGAGTGCTCGGATGTCCGCGCGGATCTCGCCGGGGATCTCGGCGATCGCGGCTTCGATCTGCGGCAGTGGGACCGTGTTGATGACGAGGTCGAAGCTCTCGCCATCGACCTTGAACTTCGATCCATCCTTGCGGACATCGCGCACGCGCGCGTTGCACTGGACGTCGAAGCCGCCGCCATCGACCGTGCCCTTGACGACGGTCTCGAAGCCGCCGTGCTTGGGAAACCAGAACACGGATTGATGGGTGTAGCCCTCTGTCGATTGGCCGAGCGCGGCCCGGAGCACATCTTCGATGGGGGCTTCCGGCACGCGGCCCGCGACCCAACTGCTTGCCATCTGGCGCAGGTCGCACTTCCAGATCTTCTCGTTGTAGGGGACCATGAAATGGCGCGCGAAGCCTTCGCCCATGCGCCAATCGATCCAGTCGCGGAAGTTGTCCGGGCAGGGCTTGCCGACGCGCCGCTCGACCAGCGCCTCGATGTAGCCCTTCATGCACTCCAGGATCGCTTCCGGCGTCAGGTGGCCGACGCCGTTCTCGAACGGGTAGGGCACCCAGCGGTCGTGCCAGCGGATCTTGGTGTTGCGCTCGACGCGCACCGTCCCATCGTCGCCGCCGCAACGATCGAGTTGCCACTGCAGCGCCTTCTTGTCCTTGCTGAACAGGATGTGGCCGCCGGCTTCGTCGAATGTGAACTCGCCATACTTGCGGCTGCGGCACAGCCCGCCTGGGCGCGACGCGGCCTCGAGCACCGTCACGCGGTGCCCATCCTTGGCGAGCATGTGGGCTAGGGCGGTGCCAGAGATGCCTCCGCCAAGAATCGCGATCTTCAACGGACCTCCATAACAGAACGGGGCAGCAGTCTACCTGCGTTGCGACGGGTCGGGGCAGGTGTTTTCCGGCGTGCGCGATGTCGCCATGATGCCGGCCCCTTGCAGCCCAACGACCGCACCGCCGCCGCGATCGACGCGGAGATTCCGCGCGCCCAGGAGCGGCTCGCCATCCTCGCGCTTGCGATCGCCGCATTTGCGCTCAACCTCAACATGCTCGTGTTGGGGGCCGTGCTGCCCTTCTTGCCGGACGAACTCACGCCGGGAGATGACGCCGAGTCGACGTTGCTTGGAGCCGCAGCGTTGTGCTCCGCGCTCGCTGCGCTCGTCGCGGGGCCCATCGCGGATCGGGTCGGCCGCAAGCGTTTGCTGGTGATCGGCATGATCGCGTTTGCGGCGTCCAGCGCGCTGCAGGCGTTTGCGAGCAGCTACTCGTGGATGCTCTTTGGCCGCGCGCTGTCCGGCGCTGCGGTCGGTGCTGCGTATGCGAGCGCGTCGGCGCTGGCGGCGGTCGTCGTGCCCTACGAACGGCGCAGCGCCGCGATGGGCGCGTTCACCGCGGGCATGTTCCTCGCGCTGCCGCTCGGATTGCCGCTTGCGACGTGGCTTGGCGCAAATGGCTCGTGGTCCTCGATCTTCTGGGCGCAACTCGCCATCGGCTTGCTCGGTGCGTTCCTCGCGTGGCGCAACGTGCCCGAGCGCGGGCGTCGCAGCGAATGGGTCGACCCGCGCGACGTGATCCGCAGCGGTCCCGTGTCCGCGGCCTTGGTCGCGACGATGTTGCACAACGGCTCATTCATCCCCGTCGTGTTGCTGAGCGGGCTGTGGCTCGACCAGGAAGGCATCGTGCCGAAGGCTGAGCAAGGGCAAGTGTGGATCCTGCTCGGGCTGTGCTCCGCTGCCGGCAGCCTCGCGTTTGGCCGCGTCGCGGATCGCATCGGCAAGTGCAACTTCGTGCTGCTCAGTTCTGCGTTGCTGATCGGTTGTTTGCTCGGCATCACGCGCGCAACGTCGATGGCGATGCTGGCTCCGCTCGGGCTTGGGGTCGCCGCGATCGCGTCAGCGCGCACGGGACCGCTGCAGGCGCTAACGTCGGGACTCGTGCCGAGCTACCAACTCGCGACGTTGATGGGGCTGCGTTCCTTCGCGATGCAGTTCGGCGTCTATCTGTTCTCGCTTGCTGCGCCAAGCTCTGGCGATGGTTGGTATCGCACTGCGATCTATGCCGCAGTCGCATGCCAAGCTGTGTCCTACGCGCTGATCCGGACGTTCGTGAAGGAGGGTCGCGCATGAACGCGCGCACGCTTGCCGCTTGCCTAACAGTTGCGATCGCATGCGCGTCCATCGCAGCCCAGGAAGTGCGCATCGCTCTTCCGTCGCCGCTTGGCAACGCGCTCGCCGATGCGATTCGTGACGCGGCGCAGGTCGCTGATGGCGATGCAGTCACGTTCCGCGTCGTAGAAGAACGAGAACTCGCTGCGGGGGATGCGCAACGCGCCACGTTGCTGATCGCAAGCGGCCCGACGCTGCTCGCCGCGCAGCGACGTACCGTCTGTGCAGACCTCGGCGCGGTGTCTGGCATCGCGCCGACGTTGCGCATGAGTCGCGATGGCCGCGCTGCTTTGCCTTGGAGCATGAGCTACGTCGCGTGCGGCGCCATCGACGTGATCGCGCCATCTGGCTCGCCCGCGTCGTCGTGGGAGTCCCTTGCGCTCGCCTACGCCGTCGGGGATCGGATGTGCATCGTCGATCCCGTCGCGGACCGCGGCCCTTGGCTGCTTGCGATGCACGAGACGATGCAGAAGGGCGGCGGCGAGTCGGCGGTCTATGGCGTCTGGACGGCGATGGACGCGCGGATCGGAGCCTTTGCTGTGGACTACGAGAGCATGTTGCGCCGCCTCGTGGCAGAGCCGTCGATGCTCGCGGTGCTGCCGACGTCGATTGCCGCCGCGGATCCGCGTTCGGCGCCGATGCAGAAGCGGCCGCTTTCGTACGCGCTGCCGATCGGCCTTGCGGTGCGCGATGGCGACGGGCGAGATGCCGCGATCGCTCTGCTCGTCAAAATACTCACGCCGCGGGCCGAAGCGTCGATCCGCGAGCGCATGGCATTTCTCATCGCGTCAGCCGGCGACGTCGACGTGCCGGCCGACGCTATCGAGCCTGCGTTCACACACTTCGCTCAGCGCATTCAGGGCCAAGGTCGGCGGGTTGAACGCATCGCTGACTGGATCGACTACGTGTCGTTTGGCTTGCTGGCTTGCGCGCTGTTCGCATTCTGGATCCGTCAACGCAGAGGAGAACCCAAGTGATGTTTTGTTCGAGTTCGCGCGGCCGCGCCGCTGCGCTGTCTGCCTGTTTGCTGTCGACCGTCGCGTGCACCAGCTACAGCTACGAGGTGCGCATTCCGGAAGAGCGGTTTGAAGTTGCGCGCGTCGATCGCGGCAACGGCGTGACGGAGACCTTCGTCGTCGAGGCGCGGCTCGAAGCCACGATGGAAGTCGTGACCGAGACGGACCGCGAGCGCGCGTCGCTCGGGTTGCAGGTCAAGGATCTCGATCGCCAGGCTGCCGAGCGCCGCGGCGTTGAGCCCTATCGCGGGCTGCTCGTCACCGGAACGGCTGCGCAGTCTGCCGCGATGGAGGCGGGCATCGTCATCGGCGACGTCGTGTTGGCGATCGCCGACCAGAAGATCGTCTACGGCGATCAACTGCCCGGTGCCGAGGCTCGCTTGAAGCTCGATTCGCCAGTCGCCGTGCGCGTGCTGCGCGGACAGGAGGAGATGGATCTGCAACTGACGCCCAAGGCGCGGCGCGAGCGCGAGACGCAGAAGCAGTTGATCCCGCTCGAAAGCGTCCCCAGCCAGCATCCCTACGCGGGCCTCGTGCTGCGATCGATCCCCGTGCAGTGGAGCGATCGCATGCTCGGCGAAGGCAAGAACGGCGTGCTCATCGCATCGGTCGAAGTCGGCTCGCCGGCGTGGCTCGCGGGCTTCCGCTGTGGCGACCTCGTCGAGTCCTTCGACGGTTCGCCGACGCCTCCTGCAAGCCAGCTCGCGAGCGCGGTTCACGAGCGCGGCCGCGCAGGTGGTTCGGTGACGATGTCCGTGCGGCGTGGTGCGGCGGAGCCTTTTGGTGCGACCATCGAGCTGCGCGACTACACCGCGACCAAGAAGATCTGGGTGCCGTTCGTCTACTACCGCGAGCAAGGCGTGCCGAAGTCGTGCTGGACGACGGGCCCGCTCGGCATCCTTGCGAGCAGCAAGTCGACCTACGTCAGCGACTCGCCCGGCCGTCAGTCCGAGACGCGCGACGTGTTCCGCGCGTTGCTGAGCCTGATCCGCTACGACAGCTCGCCGCGCGGCGACACGCTGCGCCTGTTGTGGTTCATCCACATCGACATGTGATTCGCGAAGTGCCGTTGCTGAGTCAGCGCTGGCAGCCAGCGCACCAGTAGGTGCTGCGTCCTTGGTCCGTCGTGCGACGGACCTTCGCTTTGCAGCGGCGGCAAGGAAGCCCTTCGCGCTCGTAGACCGCGAGTTCGCGAGCGAAGTAGCCCTGCTCCTCGCCGACACCGACGTAGTCGCGGAACGAGGTTCCGCCGGCGTCGATCGCGCTCTGCAGCACGGTTCGCACGCTGTCGCACAGCGCGTCGCATTCCGCGGGCTTGAGCGACGCGGCGGCGCGCCGAGGCCGCACCTTCGCGCGCCAACACGCTTCGCTCGCGTAGATGTTGCCGACGCCGACGATCAGGCGTCCGTCCATCAGCATCGACTTGATGCTCGCCTTCTTGCCGCGGCGGATCGACTGCAAGAACGCGCCATCGAAGCCTGGTTCGAGCGGTTCGCGTCCGAGGACTCTGATCAGCTTGTGATGCTCAAGCTCCTCGGCAGCGCTGTAGTCGAGCATGCCAAAGCGGCGCGGGTCGATGAATCGCACGAGGCGATCGCCGAAGTCCATGCGCCAGTGCTCATGGAGGCGCCATTCGGGCCGCGCGTCGCGCGCTGTCGTCACGTCGACGAGCATGCGCCCACTCATGCCGAGGTGGATGATCGCGATGGGCGACCGAGTCCCATCGAAGCGCATCAGCAGATACTTCGATCGTCGTTCGATCGTCGTGCATTCGCGGCCTTCGAGCCCGCGAATGCTGTCGACAGGGATCGGCCAGCGAAGGTCGTCGCGCCGCAGTTCGACGCGCACAAGCCGCTTGCCTTGCAGCAGCGGCTCGGCGCCGCGTCGGACCGTTTCGACCTCGGGGAGTTCGGGCATTGCGTCGTGCTCGAACAATGCGCGCCCAATCGTCGCGGCGCGCGCGATCGGATCAGAGATTGACGATGCCGATGCCCGCGTTGGTGGCGATGAGGCCCAGCGGGTTGCTTGCGTCGTTGCAGAACGCTTGGTTCGTCACTTGTCGACCCAGCAGCGCTTGGTTGTTGGGAACCGTGATGTTGAACTGCGCGGCGCCATTCGTGTGGAAGCCGAACTGCGTCACTTCGACCGACGACAGGATCTGGCAACCAGGGGCGCCGAGTGGCGCGAGGTCGATGGGCAACGAGCCCAGTTGCGGATCCGTCACGGTCGAGGACCCGATGCACATGATGTAGAAGCCGCCGAGCGGATCCATGTTGCTGAGGGACAACGAGAACGGGTCCCCGAGCGTGGGCGCGCTGACGACTCCGAGCGTCGGGAAGCCCGATGCGCCGCTGCAGCCTTGGCCAAACGCGATCCAAGGCTCCGACGACGGCACGTGGAGGTCCGTCAGCACCCAGTTTGCGGTTTCGCTGTCGGCCTTGATCACCACGCGATCGAACTCGACGGCGGTCTGGAAGAACTTGGTTGCGACCGTCGTGAACAGCGAGGTGCGGTGCGTGGCGACGAGCGAGTTGTCAGCCGCGCGGCGGAACTCGAGGTTCATGCCGCCGCTCCAATCGCCGACCGAGAAGCCGAACTCGGTCGTCTCCAATTCGAAGTCGATCGTCAGATCGAATGCGTTGAAGAACGAAGCCGGCGGAATCGTCGACAATTGGTTCGTCGTGGGGCTGAGGCCGATGCCGTTGCCGCCTTCGATGTTCCAGTTGTAGTAGCCCTGTGCCGCGGTGTTCGGCGTCAGCGTGAACGCGCTGATCTGCGCGACATACGGCGCGCCTGCCGCGCGGATCGCTTGCAGCGTCGTGGCGCCTGCCGCGCCGTTGTTGAGCCGGTCTGCGTCGACGCGCGTCGACACGATGGTGAGGGACGAGATCTCGACGGCCTGCGCGCACAGCGATGCGGACAGGACGCCGAGCGCGAGGACGTGGCGCATCAGGGTCATGAGTATGGGGTGAGCAAAGGCGCGCGGGGCTGCGCGCCCTTGTCCAATGCTGGACAGGTGAGGATAGCTACGTCGATCAGCCTCGCCAGCCCACCCCTTGTCTCATCCTCGCCGCGACTGCGCAGATTGCGGAGCAGCGTCAGTTCCGCGCGCCTAGACGATGGCCTCGGCGCGCGTCGCGATCACAGCTCGCGCAGTCGCTGCTCGATGCCCGCGACCTGTTGCCGCATCGCCGCGAGGCTCTCTTCCTGCTGCGCGATCACTTGCGGCGGCGCCTTCGCGCGGAAGCCCTCGTTGCCGAGCTTCTGTTCCATCGACTGGATCTGCTGCCGCAGCTTGTCCGCCTGCTTGCCGAGCTTGTCGCGCTCCTTGTCGAGGTCGACGACGCCGAGCAAGTACGCCTTGCCCTCGCCGATCACGACCGTGGCACTGTCCTTCGTCGGCTGCTGATCGGCTCCGATCGCAACGGACTCGGCTCCGGCCATGTGCGCGAGCAATGCCTGTCCGCGCTGCAGCAGCGTCGCCAATGCGCCCGTGGCTTGGATGCGAACTCCGATGCGCGCCCTCGGCACGACTTGGTAGGACGCGCGCGCTTCGCGAATCGCTGCGCACCATTGCTGCACTGCTGCGACCGCTGCCTCAGCCTCCGCGTCGATCCGCGCCGTGCCCGCATCGGGCCACTTCGCGTGGACGATCAGTTCGCTGTCGGCGAGCGGCGCTTCGATGCCGCGCACCTTTGCCAGCGAGCGAAGGCTCTCCCACAGCGTCTCGGTCAAGAACGGCACGAACGGGTGCAGCAACCGCAGCGTCTGGTCGAGCACGAACGCGAGCGTCTGTTGCGCGATCGCGCGCTCGTTGGCGTCGGTCTCGGGGCGGAAGCGCGGCTTGATCAGTTCCAGATACCAATCGCACAGTTCGCCCCAGAAGAACTCGCGCGCCGCCGAGATCGCGGCGGCGGGGTTGTAGTCCGATAGCGAGCCATGCACCGCTGCGCGCGCCTTCGCCAAGCGCGACAGGATCCAGCGATCCTCGAGCGGCAGGTCCGCCGCCTTGCGCGCCACGAAGGTCGAGCCCTCGAGGTTCAAGAACGCGAAGCGCGCCGCATTGAACAGCTTGTTGCAGAAGTTGGCGCCGACTCCGAAGCGATCGCTCGTCGCCTTCGCTGGCGTGAGCCCTTCCTTTGCATACTGGCCGATGAGGTCCATCGGCTGCTTCGTCACCGGATCGAGGAACGTGCCGAGGTAGGGGCCAGGCTTCGCCGTCGCGAGATCGATCAAACGCTCGGGTTCGCCTTCCTTCGTGAACGGCGAGATCGCCTGCACTGGCAGGCGGATGTCTTGCGTGCCGGTCTGCAACTCGCACACGACGTAGCGCAGCGCGTCGGCGCCGTAGCGCGAGATGATGTCGAGCGGGTCGATGCCGTTGCCCTTGCTCTTCGACATGCGCTCGCCCTTGCCGTCGAGGATCGTCGCGTGCAAGAACACCGACGAGAACGGCACGTCGCCGAGGTTGTAGAGCCCCGTGATCACCATGCGCGCGACCCACAGCGTGATGATGTCGCGGCCGGTCACGAGGCAGCTGCCCGGATACCAGTAGTCGAGCGCGTTCTTGTGCCCGTCCTTGCCGCCGAGCGAAGCCTGGCCCGCGTCGATCTTCGCGGTCTCGGGGTGCGGCCAACCCAGCGTGCTGTGCGGCCACAACGCCGAACTGAACCACGTGTCGAGCACGTCGGGATCGAGTTCGAGCCCAGCGCCTTGCAGCATCGGGCCCGTCGTCGCATCGGCGCTTTCGTCGCGGAAGCAGATCTGC
>JBEELK010000172.1:0-8510 GCA_041168165.1 Planctomycetota bacterium | reverse complement strand
GCTGATGCCGACCTTCTTGCCCGCGTCGCCGAGGCTGCGAATGGCGCCTTCGGGCAATGCGCGACGCAGCGCGTCGGTGGTCATGGGCCCCGACTTCGCGAGCGCTTCCCAGGCGGCTTGGCCCACGTCCTCGATCTCGCCCTGCTTGATCCCGGCCTTTGCGTGCTCGCGTTCAGCGCGCGTTCGCGACTGCGACTCAGCGATGCAGAGACAGAGATCCGCGTCGCACTTGGGCACGAGGTAGATGCAGCCTCGCACCGACGGCACGACGCGCAAGTCGCCGCGCGAAACCACGTCGTCGATCAGCGCTCGCGGCAACATGCGTTGGCGCGCGTGCAGCGCGAGATACGCATCCGCGCCTCCGAGCGTGCGCAACCAACCGGTGCGCTCGACGAGTTGCATCGGCGGAACGCCAGCCGTGGGGCACATGCCCTGCGCGGCCAAGCGCACGATGCGCAGTTGGTCGCGGTCGAGCGGGATCGGAGTGTCGGACATGGAGGAGTCGATGCGCCTCAGTTGGGCGCTTTCGGAGCCAATCGACATTCCATGCCGACGCGCAGCTCGCCGCCAGACCGGATCTTGCCGTAGACGCCGCCCCGCTTCTGCGAACGCAGCGCCTGCTGAAGGCCAAGCCTGCCGCCGTCATCCATCAACTCGCACGGCCGCGTCTCGCCGAGCACGTCGATCACCACGTCGCCGATCGTGACCACGCCGCCGATTGCGTTGGCGAGGTCGAGGCCTTCGACGATGAGGTTGGCTCTGCGCGTTGCGGGATCGAGATCGCGGCCAAACTCAGCGCACGCTGCGCGCCAGCCCTCAAGCGAGAGCAAAGTCACTTGCCGTTTGCCGCCTTGCGCGTGGTCGCCTTCGAGCCCCGTGTCCGTGACCGCAGTGGCGCGTTCGACGCGAACCGGCGGAATGCGCGCGCCGGGGCGCAGGCAGATGGCGACGAGCTTCGGCGCAGGGGCGGCCATCCGTTCTCAGTCCTTGCGCTGTTGCCGCAAGAGTCGCAGTTGCTCACGCAGGCGCGTGGCCCACTTGGCCAGCGCGTCGTTGGCGGTGTGCCACACGTCGATCGCTTCGCGGACGTTCTGCGTGCCGACGCGACGGTCAATGCCCGCGCCGAGGACCGAGCCGGTGGTGGAGTCCGTCATCAAGATCTCGATGGTGATCTCGCCAACGGCAGTGGGCTTGCCCGTCGCGACGTAACGCGCGAGCGACATGCCGACGCCGACCGGGCTCGCCGACGCAAGAAGCCTGCGAACGGTCGATGCGGGCTGGGCGTCGAGGACTGCGATCTGCATGCGAAACGTGTCGACCGACGGCTGCGTGACGATCTCGAAGTCCTGGGCCAACGCCTGCTTCACGAGTTGGTATGCGTTGTCCGCGAGCGCTTGGTAGTTGGTCAGTTCTTGCTGGTCGAGTTCGCCTTCCTTCGCGATCAACACTGGCTCGAGCAGCAGCTTCGTGTAGCGGACCTTGGGCGTCTCCTTGGAGCGGTAGATGTAGAGCGCTTGGTCGGAGCTATCGGTGCGGACCATCTCGAGACCCTGCGTGAGGATGCGGGGCGCTTCCTTGCTAGCGAGGTCCACGTCGCGCGCGCGTTGGCTGCCGGCGCAGGCTGCGAACGGGAGCGAGAGGAGGAGGGCGAGGAGAACGGATGACGCGCTGCGCATCGACGGATGGTGCTCGCGCGACCGCGCTGCGACAAGCATCAGGATGCGCACGATTTCGCAGGGTCGAAGTTCGAAGTCGCGGCTCTAGGATGACTCGATGCTCCGTCCCGAGCGATCGAACCCAATCCACCCCATGGCGAACGGCTGCTCTGCGCGCGCGGGCTTCTGCTCATTCGCCGTTCTGCTCAGCCTTGCGGCCTGCCGCGTTGGCCCGGATGCGCCGCCCGACACGAAAGCGCCGCCGAGCGATGCCGTGTCCAAGGGGCCGCTCGGCGACGGCGTGACCGCCGATCAGCAGCCTCTGCCGCGGTGGTGGACGTCGCTGGGGGATCCGCTGCTCAACACGCTCATCGAGCGCGCGGACGCGGCCAATCAGTCGCTCGCTGCCGCCGCGGCCAATGTGCGCGCTGCCTATGCCGCGGTTGGCGTGAGCGAGGCTCAGTTGTGGCCGACGGTCGGCGCAGGCGCCCAATACACGCGCACGCTGACCAATATCTCGTTGCTCGCAGCCAATGGAGTCGTGCTCGATCCATACAACAGCTACGCCTATGGCGTCGGCATGTCGTCATGGGAAATCGACCTTTGGGGCGGGGTCCGTCGCCAAGTCGAAGCTGCTGCCGCGTCGGCAGAATCGACCGTCGAGCAATTGCGCGATGCCCTCGTCTCGGTGCGCACGCAGGTCGCGGCCTCCTATGTGCAATTGCGCATGCTGCAGGAGCAGCGCGCATCGCTGATCGCCAACTGTGAAGCGTTGGCGACGACGCTCGAGTTGACGCGCGCTCGCTATGAAGCGGGCACCACCAATGCGCTCGACCTGTCGCGCGCAAAGGCCGAATACGACGGCGCAGACGCCCAAGTGCCGCAGATCGACGCAGGGATCGCATCGACGATCGCGACGATTGCGGTGCTGTGCGGCGGCAGCCCATCGGAGTTCGCGCCGATGCTGGCAGAAAAGAAGGCGATGCCCAAGTCGCCCGATGTCGCGGGCATTGGATTGCCCGAAGAACTGCTGCAGCGTCGGCCAGACGTTCGCTCCGCGCAGCAGCGCCTCGCGGCAGCGACCGCGGCGATCGGCGCAGCCGAGGCATATCGCTATCCCAAGCTCACGATCTCGGGCAATTTCTATATTGCGACCACGGGCACGGATGGCCTCGCAGACCTTGGCAACCGGGCATACTCGATCGGACCATCGCTCTATCTGCCGCTCTTTACTGGCGGCCGCATCGACGCGACCGTCAATCAAAAGCGCGCCGAGGCAGAGGCCGCGCTCGCCCAGTATCGCGGCGCCGTGATCTCGGCGGTCGGCGATGTCAGCGCGTGCGCGAGCGACTTCGTGCATGCGCGCGAAACGCGCCGTCGGTCGGATTCTGCGTTGGCAAGTTCCGAAGCGGCGTTGGCGCTCGCGCAGCAGCAGTATGACGCGGGCGTCATCGACTATGCGACGCTGCTCGACGTGCAGCGCGGCAAGTTGAGCGCCGAGAGCACGGCTGTCGAAGCGCGCGCCGGAGTGGTTCAGGGATACATCGCGCTCCAACGGGCTCTCGGAGCCGGTTGGGACGCAGAAGAACAAGCGGTCCAGGCCGCAATGTCGGCAGAGAGCACGCAAAGCGAGAACGCACGATGAACGCGAAGTTGCAAGCAATGGGATTGGGTCTGACTGTGGCAGTGGTCCTCGCGTCGTGCGCCAAGGCGCCGAGCGTTCCGCCGCCGCCCGCAGAGGTCACGGTGCGCACGGCAGTCGCGGTCGCCGAGCCCGTGCGGCGCATCCGCACGTATCCGGGCATCGCGCAGAGCGTGCACTCGGTCGCGATCAGCGCGCGCGTCGCAGGCTTCTTGGAGAAGCAGCACGCAAAGGACGGCGCGACGGTCAAGGCTGGCGAACTGCTGTTCACGATCGACGAGCGGCCGTTTGTCGCGCAGTTGTCGTCCGCGCGTGCAACGCTTGCGCAGACCGAAGCGCAGGTTCCGGCCGCGCAGGCTGCGCTGGAGCAGTCGCAGCGCGACGTCGAGCGCAATGAGCCGCTCGCGAGCGCAGGCGGCGTGTCGAAGCAGTCGTTCGACCAGATGAAGACCAAGGTCTCGCAGTCGGACGCGCAACTCACTGCGGCCAAGGCCGCCGTGGTCGCCGCGCGCGCGCAAGTCGAGATCGCGGAGCTCAACCTCTCCTACTGCCGCATCACGGCGCCGTGCGACGGCGTGATCGGCAAGGCCGCGGCGTCCGAGGGCCAAATGGTCGGCCCGGGCTACACGGTGCAACTCAACCAACTCGTGCAGATGAACCCGATGTGGGTCGAGTTCAGTCCGATCGCCACCGAGTGGCCGCTCGTCAAGGAGCGCATGGACCAGGGCGAGGTCAAGGCGACGATCGTCTACGGCGGCGTCGAAACGCTGCAGGCGACCGGCGTCGTGACGTTCGCGTCCAACGTCGTCAACGCGCAGACCTCGACGATCACGCTGCGCGTCACGTTCGACAACGCAAGCAACGCGTTCAAGCCGGGCACGTTCTGCAACGTCAAGCTCGACCTCGGCGAGATCCCCGGCGTCGTGATGGTGCCGACGCGAGCGCTCGTCGCGCGCGAGACGGACTTCTACGTGTGGCGCGTCAAGCAGGACCAGACGGTCGAGAACCTGCGCGTCGTTGCTTCGATCCGCGAAGAAGAGCGCGTCGGCATCGTCGAAGGCATCGCCGCTGGCGATCGCGTGGTGGTCGCTGGCACGCAGAAGCTGCGCGCCGGGTCCAAGGTCAAGGAAGAGCAGGCGGCGAAGTAAGGAACCACGATGTCGCGCTTCTTCATCTACCGACCGATCTTCGCGACGGTCATCGCGCTCATCATGCTGCTGGCCGGCGGCGCGACGATGTTCACGCTGCCGATCGCGCAGTTTCCGACCATCGTGCCGCCGACCGTGCAAGTCAGCGCGGTCTACAACGGCGCCGACGCCGAGACCGTGGCGCAGACCGTCACGAGCCCGCTCGAGCAGCAGATCAACGGCGTGCAGGGCATGCTCTACATGTCGTCGAACTCGACGAGCACCGGGCAGTCCGTGATCACGTGCACGTTTGAGGTCGGCTACGACCTCAACATCGCCGCGGTCGACGTGCAAAACCGCGCGCAGCAGGCGTTCTCGCAGTTGCCGCAGGAAGTGCAGCAACTCGGCATCACGGTTACGAAGCAGTCGTCCAACCTGACGCTCGTGGCGGCGCTGCGCTCGCCCGAGGGCGCGTATGACTCGCGCTACCTCACCAACCTCGCGGACATCACCGTGGCGCCTGCGCTGAAGCGCCTGAAGGGCGTCGGCAGCGTGACGATCTTTGGCCTCGAGCAATACTCGATGCGCATTTGGCTCGATCCCGCGCGACTCGCGGCGATGGGGCTCACGTCCTCCGATGTGGCGCGCGCGATCCAATCGCAAAACAAGCAGTCGGCGATCGGTTCGATCGGCGCCGAGCCGAGCGCGGACAAGCCCGCGTTCCTCGTGAGCCTCACGACGAAGGGCCGCCTCGTCAGCGAGCAAGAGTTCAACGACATCGTCGTGCGCACTGGCGACGCTGGCGCCGTCGTGCGCGTGCGCGACGTCGGTCGCGCCGAGATGGGGTCGTATCTCTACACCGGCACCTCGCACTACAACGGCAAGGGTGCTGCGCTGATCGGCGTCTACCAGTTGCCCGACGCCAACGCGTTCGAGGTCGCGCAGAATGTGCGCGCGGAGCTGGAGCGGCTTGCGCCGATGATGCCGCCGGGCATCGAGCGCGACGTCGCATACGACTCCACGACGTTCGTCGATGCATCGCTGCACGAGCTGATCAAGACGCTGATCGAAGCTGCGTTGCTCGTGCTCATCGTCATCTTCGTGTTCCTGCAGGATTGGCGCGCGACGCTGATCCCGATGATCGCGATCCCGGTGTCGATCGTCGGCACGTTCGCGGTCATGGCCGCGTTCGGCTTCTCGATCAACTCGCTCACGCTGCTCGGCCTCGTGCTCGCGATCGGCCTCGTCGTCGACGACGCGATCATCGTCGTCGAGAACGTGCACCATCAGCTGGAGAACGGCGTCACCGACATGAAGGAGGCGGCGGAGAAGGCGATGAAGCAGGTCTCGGGACCGATCGTCGCGACGAGCCTCGTGCTGCTCGCGGTGTTCATTCCCGCGGCGTTGATGCCTGGCATCACGGGCCAGCTCTACAACCAGTTCGCGCTGACCATCGCGTTCTCCATCGCGCTCAGCACGATCAACTCGCTCACGCTGTCGCCGGCGCTCGCGGCGGTGTTCTTGAAGCCCGCGCACAGCGCGCCCACGTTCAAGCCCTTCGTCCTCTTCAACCGGTTCTTCGATTGGTTGCGCGATGTCTATGGCGCGATCGTCCACTGGTTTGGCGTGCGCTGGTACATCGTGCTCGGCTTCTTCGTCGCGGCGCTCGCAGCGATCGTGATGTTGCTCGCCAACACGCCGACCGCGTTTATCCCCAACGAAGACCAGGGCTACTACTTCATCGGCGTGCAATTGCCGCCTGGCACCGCGCTGCCGCACACGGTCGCGGTAAGTGAGAAGGCGCGCGCGATCGCGGCCGAGGACGAAGCGGTCGTCAACGTCGTGCAGATCGAGGGCTTCAACTTCCTCACCGGCACGCAGCAGACCAACTCCGCGTTCCTCATCGTCACGCTCAAGCCGTGGGAGGAGCGCGATCCGCGCACCGAGAACGCGCGCGCGGTCATCCTGCGCGCGATGCCCAAGCTGCGGGACATCCCTGAAGCCAACGTGTTCCCCGTGCCGCCGCCGCCGATCGCGGGCCTCGGCGCAGCGGGCGGCTTCCAGCTCCAGCTCGAGGATTCGCAAGGCGTCGGCTTTGGCGAGTTCGCCGATGTGGCGCGCGAGTTCGTTGCGGCTGCTTCCAAGAAGAAGGAGCTCTCTGGCATCAACTCGCCGTTCAGCGACGCAGTGCCGGTGGCGCGCCTCGACATCGACCGCACCAAGACGCAGATGCTCGGCGTGGCGCTGAGCGATGTGTACACGGCGCTCGGACAGAACCTCGGCCAGTCCTTCGTCAACAACTTCGCGCTGTTCGGCAAGGTCTACAACGTGATGCTGCAAGCCGACGCGCTGCAGCGCATGGGCGTCGAGGACATCCTCAACATCCATGTGCGCAACGCGCAGGGCGGCATGGTGCCGTTGTCCGCGATCGCCAAGGTGTCGCTTGGCACCGCGACCGACAACGCGACGCACTTCAACCTGTTCAACACGATCCAGGTGAACGGCAGCCCTGCCGCTGGCTACAGCTCCGGCGACGCGATTCGCGCGATCGCAGAAGTGGCCGCGGAGTCGCTGCCGTCCGGGTTCACCTATGAGTGGACCGGCACGACGTACCAGGAGATCGAGTCCGGCGGCTATGCGGGCCTCATCTTTGGCCTCGCGCTCATCGCCGTGTTCTTGCTGCTCGCCGCGCAATACGAGTCGTGGTCGCTGCCGTTCAACGTGCTGCTCGCCGTCGCGTTCGCCGTGCTCGGCGCGCTCGTGGCGCTCCAGATCACCGGCATCGCGCTCAACACCTACGCGCAGATCGGCCTCGTGATGCTCGTTGGCCTCGCAGCCAAGAACGCGATCATGATCACCGAGTTTGCCGCGGAGCGTTACTACTCGGGCGAGTCGGTGCGCGATGCGGCAGTCAACGCGTCGAAGCTGCGTCTGCGTCCAATCCTGATGACCAGCTTCGCGTTCATCCTCGGCATCCTGCCGCTCGTCGTGGCGCATGGCGCAGGCGCCATGAGCATGCGCTCGATCGGCACGGTGGTGCTCGGCGGCATGCTGGGCGCAGTCGTCGTCGACCAGATCGTCGTGCCGACGCTGTTCGTCATGATCATGGGCTTGCGCGAGAAGCTGTTTGGCAGGCCCAAGCGCGCGCACGCACCAGCAGGCGGCCACGACGGCCACGCGTGAGCGGATGCGCTGCGCGGGTAGATCAACTGCCCGCGCAGAAGCAGTCCGCCAAGTGATCGTCGACGACGCCGGTCGCTTGCAAGAACGCATAGACGATCGTGCTGCCGACGAAGCGGAAGCCGCGCCGCTTCAGCTCCTTGCTGATCGTGTCAGACAGCTCCGTGCGCGCGGGCACTTGCGCCATCGACTTCGGCACGTTGACGATCGGCTCTCCATCGACAAAGGCCCACAGCCAGTCTGAGAACGAGCCCTGTTCGCGCATGCGCAAGAACGCGCGCGCATTGTCGACCGTCGACTCGATCTTGAGCCGGTTGCGCACGATGCCTTCGTCGAGCATCAGCCGTGCGCGCTTCCTGGCGTCAAAGCGCGCGACCTTCTCCGCATCAAACTGCGCGAACGCGCGACGGTAGTTGTCGCGCTTCTTCAAGATCGTGATCCACGACAGCCCGGCCTGCGCGCCCTCGAGGATCAGCATCTCAAACAGGCGCGCATCGTCGCGCACCGGGCGGCCCCACTCGTCGTCGTGGTAGGCGACGTAGAGCGGGTCGGTGCCGCACCAGGGGCAGCGCGCGCGCTCGCCGCCTCTACTCACCCCAACCCGCTCCCAACCAACGCCTCGACCGCCGCGCGTTCCTTGGGCACAGAAGCGAATGGTCGAGGCAAAGGTGCGGTCTCCGGATCATGGCTGCAGTGTCCAGGCTTGGTGGTGCGTGCTGCAACACTTCAAGGCGAAGAGACGATCCGCGTTTCTGGTATGTTGCCAACGTCTGTGGACAACCTGAGCACCAACAGGAGAAGACCACGTGATGTATAGACATGGTTCCCCAACGTCTTGGGGGGCGCAGCCGGCCCCGACGTCTGATGTCGAGGCCGTGAGGGCTCCGCGGAATCGACGAATGCCGC
>JBEELK010000171.1:0-3230 GCA_041168165.1 Planctomycetota bacterium | reverse complement strand
TGGATAGAGCACCGCTTTCCTAAAGCGGGGGTCGCAGGTTCGACTCCTGCCGGGCGTACCAGCTTTTTTGCAGGCCCCCGATGACCGCACGACATGAGCAGGTGCAGCCGTTCTTGAAGCTGCCCGTCTTCTCTCGACTGACCGCTGACGAAGAAGCGCGGCTTGCGTCGCTCGTGAAGGAGCGGTCCTACCGCGAGGGGGAGATCGTGTTCGCCGAGGGCGATCCGCGCGCGCGTCTGCTGCTGATCCAGAAGGGCCAGGTCGAGCTGTCGCGGACCGACGCATACGGCGTGCGGCGCAAGGTCGTCACGCTGACGCGCGGCGATGTGCTCGGCGACGGCATGTTCATCGAGGGCTCGGTGCACTCGACGACGGCGACGGCGGTCACGAACACGGAGTTGGTCTACCTGCACCGCGACCAGTTGCCGCAGTTGACCAACGGCGACCTCGCGCTCGAGAAGCGCATGCTGTCGAGCCTGCTCAACGAAGTGGTGGGGCGCGTCGACCAGTTGCTGTTCCGCACGAGCGGCGTGACGCACGCCTACTCGACTGGCAAGACGCGCATGGAGCACGACCTGCTCGGCGATGGGCCGGTGCAGCAGGAGGCCTACTTCGGCCTGCAAACCGTTCGCGCGCTCGTCAACTTCGACATCTGCGGTGTGCGCCTCAACGCGTATCCGCACCTGATCCGTGCGCTCGCGATGGTCAAGAAGGCATGCGCGTTCGCGAATCGCGACTCGGGTGCGCTGGATGCGGAGCGCACGTCTGCGATTGCGTCCGCGTGCGATGAGTTGATCGCGGGCAAGCTGCACGACTACTTCGTCGTCGACGTGATCCAGGGCGGCGCTGGCACCTCGACGAACATGAATGCCAACGAGGTGATCGCCAACCGTGCGCTGGAGTTGCTCGGCGCGGAGAAGGGCGACTACGAGCGCCTGCACCCGAACAACCACGTCAACTGCTCGCAGTCGACCAACGACGTCTATCCGAGCGCGTTGAAGCTCGCGATGGCGCTCGGCAGCGAAGGGCTCGTTGCGGCAGTCAACGAGCTGATCGCGGTGATCGAGAAGAAGGCCGCAGAGTTTGCGCACATCGTCAAGATGGGGCGCACGCAGCTGCAGGACGCGGTGCCGATGACGCTGGGCCAGGAGTTTGGCGCGTTCGCGGCGAGCCTGCGCCAGGAACTCGCCGGGCTCGAACGGAGCAAGCGCGAGCTGTGCGTGCTCAACATCGGCGGCACGGCGATCGGCACGGGCCTCAACACGCCGAAGGGCTACGGCGACCGCGCGATCGCGCATCTGCGCAACGTGTCGGGCTTGCCCGTGTCGCTTGCTGCCAACTTGATCGAGGCGACTGCGGACACGCAGGCGTTTGTGACGTTCTCGTCGGCGTTGAAGAGCTTGGCGATCAAGCTGTCCAAGGTCTGCAACGACCTTCGACTGCTGTCGTCGGGGCCGCGCGCGGGCCTGTCGGAGATCCAACTGCCGCCGCGGCAGCCGGGCTCTTCGATCATGCCGGGCAAGGTCAACCCCGTGATCCCCGAGGTCGTCAACCAAGTCGCCTACCGCGTGATCGGCAACGATCTCGCCGTGACGATGGCGGCCGAAGCGGGGCAGTTGCAGCTCAACGTGATGGAGCCGGTGATCGCGGCGTGCATTCTCGAGTCGATCAAGATCCTCAAGAACGCGGTCACCACGCTGCGCCACAACTGCGTCGCAGGCATCGTCGCCAACGAAGCGCAGTGCCGCGCCTACGTCGAGAACAGCATCGGCATCGTGACCGCGCTCGTGCCGGAGATCGGCTACGAGCTCTCGACGCAGGTCGCTGCCGAAGCGCTGAAGACGGGCAAGAGCGTCGCCGACGTGCTGCAAGGTCGCGGCTTGCTGACCGCGCGCGTCAAAGAGCTGCTGCTGCCTGAGCGAATGATCTGACGCGCGAAGGTCGCGCGTCAGAGTCGCGGCCGCACGAAGCGCACGAGCACGACGCTGCCGCGCAGCAGGCACAGGCGCTCGCCTTCGATCTGCGCGCCGTCCGCCTGCTGCATCGCATCCAGCATCGATTGCTCGAGCGCCATCGCTTCTTGCGGGCCAGCCATGCGCGTGCTGCGCGCGGGGCTCATGCGCCACTTGCCTTGCGGCAGCGCCGCGGCGTCGAACGACGCCGAGTACTGATTGACGCCGCCGTTGCCGTGCAGCGATCCATCCTTGCCGAGCGTCATCGTCGGGATGCGTCCGCCGGCGGGAGTCGCGGCGTCGAGTTGCCACGTGCCCTGCGCTTCGGCGAGGCTCGCGGGCCGCGGTGCATTGGAAGCGCACGCAGCGAGCGCGAGCGCGAGGGAGAGAGTCGACAGCGCGGCGATGGGGCTCTGCATGTTCATTCGATGCGTAGGTCGGAGAACTCCGTCTCCGCGTTGCTTGCACCGTAGCCGACGAACGCGAGTCCGCGCCACGTTGCGGGCAGCGGCGCGGTCACCGTGACTCCGCGCTCCGTGAGCGCGATCGTGCGCTTGGCTTCATCGATCGACACGCGCACCACGGCGCTGAGTTGCGCATCCGCGTCCGCCTCGCGTCGCGCGCTCGCGAGTTCCGTGCGGCCATCGGGACCGAGGATCACGAGCTCGTTGCGCAAGAACGCGACGCCTGCGAACACGCGCGGTCCACTGCGATTGCTGCCAACTGCGTCGGCGCTGCCGAGCGCCAGATAGCCGTTCTGCTGCGGGCGCCCCGCGATGGGGCGCATGGTCAGCGCGAACGCGCAAGCACCTTCCTTCGTCGCCGTTCGCATCGCGTAGCCGCCTTGCGCATTGGCCCACACGCGATGCGCGTCGTCGATGCGTTGGATGCGCGCGATTCCCGCGGTGCGCGGGAACTCGCCAGTGCCGAGATCGCCGGTCGTGTCCGCGTATTCGAGTCGCAGTTCGGCGAGGCGCTGCTCCAGCCGTTTGCGCACGTCGCGATGCGCGGGATCGTCGGCGAGGTTGCGCAACTCGTTGGGGTCGGTTTGCAGGTCGAACAGTTCCCATCCATCGACGTGCGGCTCGTAGTAGCGGATCAGCTTGTGGCGATCCGTGCGCACGCCGAAGTGCGCGGGCACGCGGTGCGTCGCCTGCGACTCGTAGTAGTGGTAGTAGACCGCGTCGCGCCAATCCGCTGCGCCGCGGCCATCGAGCAGCGGCAAGAGGCTCTTGCCGTGCGGCTTGATCGCAAGCTGCGCGCCTGCGAGTTCGAGGA
>JBEELK010000170.1:0-5137 GCA_041168165.1 Planctomycetota bacterium | reverse complement strand
TCCCGGCGCTCACTCTCAAGCTCCTGCCGACGCCGCATCTCGATGCGCTCGATGTCGGCCTCCATGGAGCGGCGAGCTTGCTCGATGTCCTTCTTGTGCCGAAGAATCTCGAGATCCTCAGCCGCCGAACGACCGACGAGCAGATGGCAACGCTGCACCGCGAGGCCGAAGGCGAAGAGCTCCTGATTGAGGAACTGCGCGACCTCATCCTGGGCCGCAGTGAGCGTGGCCGCATCGCTGCGCAACGCGGTTGCGACGCCGCGCGCACACTGGAATGCGGCCGACTTGGCCTGCAGCCTGCGTTGCAGCGCATCCGCGAGCGTGGTCACCGTCGCAAAGGTGGCGCTGTCGCCCGACGCAGCCTGCGCGTTGAGATCCGCCTGGCGCAACGTCCGCACCCGACTCAACAAGGCGAGCGACTTCTCAAGCAACGCGCGAGAGAAGGCGACTTCTGCATCCACTTCGCAGGGGATCTCCTCTCGGCCGACCTGAAGCGCGATCGGCATCGTGAGGCGTGACGGGGAAAGGTCGATCATCACCACTTCGAGGTGCGGGCCGCGCGAGATGATCCCGCTCAGCCGATCCCAGAAGTCGTGCGTCTGCGCGCGCGACGCAGTCATGATCTCCGCGACTGCGCCATCGACGATCAACACCGCGGCCTCGTAGGGGCCAACGACGAGGTCGAGCGGCGGCACCTTCGGCGCGGCCGCGAGCGAGCCGGGCTGGCTCAGCCGATACATCACTTCGGACAGGCCCAGGGAGGCGATGCTCAACGTCGTGCGAGCAACGCCGGTAAGAAGGCGCCCGAGGCGTTCGCCGAGGGTCAATTTGGCGCGGCGCTGCCATTCGTCTGGAGCCTGCAAGGACGCGCCAGCGAGCAATCGCTTGGCCTCGTCAATAGACAGATACGCCGCAATCGTGTCCGGCGTTGGCTTCCACCATGAGGTGTTGGCGGGCGAAGAACTAGGCGTGGGCATGGTGAGCTACCTCCTGACCTTCTCAGCAGTTGGGCGAAGGGGAGGAGCGTAGGGACACGCACCCGCCGTGCCAACCGGGAGGGCTGATGTGGTGTCGGTCCAACGCAACCATGCAGGCGGTGGCAATGCTGAGCGCAGAGGCAGTGCCCGATGGCAGCGAGCTACCCCCGCGCGCCCCGATCCGGATCCTCCGCATCCCACCCCTGCGCATCCCAGTAATCGCGCGGCACCCACTTCTCCGCGGCGAGCCGATCCAACAGCTCGCCAAAGCTCCGCGCGATCGGACGGTGGTAGACGCGAGGGTCCGCATCCTCGGGTTCATCGCCCCACAACAGGCCGTGCTCCACGGCTCCGGGCACCCAAGCATCCGTCGCAAGGTCGAGCACCAGCGGATCGCCGTTGGGACAGCAGCCGAGCACGAGCAAACGATGCGCAAGCAATCGCGGCAGATCGGGGTCCTTCCTCAGTTGCGCAGGCTCAAACAACTGGAACGGAACGACGTCGATCTGGCTCTGCGGCCAACACGTCGCAAACAACTCGACCAACTCCGTGGGCACGCCGAGCGCCGAGATCCACATCAAAAAGTCCGGCGGCGATGCGCCGACGCACGCGCGTGCCTCCGCGCGACGCAGATGCGCATACACCGACTGCAAGTTCCTGGGGTCCATGTTCACGAGCGCAGGATCTTGTCCATCGACTTCCCCTTGGCGAGCTCGTCGATCAGCTTGTCCATGATGCGCACCTTGCGCATCGTCGGATCCTCGATCGCTTCGACGCGCACGCCGCACACGACGCCGCTCACCTTGCTCGCGTTGGGATGAAAGCGCGGCGCGCGTTCTAGAAAGCTCTCGAGATCGACCTGCGCGTCGACCGCTTGATGCAGGCTTGTGGCGTCATGACCGGTGAGCCAGAGCAGGATCTGGTCGACCTCGTCGCGCGTGCGACCCTTGCGCTCCGCCTTTTGGATGTAGAGCGGGTAGATGCGCGCAAAGGGCATCGAGAAGACGGCGGGCTTGGGCATGGATGCGATGGAGTGAGGCATCAGCGTGCCGCGTCGCTGGGGCAGAGACAAACCGCGTCGTGCAACGGGTTGCCTCAATCGGTCCGGCGGAATGCTCGCGCGCCAGTAGGCAATGCGACTCGGTGGTTGTTGTGGCTACCCCGCGTTGCAGCGCCGCTTCTCGGGTAACAATACGCATCCTTCCATGCAACCTCTGCGGCCATGACGGACCTCCATCCATCCGCCATCGCGGATCGAACGCGCCATCGCGCGATGCGAGCGCCTGCTCTGCTTCGCGTCGCGAGCCTCGCAGCGTTCCTGCTTGTGGCCAAGCCGGCGAACGCGCAATGCAGCGACCCGCCGATGCCCGCAGGTGGCTTTGCCATCACGAGCGCAATCGACCAGTTGGCGACATGGTCGGACGCATACCGAACGCGCGTCGACGTGCGCTGGCCCACTGCGACTCCAGGGCCATGTGGCTGGCCGATGGTCGTGATCGTGCACGGTTGGCCCGCCAACAAGAACGGGCCCGTAGCAGTGATGGCGGCTGAGTATGCAGCGCGCGGCTACGTCACCGTCGCGTACGACGTGCGCGGACAAGGCTCAGCCATCGCGCTCAATCCCGGCCGCGGCACCACGCTGATGGCACTCGCGGAGTGGATCGACATGTTCGAAGCCATGGAATGGGCCGAACAGCAATGGCCCGCGCTCATCGACTTCGATCGCATCGGCGTCACCGGCATCAGCCAAGGCGGCGCGCATTCGTGGGCCGCAGCCGCTTGGTCTGGACGAACGCCGCCGCCGAACGCGCGGCGCAGCGCGCCGTTTCCGATCGTGCGCGCAGTCGCGCCGACAGTGATGGTCCCAAGCCATACCGAGGCTGCGACGTTTGGCGGCACCGCATTCGTCGACTCATGGGCCGGCTTTTCGTATGCGCCGCCCAATGCCAACTTCGCGCTCGACGCGAGTTTCCAATCGACGATGCGCAACTTCGTGGTCGCAGATGATCCCGCGGGCATGCGCGCATGGATGCTCGCGGATCCAGGCCGCGATTTCGTGCCGCTACTTGCGACGTCGACGACCGCGACGCTCGCAACGATGGCGTGGCATGACGAATCGATGCCTGCACAACCGACGCTGCAAGCGCTCGCGTCGATGCCGACGTCGACGCCAAAACGCGCGCTGCTGACGACGGGCAATCACGGCACGCCAACCAACGCCTACGAGTCCGCGCGCGTCGACGAAGTGCGGCGCGCGTGGATGGATCGCTTCCTCAAAGGCGCGTTCGAACCGGTCGAACTAGGGCCGCCGGTGCTCTCCGCGGTGATCCCGCCGACGGCGGCGGAGTATCTGACGGGCAGCACACTGTGGCGCCACCGCGCCGACGCGAGCTTTCCGCCAGCCAATGTCGTGCCGACGGTGTGGCATCTGCGGCAAGGCGCGCAGTTGACGACCGCGGCGCCGACTGCCACGGAGCCCGCGGAGTTCGTGCAGCACACGATGCCCGCGGGCTACGACCTGCAGGCATGGCGAGCAGATGGCGCAGGCTCCAACGTGTCGCTGGCGCTCACGCGCATGCCGCTATCGAGCTTCAGCTACACGACGCCGCCATTCGTGGCCGACGCCGAAATCGCTGGAGCACCGAGCGTGCGGCTCGAAGTGACTGCGCAGCAGACGCGCTTTGTGTTGTCGGCGCGGCTCGAGATGGTTCCTGCGAGTGGCAATGCGCAAGTGATCGCGCAGGGCGGCACCGGAGTGCGGCTCGCCAATGCGCCCACAACGACCACGGTCGCGTTCGACTTGTCGGCGACGGACTGCGTCGTGCCTGCAGGCGCGCGATTGCGGTTGTCGGTGCGCAATCACTACCTCGTCAAAGCTGCGGCGATCGAGTCGTTCCGCTGCATGCCGACATTCGTGCCATCGACCGTCGCGATCGAACATCGGCCAGGAATGCTGTCGCGGCTCACGCTGCCGATGCGACCGCAAGTCGGCCTCGATGCATCGACGGCCGCGACCACGCTCGACCTCGCGACGGCAGCGCCCATCTCGTTTGCGCTGCGCTCCTCGCCCGCATTCGCAGGCAATGCGTATTGGCTGCTCGGCTCGCTGCTTGGCCAAGGCCCCGCGATCCCGCTGCCCGGCGGCGATGTGCTGCACCTGTGGTTCGACGGGCTCACGAGCGATCTGCTCAATGCAGCAGGCAACCCGCTGTTCCTCAACTTCGTCGGCACGCTCGACGCAAATGGCAGCGCGCAAGCGACGCTCGATCTGAGGCCCGTGGCGCCGCTGCCGTCGATCCTGTCCGGCTGGCGCGTGCACTTCGCGCCGGTGATGGCGCAAGGTGGAGTCGTGGTCGCTGGGCCGCCGCTGGAGATTGGGTTGCGGTAGGAGAGCGCGGCGAGTGCGCGACAGCGCCTGCGGCGAGGCTGCGGTTAGGCTGATCAGGAACGCGCAGTGCCGACGCTCGGCGCTTCCTTCGACAACGAGTTGGGCATGCCAGCCATGAGCAATCTCCTCACCTACGGCTTGGTCACCCTGGGGGTGCTCCTCCTCGCCTTCCTCTGGAGGGTGCTGACCTCTGTGCAACGAGGAGCTGGTCAGCGTGATCAGAAGATCCTTCCACTGCTCGATCCCATGGCAGCGAAGCTGTCCAGGAAGGATGGCCGCTTCGAGGATGTGTGGATGATCTTGCAATGCGGCTAGCACTGGCCAGCAAGCCGATGCAGCCGCCTGATGGCTAACGTCACAACCACTTCATCGCGGTGCGCACCCACAAAACACACACTCCCCGCATCGCGCGGCTCGCGCTTGCCGCAATCGGCTGCTTGCTACTGCTCATCCTCTCTGTGGATGGCTTCAGAAACGCGATGCGCAATGCGCGCGACCTTCAGACGGCCGCTCAGTACTTGATGACGATCTCGCAGTTCTCGTACACAGCGCTCGGGCCGTGCGTCGTCATCCTGCGAATCTTCCGCCTTCGGTGGCTAACTGCAGTTTGGCGTGCGTGGGCCGTGTTCTTCATCGCAGCAATCGCGCTGATCCCCATGGCGTGGATCGAGCCCTCGCTGCTCCAAACACTCGGCTTTGCCATCACCGCGGTCGCAGCCGCAGGGCTGATGCGTCTTCTGGTGTTCTGTGGCGCCAACACAAAGACACCACA
>JBEELK010000169.1:0-3524 GCA_041168165.1 Planctomycetota bacterium | reverse complement strand
TCCACGAGGCATCTTCCTCGTTCTCCGTGAGCACAATCTGCAGGTCCTCACGGGATTCCACATGACCTTCGAACAGGCATGCGTATTTGCCAGACACGTGGATGTAGACTAGCGGTCCAGGGGCCATTTCCGGAGTCACCTCTATGCGGAAACTACCGGCAGCATCGGTTTCGCAGGCACCGACAGACCTGTCACCGATGGACCCGGGAGCCTGAGGGATCACCTCCACGAGGCCACCGACAAACGCCTCTCCAGACGGACGCATCACACGCCCTCCGATTGTGCGCGAGTGCGGAAACGCTGCTCCCATACGCTGGTCCATATGAAGCACGCCCGGTTTCCATGAGACAGCGACTCGCGCTTCCTCTCCCCTTGCGATTGGGGACACGTCACCCTCCGCCTCACGGATGAAGTTCGCGATGGACACCTTCTCCGGGTTTTCGGATGGAACCCCAGGCAGAATTTTATGCCAGAGAAGCGTGGCCGTCAGCACGATGCCAGCGGCGACCGCGATCCAGGAAATGTAGCGCATTGAAAATCCCATGCTCGGAGTGCTGGCGAACGTCCTCACGACAAAGGGCTAAGCCCCCCCGATATCGGAAGGGGCTCAACGACTGGCTCTACACCGTTCTTAGAGACACTCGCAATTCGTGCCGCCGCTGTACATGCACACCGCCTGCGGCCAATCATCGCACTTCGTTGCCAGTGCGGCACACTGGGTCATTTTCATGTAGTATGTCCCAGAAGGCTTATAATCTTTGCACGCGGACGTAGGCAGAGGGTCGCCACTGACCGACGGCAAAGAAGACGGCCGTTCGACCCCGCTCGATTCAACATTCCCTGGCGCAAGAACACTCAAAAGCAACGTGGCTGCAAGCACCTTCATGTTTTCCTCTCTCACTCTCCGGCTGTGATGCCGACACAACGGAGCAGACAATTCTGCTCACAACGTGCTTATACCCCCCCCGAGAGCATGCAAGGGGACGACACCAGAAAATCCACCAGTGAGTGAATTCGATTGTATTGCTTCCGCTGGGCAACCATGTCGCACAGGTGGAATGCCGAGTCGCGCCAGCGGCACTGGCACTTCACATCACGGCGCAGCAAAGCCGTGTCGCACCAAGATTGCGCGCCCTTCCTCGCCGCGAACGAATGCCACAAGCGCACTGGCGCCCGCGCGCTGCTGTGCTGCGACGAGCGTCGCGATCGGATAGGCGGCGCGCACGTTGTGCTCGGGCGCGATCGCGACAGCTTCGAGGTCATCGCCAGTGATGTCGGTGACATAGACAATCGCGGCATCGATCTCGCGCAGGCGGACTTTGCCGACGAGCGCCTTCACGCTCGTCTCGTCCGAGACGGAGCGCACTTCCACCTCAGCCTTTTGGAGTGCGGCGCGCGCATAGCCGCCGATCGGCACGCTCTGGCCGCACATCGCGACGCGAAGGTCCTGCCGCGCAAGGTCCGCGATGCCGCGCACGTTCTTGGGGTTGCCTTTGTGGACCGCGATCGCGAGCCCATTGGTCGCGAACACCAATGGCTCGCCTTCGACGAGGCCCTTCGAGGCGACCTTGCGCATGTTCGCCTCATCCGCGGACGCGAACACATCCGCCGTAGCGCCTTGCTGAATCTGGAACGCGAGGTTCTGCGACCCGTCGAGTTGCAGGCGGACATCGAAGCCCGGGTTTGCCATCTCGAACGCGCGCTCGATCTCGCCAAACGGCGCCGAAAGCGACGCGGCGGCGAAGACCGCCACCGGCTGACGCGCCGCGTCCGCTCGATCGCCACACGCGGCGAGGGCCATGGTCGCGACGACCGCGACACGGCGCAGGCGCATGGGCAGGGCAGCGCAATACGAGGGCTCCATGCAGTGCTCGTAGCCGTCCCGGCGCCCCGCGGCAACGCGACTGCGAGCGCAACCGCAGCGCGGCATCGATCGCGCGCCTCGCCGCCGACGGGCGCGTTGCTATCCTCTCCGCCCCTGATTCTGCGCTGGACGACACCGTGACCCAACTGCAACGCCACCTCCAAGACCGCATCCTCGCCGCCCTCGAAGGCCATGGCCTAAGCCGCGCGCAGTCGGAGCCGCTCGTCGTGCTGCAACCGCCGAAGAACCGCGAGCACGGTGACGTGGCGCTCGGCGCGTTCCAGATCGCAAAGGCGCTCGGCAAGGCGCCGCCTCAGATGGCGACCGAACTCGCTGCGGCAATCGCACAAGACGATGTCGTCGAGTCCGCGCAGGCCGCGGGGCCGTTCGTCAACTTCCGCTTCCGTCGCAGCGCGCTCGCAAAGGACGTGCTCACGGACATCCTCGCTGCTGCGGCGCCGTATGGCCCCGCAAAGAGCAACGGCCAAGTCGTCTGCATCGACTTCAGCTCGCCCAACATCGCAAAGCCATTCCACATCGGCCACATGCGAAGCACGGTGATCGGCGCGTCGCTGCGTCGCATCCATCGTCACATGGGCGCGACCGTTCACGGCATCAATCACCTCGGCGATTGGGGCATGCCGTTCGCCAAGATGATGACGGCCTACATGCATTGGGGCGACGAGAAGGAGCTCGCCAAGTCGCCGATGCGCTACATGTTTGACCTCTACAAGCGCTACAGCAAAGAGGCGAAGGACAACCCCGCGCTCGACGACGAAGCAGCGAAGCACTTCCAGGCGCTCGAGAGCGGCGAGGACAACAAGGAACGCCGCATGTGGCAGTTCTTGCGCGACGAGTCGCTCAAGGCGTTCCAGGGCCCGTATGACCGCCTCGGCGTCACGTTCGACGCGATCACGGGCGAGTCGTTCTTTGAAGACAAGATGGAAGCCGCGATGGCGCGCGTGCAGAAGGCCGGCATCTTGGAGAAGAGCGAGGGCGCGGAAGTCGTCACGCTGAAGGAGCAGGGCATCAGCACGCCGTGCCTCTTGCGCAAGAGCGACGGCACGACTCTGTATCACACGCGCGATCTCGCGGCCGTGTTCTACCGCGAGAGCACGTATCACCCGACGCGCATCCTCTATGTCGTCGGCGCCGAGCAGAAGCTGCACTTTGATCAACTCAAGGCAGTGCTCGTGAAGATGAACGAGCCGATCGCGCCCGCGGTCGAGCACGTTCCGTTTGGCCTCGTGCTCAGCAAGAACGACGAAGGCAAGTGGGAGAAGTTCGCGTCGCGAGCGGGCAACGCAGTGTTCCTCGACGAGATCCTCGACGAAGCCGTGCAGAAGGTGCGCGACGTCATCGCGCAGAAGAACCCGGACCTCGAGGACAAGGAGAAGGTCGCAGAGCAGGTCGGCGTCTCCGCGATCGTGTTCAACGACCTCAAGAACTCGCGCATCAAGGACGTGAAGTTCGACTGGGAGTCGATGCTCAACTTCGAGGGCGAGACGGGGCCGTATGTGCAGTACGCATGCGCGCGCCTGTCCTCGATCCTGCGCAAGGCGGGCCAACCCGTGCCCGAGGCGAGCAAGGTCGACTTCGCGCAACTCGCCGATGCCGAGAAGGTGCTGCTCGTCATGCTCGACTTCGGCACCGCCGTGCA
>JBEELK010000168.1:0-16297 GCA_041168165.1 Planctomycetota bacterium | reverse complement strand
CGCCCAAGAACGTGAAGGGCATCCAGTACCACTGCTCCTTCGGCACGAACTCGCGGCAGAGATCGACGCCGCCGGTGACGGGACTCACTGCAGTGCCCGCGATCGTGGCGCACGACGGCAGCGACAAGGACAAGACGAAGAACCCGAACGCAACGCGACGAGGTGAGTGCCGATGCATGCGCGCATCGTTGCGGGACGCTCGCGTGCTTCACAAGCGGAGAGATTCCCGCGCGTCGTCGACACGGGCATTCGATCCGCAATGCGCAACGGCAGTTCGCTGCGCCCCTCGCGCGCGTCGCATCACTTCTTGCTGATCATGTGGAACGGGCGGAACACGTCGCCGAACCCGTACCAATACGCGCCGAAGTTGCGGAAGACCGTGACGTCGTAGGACACGCCGTTGTAGAGCGCGACGAACGGACCAGAGACCGCGCCGCCCAGGAACGCGAACGGCATCCAGTACCACTGGCCCTGCGGCACGCCTTCGCGGCAGAGGTCGACGCCGCCCGTGATTGGGCTCACCGCGGTGCCCGCGATCGTGGCGCAGGACGGCAGCAGCAGCGACGCGGAGAGGAGAACGGCGGAGCAGACACGCGACAGTTGGGTTGCCATGGCGCGCATCGTTGCAGCTGCGACGCACCGCGCGCAAGCGGCGGTTGGGCGAACAGCCTTCGTGCACGCGCGCGGACCTTTGCTATCTTCCGCGCCCCGAATGGACAGCGACGAGCCGAACGAAACCTACAACGCCCGCATGCACCTGGGCGGCAAGCTGTCCTTCCGCGCGCGCATCAAGGATGCGGACGAGGATCCGGGCGATCGCATCGTGCTCGGCGGCAAGAACCCGCCCGCGCTGTTCGACCTGTGCCCCGAGGACGGCCGCCCAGTCGAGATCGAGATTGGCTCGGGCAAGGGCGCGTTCCTCGTCGCGTCGACCGAGGCGCGGCCCGACACGTTCGTGCTCGGCATCGAAGCGGCGCCGGGCTACGCGCAGCACGCGGCGGCGAAGCTCTATGCGACCGGCCGCACCAACGCGCTGCTGCTGATCGACAACGGCAAGCTCTACCTGCAAGACCGCGTGCCCGAGGCGTCGCTGACGGCGGTGCACGTCTACTTCCCCGACCCGTGGCCCAAGCGCCGTCACAGCGGCCGCCGGTTCTTCACCGACGACGTGACCGCAGTGCTCGCGCGCGCGATCCGCGACGATGGCCACGTGTTCGTGGCGACGGACAACGCGGGCTACGGCGGCCAGGTGGCGCGCGTGATGGGCGCGGCAGTCGACTTCGTGTTCGACGAAGAGGAACGCGACCGCCGCATCGAAGCGGGCCCGGGCCACGCGTTCTCGCCGACCAACTTCGAGCGCAAGTACATCGAGGAAGGCCGCATCATCCGTCGCTACGCGTTCCGTCGCTTGCCGCGGCGCTAACGACACCCGTCTCGCATTCTCGCAGCGAACCATCCATGGCCTGGACCAACGTCGGACGAAGGGACGCAATGCGCTTTCAGCCGGGTCACCCGGTTCGCGTCGGCTCGCATTGGATCGCCGTGTTCTGCCAGCCCGGCGCAGACGGCAAGGACGAACTGCTCGCGATCGACAACGCGTGCCCCCACGCGAGCGCGCCGCTGTGCGATGGCGCGGTGCTGCAGGGCAAGGTCGCGTGCTACCTGCACCTGTGGGAGTTCGATCTTCGCACCGGCGCGTGCGATGTCGGCCCGCAATGGAACGTGCGCACCTACGCGGTCCGCGAACGCGACGGCGACGTCGAGATCGACCTGCCGGAGTGAGCCGCGCGCGCCGCTACTGCGGGCGCTGCCACTCGATGGCCGGCTGAACCAACGGGGCGCCAGCGCCCGGTGCGCCCGCGGGCTGGAACGTCGCCGGCTGGGCAAAGGGCACATGGCCGACGTCGCCCGGCAGCACGATGCGGGAGCGGAGATCGCGCGCGAACGCGGGCGACTGCTGCACGAACACGCGCGTCTGCCACAGGTTCTTTGGCAACAGCGACGCGGCGGAACGACGGGGCTCGAGCCCATCGTTGGCAGTTGGGCTCGACGACGATCCAACGCCGCGCCGAGGCAGCATCGGGTTGCCGATCGCCAAGGCTCCGAAGAGCAAGGCGCTGGCGGACAGAAGGCAGCACGCGGTGCGCATTCTTGGGGTTCACGACGATCGGGGGAGATCGCGGCGAAACACTGTCGCCGTCTCGGCCTCTGCTGCCAAGGGGGTAGGCGATTTCCGGCAGACCGCCACGGGTCGCGGCACCGCCGGAGCCTGCGCAGCAGCCCCGCTCTCGCGCGAGCATTCGGAGGACCGGACCTCTATCCTCCTCGCCCTTTCCCACGACCCGCGAACCGACCCCAGTGACTGACGGCATCCAGAAGGACCGACTCGAGAAGCTCCAGGCCATGCAAGCCCAGGGGCTCGACGCTTACCCCCCGCGCGTTCCCACCGGCATCCACATCGGGCCGGTCCTCGCGGAGTTCGACGCCAAAGTCGGCGAGACAGTCACGTTCTGCGGCCGCCTCGCGCAGATCCGCGACTTCGGCAAGCTGCGCTTCTCGCACCTGACCGACCGCAGCGGATCGATCCAGGTCGGATTCGAGCGCGATCGGCTCCCGGACTTCTGGCCCGAGCGCAAGCGCGTCGAGGCCAACGACCTCGTGTCGATCACCGGCGAACTCGGCCGCACGCAGAAGGGCGAGCCGACGTTGTGGGCGCGCAGCGTGACGCTCGCGAGCAAGGCGCTGCGCGCTGCGCCCGAGAAGTGGCACGGCCTGCAGGACCAAGAGCAGCGCTACCGCCAGCGCTACGTCGATCTGTTCTCGAGCGAGGACGTGCGCAAGACCTTCTTGATGCGCAGCCAGATCGTGCGCGAAGTGCGCGCCTACTTCGATTCGCTCGGCTACTGCGAAGTGGAGACGCCGATCCTGCAGCCGATCTTCGGCGGCGCGGCGGCGCGGCCGTTCAAGACGCACCACAACGCGCTCGACATGCCGTTGTATCTGCGCATCGCGCCGGAGCTGTATCTCAAGCGACTCATCGTCGGCGGCCTCGAGCGCGTCTACGAAATCGGCCGCGTGTTCCGCAACGAAGGCATCAGCACGCGGCACAACCCCGAGTTCACGATGATCGAGAGCTACGAGGCGTGGGCTGACTACCGCGTCATCATGGCTCGCGTCGAAGGTTTGTTTGCGCACCTGTGCGACAAGGTCCTCGGCGGCAACACCGTCGTGACGTTCCGCGACAAGCAGTTCGACCTGAAGCCGCCGTTCGCGAAGGCCGCGTATCTCGACCTGTTCCGCCAGCACAACAACAACCTCGATTGGTTTGACCACGAGGCCGTGCTGCGCCGCGCGAAGGAACTCAAGCTCGCGACCGACGGCATCGCGCCGCACACGCTCGCCAACGACGTGTTCGAAGCGACGGTCGAGGACACGCTGCAGGGCCCCATCTTCGTGCACGACTATCCGGTCGCGATCAGCCCGCTCGCCAAGCGCACGCCGGGCGATCCGCGCGTGACGGAGCGCTTCGAGTTCTTCGTCTGCGGCATGGAACTCGGCAACGCGTTCAGCGAGCTCAACGACCCGATCGATCAAGAGCAGCGCTTCGTCGATCAGCAGAAGCACAAGTCCGACGAGCACTCCAACGAGATGGACGTCGACTTCGTGACGGCGCTCGAATACGGCATGCCCCCCGCGGGCGGCCTCGGCATCGGCATCGATCGCCTGTGCATGCTGCTGTCGGGCAGCAACTCGATCCGCGACGTCGTGTTGTTCCCGCTGCTGCGCCGCATCGAAGCGGACGCGAACGCGCAGGCCGCCGACGCCAGCGCGCCGAAGAAGGCCGGCGAAGCGACGGGGAGCTGACTTGGGGCCGATGTTCTCTTGGGCGCTCGCCCTGCGCTATCTGCAACGGCGCTGGGTCAATGTGCTCGGGACCATCGGCGTCATCGTCGCCGTCTGGTCGCTGATCGTCGTGCGCGGCGTGTTCTCGGGCTTCATCGAGGACATCCGCACCGATGTGCGCCGCAGCTCGCCGGACTTGCTCGTGACGAGCCTGCCGCATGGGACGAGCTTTGCGTCGTTGGAAGAAGCGCTGAAGAGCGACCCCGATGTCGTGGCGCTCGCGCCGCGACTGCGGCACTACGGCACGTTCTTCCAGCGCACGGGCAACTCGGCGCTGCAATCGGTGGAGCTGGAGTTCAGCAACGTCGACAGCAGCTTCGTGCAGATCCTCGGCATCGATCCTGCGCGCGAGCGCACGGTCACGCCGTTTGATGATTGGCTCGAACGCGCGCGGCGTCGCACGGGACTCGGCGGCGCGGACCACGCAGCGCCCGAGCTCGGCCCCGAACTGCAGGTGCCAGCCAAGCAAGAGCTGCGCGCACGCCGACGCCTCGGGCTCGCGACGCCAGCGGACGAAGAGTCGTTCCGCTCGCTGTGGCCCGGCATCCTGCTGGGCCGCGACCGCACGCGCTACAACCGCACGATCACGATCGGCACGCCGCTCGATTTGCTGAGCGTCGACTACGTCGCCAAGGAAAGCGGCGGCGGCGCGCGCGCGGTCACGCTGCAGCGCACGTTCGCGTTCGCGGGCACGTTCTCGACGGGAGCGAGGCTATTCGACGATTCGATGGCGCTCGTGCCGATCGAGCCGCTGCGCAGCATGCTCGGCCACGACGCCTACGACGAAGCGAGCATCGATCTCTGCACCGACGTCGCGGTGCGCGCGACCGCAGGCCTTTCGATCGAGCAACTTCGCGTCGTGGCGGCGCGACTCACCGACAAGGCGCGCGCTGTGCTGCCGAAGGACAGCAAGCCCGAGACGCTGACGTGGGAACAGCAGAACGCGGTGTTCCTCGACGCGGTCGACACCGAACGCGCGATGACGACGCTCGTGCTGCTCGCAGTCATGCTGATCGCCGCGTTCCTCATCTTCGCGACGCTGCACATGATGGTGACGCAGAAGACGAAGGACATCGGCATCCTGCTCGCGCTCGGCGGCTCGCCGCGCGGCATCGGCCAGATCTTCACGCGCTGCGGCATCGTGATCGGATCGCTCGGCGTTGCACTGGGAGTCGGGCTCGGCTTGCTGACGTTGTGGAACCTCAACGGCATCAACGACTGGCTGTTCGAGCAAACGGGCTTCGAGCTGTTCCCGCGCACGTTGTTCGACTTGCCCAAAGTCCCCTACCGCATCGAGAACGAGTGGACGATCGCCGTCGCGATTGGCTCGTTCTTGCTGACGCTGCTCGTCGCGTGGCTGCCGGCCCGCAAGGCCGCGCGCATGCAACCCGTGAAAGCGCTGAGTTACGAATGAACGCTCCTCCTGTCCTAGCCGCCGAAGGCGTGAAGAAGAGCTACTGGCTCGGCAAGCGCGAGATCCCGATCCTGAAGGGCGTCGATCTCGCCGTGCAACCGGGCGAGATGGTCGCGTTGCTCGGCGCAAGCGGCGCGGGCAAGTCGACGCTGCTGCACTTGCTCGGGTTGCTGGACACGCCCACTTCGGGTCGCGTGCTCTACGACGGGCAACCGGTGCACGACCTCAAGGTCGCGCAACGCGCAGCACTGCGTCACCGCCACGTCGGGTTCGTGTTTCAGTTCTACCACCTGATCCCCGAGCTCTCCGCGCTGCAGAACGTGCTGCTCGCGCGCATGATGCAAAAGTCAGTTGGCCAGTACTGGCGCGAACGCAAGACGACTCGAGAAGCAGCCGAGCACATCCTCGGCGAAGTCGGGCTGTCACAGCGCCTTTCGCATCGGCCTTCGGAGTTGTCGGGCGGCGAGCGCCAACGCGTCGCCGTCGCGCGCGCGCTGCTGCAGAACCCGCGCATCGTGCTCGCTGACGAGCCGACCGGAAACCTCGACTCCGAGACCGCGGAAGGCGTGATCGAGTTGCTGTTCCGCATCAACAAGGAGCGCCAGCTCGCGTTCTTGCTGGTCACGCACAACGAAGAGCTCGCCAAGAAGTGCCACCGCGTGGTGCGCCTGCGCGACGGGATGGTCGTCGGCTGATGTATCGCCTGTTCCTCGCAAGCCGCTACCTGCTGTCACGCCCGATCAACCTGCTCGGCATCGGCGGCGTCACGCTCGGCGTGTGGGCGCTGATCGTCGTCGTGTCGATCTTCTCGGGCTTCTTGCGCGTCGTCGGCGAGCACGTGCGGTCTGCGTCGGCGGATGTCTCGGTGTGGTTCTTGCCCGACAACGCGCGCTTCGACCAGTTGCGCACCGCGATCGAAGAGTTGCCCAACGTGCAAAAGTGCGCCCCGCGCCTCGTGCACTTTGGCCTGCTCAATCGCCCCGGCGAGATCCCGCCGCCACCGCCGATCCTCGGCCGCGGCGCGCTGCAGGGCGGCGACACACCGTTCGTCTCCGTGCTCGGCGTCGATCCTGAGCTTGAGCGCGGCACGACCGCGTTCGCGGATTGGATCGCCAACGTCCGCGAGCCGCTGCGCTGCAAGGACCAAACGCATCCGCTCGCGCGCATCGACGGATTGCCCGCGATCCTGCTCGGCGAAGAACGCATGGCGCAGAGCGGACTTCGCATCGGTGATCGGCTCGCGCTGAGCACAGGCCGCATTGAACGCGGCATGGACGGCGGCAGAAGCCTTGTGCAAGTGACCAACGCAGCGGTCGGCGGCGATGGCAAGGACGCGCCGGTGTTCGTGATCGCAGGCGCGTTCCACACGCAACACACGGGCTACGACGGCAACACCGCGTTCGTCCATATCGAAGACCTGCGCGCGATGTTGTCGCTAGAGCCCGATGCAGTGCAGGAAGTGTCGGTGCGCGTTGTGGACGCGAGCGACACTGAGGCAACCGCGCAGCGCGTCGAACGCGCGGTGCGCCGCGAACTCGGCTTCGAGAGCGGAAAGCTGCAACGCGCGCCACTCGCGTATTCGTGGCGCGAGCGCCATCGCGGCTTCCTCGAAGGCGTCGAGTGGCAGCGTGCGCTGATGAAGATCATCCTGATCGTCATCATGGTCGTCGCTGCCGTGCTGATGTACGCGACGCTGTCGATGATGGTCGCGGAGAAGACATCGGACATCGGCATCCTGTGCGCGCTCGGCGGCTCGCCGCGCGGCGTGATGACGGTGTTCTTGTCGTGCGGTCTTTCGATCACCGGCGTTGGCATCGCGCTCGGCACCGCGATCGGTTGCTTGTCGGCGGTCTACCTCGAAGAGTTCCGCCAGTTCGTGCTGTGGCTGTCCGGCGTCGACCTGTTCCCGGTCAAGGTCTACAACCTCGATCGCGTGCCCCACGAACTCGACCCGTTGTGGATCCTGCAAGTGGCAGGCGTCGCGACCTTGGTCGGCGCCGTGGTGTCGGCGCTCCCCGCGTTGCGCGCGGCAAGGCATGATCCACTGATCTCGCTTCGCGGCAACTAACCCGCGCGACAGAACCACCATGGCACACCACGCCGGCAACCTCGCACCGAACGCACGACGGTTGCCGCGCGGCGTCGGTCGAGCCTCGCTCGCGTGGTGCGCGATCGCGTTGCTCGCGAGTTGCCAAGGGTCCGAGACGCAGAACCGCAGCCGACCGCTCAACGCGCCCGTGCGTTCGGCGACGCGGATCTTCGATGAGTTCTTGTCGCCGCAAGCGATGGCGCGCGACCTCTCGCAGATGCAGGACCGCGCGGTGTCGATGGCCGAGGAAGAAGGCAACTTCGGCGCAGCGCTCGACAATGCACGCGTGGTCGGCGACCTCGAGTCGCAGCGCCTTGGCGCCGCGAAGGACGCGACCACCCAGCTCTTGGCGCGCGAACTCGACCGCGCAGGCAGAATGACCGACGCCGAGGGACTCTCTGTGCTCGATCCGAGCCAGGACCTCGCCGAATTGCGCGGGGCGATGCTGCGCCTGCCACGCACGCTTTCGCTCGACCGCCGCCCGCTGGGCGAGCCCGACGACCGCCAGCACCGAACCGACCCGTGGGACAACCATCCCGAAGCCGGGTGGAGTTCGCGCATCCTGCGCCGCGTGTTGCCCTGAGCTGCGCGTTCCTTGCTCGCAGCCGGCTGGGGAACTGCGTAGAAGGTCGCTCCGCAGCAATGCGCGCGCCGCCGTCGCGGCGCACCGATCGGGCATGACCCACACCATCCGTTTCGCGTCGTTGTTCCTCTCCTCGCTGTGCGCGGTCGCCGTTGCGACAGCGCAAGCGCCCACGCTCCCGAAGGACCGCGCCCAAGGCGCCTCCTCGGTCACCGTCGAGCAGGCCAAGAAGTGGCTCCACCACCTCGCTGGCCCTGAACTCGCAGGCCGCGGCACAGGCCAACCGGGCTTCCAGCTCGCAGCCGACTACGTGCGCGACCACTTCAAGGCGATGGGCCTCGAGCCCGGCGCCAACGGCGAGTGGTTCCAAGTGATGCCGTGGACCGCGCGCGAGCCGGTCGCGGATGCGACGTCGGTGACGTTCGTGCGCGGCAACGACGAGATCGTCGTGCCGGGCAGCCGCATGCAGGGCACCGCCAACCAGTCGCTGTCGGCGACGGGCGATGTCGTGATCGTGCCGTTCACGGACGCCGAGTCGTTCGAGGACATCGCAGTGGAAGGCAAGGTCGTGGTCGCAGTGCTGCCTGCCGCAGGCGAGGCGCCGAAGGGCCAACTCGCGCGCATGGGCGGCAGCATGCGGCAGCAGTTCCAGATCATGCGCGCGCTGCAGGGCAAGAACCCCGCCGCCGTCGTGCTGGCCCAACGCGAGCCGGTGACCGGCGCGCTAATGGGCAGCAGCGGCCCCGGCGCAGGCAACCCCGCCGCGCGCGGCCGCGGTCGCACGCCGGGCGCTTTGACGTTCGGCAAGGACGACCTCGACGCGCTGCTGAAGCTCGCGGGCCTCACCGAGGTTCCGGCCGCCGGCGGCAAGGCGCTCGACATCAAGGCGACGCTCGAAGTGAAGGTCGAGGAGAAGCAGGCGCCCGCGTGCAACGTCGTGGGCATCTTGAAGGGCAGCGATCCCAAGCTCGCTGCCGAGTATGTCGTGATCGGCAGCCACCTCGACCACCTCGGTCGCGAAGGCGGCGCGGTCTATCCCGGCGCGGATGACGACGGCTCGGGCACGACCGGCGTGCTCGCGGTGAGCCAGATGTTCGCCAAGAACGGCGAGCGCCCGGCGCGCAGCATCCTGTTCGTCTGCTTCTGCGGCGAAGAGAAGGGCCTGCTCGGCTCGCGCTACTTCGCCGACAACCTGCCGATCCCCGTCGAGTCGATCGTCGCCGAACTCCAGATGGACATGATCGGCCGCGACGAAGAAGAGAACTCGGAAGGCGACAAGGGCGAACTCGCGGAGAACAACCGCAACACCGTGCACTTGATCGGCACGAAGCAGTTGGCGCCGGCCCTCCACGATCTCTGCCTGCAGCGAAATGAGATCGCGGGCTTCGACATCGAGTGGGACCAGGAAGGCATGTTTAGCCGCAGCGACCACGCCAACTTCGCGCGCTTGGGCATCCCGATCGCGTTCTTCTTCACGGGCCTGCACCGCGACTACCACCAGACGACGGACACGCCAGACAAGATCCACTACGAGAAGCTGCTGCGCATCTCGCAATGGGTCTACGACATCGGCTTTGAACTCGGCACCCAGAAGGGCCGCCCCGAGATCGATCCGGAGCTGTGGGCCAAGTACCGCGGCAAGGGCCGCGCGGAGCCAGCGGCTCCGATGATGCCCGGCAAGTGACGACGCATGCCCGCGGGCCGATGTCGGCGCCGCGGGCGATCGCCAGAGATCCTCAGTAGTCGAAGCCGCGCAGCGCGCGCGGTTGGTCGAGGATCTCGCGCAGCACGAACGCGCGCGACAAATCGGAGAGGTCGACAAGGCCGCGAGCGCGCTGCGAGGCATGCGCAGCAGCTGCGCCCCGCCGGCCACCCAACGTACCGAGTTCGTGCGACGCGACGCCACCGGACATCACGGAGCTGCGGCGCTGCATGGACTCACCGACGTGCGGATCGACGTGCGTGCCGAACTTGCTCATCGACGAGGCGCGCAGCGGCTCAGGCTCGCGGTCGCCTTCCTTCGCTTCGCGCCGCGCGGGCTTCTTCAACGCGGGCGCAACAACAGGCCGAGGCACGGGCGCTGGCTGCGCAGCGGGCGAGCGGTCCATACCCAGCAGCCGCCGCATCTCTGCGGCGACTTCCTCGGGCGAGCGACGTTGCGACACGGGCCGCTGCATCGATTCTGCGACATCAGAAAGCCCGCCATTGGGCTGTGCGCGCTGCGCCGCCTTCTTGCGCGACTGCGCGATCTTGCCGATGCCGCCGAGGATCCAACTCAGCAGCAGGATCAGCACGAGCGGCTCGCGCAGAAGCCGTCCAATCAGGTCGCCTAGAGGGTTCTGCGGCATGGCGATCAGCCTTGGCCAGGTTGGCTACGGCGGTCGCGCGCTTGCTGCTGCGTCGCTTCTTCGCCAGCGGCGATCTGGCCGCGCATGCGCGTGTCGGCCTCGATGTTCTTCATGCGCTGGTAGTCCATGATCCCGAGGTTGCCGTTGCGGAACGCTTCGGCCATCGCCTTCGGAACCTCGGCCTCGGCGAGCACGAGCTTGGCGCGGTTGGTCGCGATCTCCGCGATGTTCTCTTGCTCGGCAGCGACGGCCATCGCGCGGCGGCTCTCTGCTGCGGCCTGCGCGACGCGCTTGTCGGCTTCGGCTTGGTCAGCTTGCAGGCGCGCGCCGATGTTGTCGCCGATGTCGACGTCTGCGATGTCGATCGACAGGATCTCAAACGCGGTGCCCGCGTCGAGGCCCTTTGCGAGCACGCCCTTGCTGATGCGATCGGGGTTCTCGAGCACGTCCTTGTGCGACGAGCTGCTACCGATCGTGCTGACGATGCCTTCGCCAACGCGCGCGATGATCGTCTCCTCGGTCGCGCCACCGACGAGGCGCTGGATGTTGGTGCGCACGGTCACGCGGGCCTTCGCAAGAACTTGAATGCCGTCCTTCGCCATTGCCGCGACCTTGCCGTCGACGGGGCAATCAATCACCTTCGGATTGACGCAGGTCTGCACGGCATCGAGCACGTCGCGGCCCGCGAGGTCGATCGCGGCGGCGCGATTGAAGTCGAGGCCGAGCGCGGCGCGATCGGCGGCGATCAGCGCGCGGACCACGTTGATCACATTGCCACCTGCGAGGTAGTGCGCCTCGATCTGCGAGGTCGTGAGCGGCACTCCCGCCATCTTCGCATTGATCATCGCGCGCACGATCACGCTCGGATTGACCTTGCGCAGGGACATGCCCACGAGCTGAAAGAGGCTGATCTCCGTCCGCGTCATCACCGCCTGCACCCACAGGTTGACGAACTTGAACAGGATCAGGACGAGGACAAGGAGAAGGGCGAGAAGGGCGATGACCACCCACGTGCCCAGGCCGAGTTCAGATGCTCTTGCGATCATGGTTTGCTTCTAAGGAATGCGATTAGGAATGCGCGGGCTCGGCGCGACGAACGACGACGCGGTTACCGTGGGTCTCTACGACTTCGATCTCGCAGCCCTGGTCAAGTAGTTCGCCGCGCGTCTGCACGTCGACCTTCTTGCCGTCGATGCGAGCAAAGCCGGCGGGCCGCAGCGGCGACAGCGCCGTGCCTCGCTTGTGCATCAAGCCGGAGATGTCAGAGTCCATTGCCGCGCCGTGCACCTCGGATGGCTTGGGGCCTTCGAGCATCAGTGCGCGGCCAAGGCGAGTGCGCGGCATCCAGCGGAAGGCCTGCCACAGCGCGATCGGCGCGACGATCGCCTCGCCGACCAAGAACGCGACGCCGAGCGCCTGGCTCTCTTGGAACGCGAGGAACACCGCCGTGATGAGCGCGCCACCCGACAACAAGGTCAGCACGCCGAAGGAGACGAAGAACACTTCGGCAACGAGCAGCACCACGCCGAGCACCGCGATCAGCAGTAGCACTCCAGTGCTGCCGCGCTCGCCATCGCGCACCGCACGTTCGACGACGATGCGGTTGCCGTGCACCTCGACGATGCGCACCAGCGTGCCAGCCTCGACGAACTCGCCCTCGGTGACCACGTCGTAGCGATCGCCTTCGATCTCAATCGCGCCAGACGGGCGCAGCACGGTCGCCGCGCGCGCGGTCTGCCCCACCAGCGCTGCGATGCGCGCAGCGACCGCAGCGTCGGATGGCGACACAGCCGCGGGACCGGGCGGCGTCGGAGGCGGCAAGCACAGCCGATTGAGCACCGGGATGCGCGGCAACAACCGCCACATCAACGACGCGAACACGAGCACCGCGACGAACAGCAACGTCAGCTGCACGAGGTTGTGGAACAGGATCTCCTGCTGCGGCACCGAGTCTGGCAACACGAACGTCTGGCGGCTCAGGACCAACGATGCGACGAGGCAGAGGAAGCCCACCGCGCCGAACACCACAACGCCGGGCAACACGAAGATCTCGACCGCAAGCGACGCGATGCCGAGGAAGAACAGCGCGATCTCGGGGATCTCCGCGAGTCCGACGAGGTAGTTGTAGAACAACGCCAGCGCCAAGAACGCGGAGCCAAGCAATCCAGGCAAGCCGACTCCCGGCGTCTTGATCTCAAGGATCAGCAGCACGAGGCCGAGCACGAGCAGCGCCGGCTGGAACAGTTCGAGCCACGACACCATGCGCTCGATCCACGCGTATTCGAGCTCGAAGCACTCCTTCGGATCGAGGCCGAGCACGTCGGCGCACAGTTGCTCCACCGACTGCACCGTGCCTTGCGCGATGCGCGCTTGCTCCGCTTCTTCCGCCGTCAGCACGACAGGGCGCGTGACCGCGGCCTGCTCCAGAATCGTCGAGCCAGCGGCCTGCAAGCCCGTGAGTTCCTTTTGGTCGACGATGCGCGTGGCTTCTAGGCCGCGCTCGCGAACGCGAACGCGCACGAGTTGCAGAGATGGATCGACCATGCCTTCGCAGAGCCGCGCCGCGTCCGCAGTCAGCTTGGTCGCGCGTCGGTCGAGCCGCGCGCGCATCTCGTCGCGGAACGCGCGGAACCTGCGCGCATCGGCGGACTCGTCCGTCAGCTGCTCCACCTGCTCGAAGAACGTCGGCATCGGCGTAATCGAGCCGATGTCGCCGCCGCGCAAGAACCACAGCTGGTCACACAACAGCGCCGCATACGCCGCGCCGCCGCGCACCGCACCGCGAACGATGGCCGTCGTGCCGACCTTGCCGCGCACGCGTTCGATCTGGTCCAGCAGCGCCTGCACTTCGCCCAGCGACTCGGCGTCGCCGCCGGCGTCCTCGAAACGGAACGCGACGTTGCAGCCCTCTTGCTCAGCCTGCCGAAGCGCGCGCAGGCACAGCGCGAGTTCTTTGGTGCCCAGCACGCCACTCACCGGCACGACGAGCAACTGCACCTTTTGCGACTGGGCCGTCTGGGGCTCCTGCAGCGGACGAAGATTGCCGCCGCAGCCCACGAGGAACGCAGCCAAGGCAAGCAGCGGCCAGAGCAGCCCAAGCGGCGAAGACATCGATGCAGGACGCAGACTCACGCCGCACGGTGTAACACAGCCAGCAGCCGATTTCCCTGCTGCGGATCCCGGAGGTCTGCCTGCGCAATCGGCCGGAGGCCGCACGCTGCCTCGAGTCCCAAAGCCGTGCTTTGAAAGGCTGCGCAAAGAAAGCCACAATCCTCCCCCTCACCGCGCGCACGAGGCGACATGACAGACACCACAAAAGCGTCCGCCCCAACCCCATCTGCCCAGGCGGCGCCAGCCATTCCAGAGAGCGTGATCATCCGGCCTTGGCCGAAGGTCGTGTTCCTCTACCCCACGTTCGCCGGCGCGAGCCTCTGCTTCCTGCTGTCGATGCTGCAGGTCGACGCGCGCACGCTTGGCAACTCATTCATGGCGCTGCTGTGCCTGAACCTCTTGGTCTTCAGCTTCGACTTCTCGCGCATCAAGTCGATCACCATCGTCGTCGGCCTCGTAGCGCTCGTGCTCGGGCTCTTGCTCGCGGACACCAAGTGGGACGTCGCCGGGTTCTTATCGCGGTTAATCGGCGGCATCGACATCGAGATGAACGCAGCGTTCTACGGCTTCCTCGCGGGATTCCTCGGCCTCTTGTTCTTGCTGGTCTACGTCAACTCGCGCTTCCACTACTACGAAGTGAACGCGCGCGAGATCCTGCACCACCACGGCTACCTCGGCGACATCACACGCTGGTCGACGGACGGGCTCGAGATGAACAAGGAGATCTACGACATGGCGGAGTATCTGCTGCTGCAGAGCGGCCGCCTGATCTTCCTGCCAGCGAATGCGAAGAAGGCGATCGTGCTCGACAACGTCGCCAAGGTGAACCGCGTCGAAACGCGCGTGAATGACCTGTTGTCGCACATCGCGGTGCGGCTCGACCAGCGCCCGGGCCCAGGCTGATCGCAGGAACCTCGGCGAAGTGAAACCCGTCCTGTGCATCCCCGCGACGCCTGCGTGCGTCGCGCGCATCGCGCCCGTGGCCGCGGCGCTCGCATCCCGCGGGCATCGCGTGTCGTGGTCGTGGCTAGGAGACGATTCGGACCGCACAGCGGCGATCGCGTTGGGCTTGCCGCAGGACGCAACGCAACATGCGATCGAGCGAGGCACCATCGGCGTGGTCGCGCACGCATGCGATCGCACGATCGCGCACGCAAAGACGTTGCGTGCGCACGGTGCCCGCATCGTCCGCGTCGACGCGGGCGCGCGCACGTTTGCGAACGATCGCGCCGCGCGCGAACTCGACCGCCGAGCCAACGTGCTGCTGTGCGCGACGCCGACGCAACGCGACAACCTGCGCCGCGACGGCATCGCAGTGACGCGCGCGATCGTGAGCGGATGTGGCCTGCACGCGACAGCCGCTGCATGGCCGCGAAACGCCGAGCGCGCGACGGTTGCGCTGCTGCTGTCCGACGGCCCCGATCACGACGCGATCCGCAGCGCGATCGCAGCCGTAGCGCATGCGCACGGCATCGATGTCGAAGAGCCCAAGTCGCTGCAGCAGATCGCGGGCGCACGAGCAGTGATCACGGATCGCGACGATGCGCAGGTCGTCGCATGCGCGCTTCGCATTCCATGCGTCGTGGCACACACGTTCACCGCTCGCCCCGAACTGGTCGCGTCCGGAGCGACTCGCATCGCCGGCGACGAGCCGCGGGCGATTGCGCGCGCGCTCGAAGTGGCGCTGCTGTCGTCTCGCGACTGGGCGCATCCGTATGCACACGCGCTCGACGGAGACGCGCTCGCGCGCGCGATCGACGCAGCGCCTGCCAGCGATCCGGTCGAGTTGCCGAGCGACAGCGACTTCACGGGCCGCGCGCTCGGCGCCGAGGAATGCGAGTCCGTCGCGCGCGCGATCCGCAGCGGCACGCTGAACTCGACGAAGGGAACGTTCGTCACCGCGTTCGAGCGCGCATTTGCACAGCACGCCGGTCGACAGCACGCGATCGCATGCACGTCGGGCAGCACCGCAGTGCATTGCGCGATCGCAGCGCTCGGCCTCGCGCCCGGCGACGAAGTGATCACGACGCCGATCACGGACATGGGCGCGCTCACGTGCATCTGCTACGAGGGCGGCGTGCCGGTGTTCGCCGACGTCGATCCGCGCACGATGAACGTGACGGCGGCGACGATCGCAGCGCAGCTCACGGACCGCACGCGCGCGATCGTCGTCACGCACCTGTTTGGCCTCGTCTGCGAGATGCCAGAGATCCAAATGCTCGCGTGCACACGCGGCATCCCGATCATCGAGGACTGCGCGCAAGCGTTTGGAGCCACGTCGCGCGACGGCCGCGCGGGCTCGTTTGGCGTCATCGCGTGCTACAGCCTGCAGCAAGGTAAGCACATGACGACCGGCGAAGGCGGCATCGTCGCGACCGACGATGCGGAGTTCGCGCGCCGCATGTTCTTGTTCGTCAACAAGGCTTGGGGCTACGGCGACAAGCAGCCCGACCACTACTTCCCGGCATTGAACGCGCGCATGACCGAGTTGCAGGGCGCGGTCGCGCTGCCGCAACTGCAGAAGCTGCCGTGGGTCCTCGCGCGCCGCCGCGCGATCGCAGCTGCGATCACTGCTGGCCTGCTCTCGGTGCCCGGCCTCCGCTTGCCGTGCGAACCCGAAGGCGGCATGCATTCTTGGTGGAAGTATGCGTTCTTCGTCGATGCGAACTCGATCGACGGCGGCGCCGTGGCGCTCGGCGCGCGTATGAAGGCGCGAGGCGTGTTCTGCGCGCCGCGCTACGTGCAGAAGCCCGCGTTCGAGTGCGCGCTGTTCCGCGACTTCACGGCTCATCCCGTCACGCGCATGCCGCTCGAACACAACCCGCGTCGCCATGCTGCGCAGCCGATGT
>JBEELK010000167.1:0-17773 GCA_041168165.1 Planctomycetota bacterium | reverse complement strand
GAAGCGTATGGGCCGGATGCTCTCCTGGCCCTTGTCGCTAGCGCCCTAGCTTCGTCGCGGCGACTCGGCTCCAGTTTCGCGCCTGCGGCGCAAAACTGGAGCGGGTGAAGAGATTCGAACTCTCGACATTCACGTTGGCAACGTGACGCTCTACCACTGAGCTACACCCGCGCCGATCTGACGAAGAACACTACCACGAGTTCTTGGCGCGCGTTTTTGCGACGCGAACCGTTGACCCCGCGATCAGGGGCGGACACTAGTAGAAATCTGAACCGTGGAAGTCAAGAGCGCACACGACCGAGATTCACAAACTGCCGGCGCCATCGCGCCGAACGGCATCGCCCTGTCCGGCGCAACCACGTTCCCGGAGCTGCTCGACCGCCATGTGCGCCGCCACGGGGAACACGTGTTCTTGCCGCGGCGCCGCGCGCGCGTCGTGGAGCCGGTCACGTTTCGCCGCCTGCTGCAGGACGCAGAACTGGTCGCGGCCGGCCTGCTCTCGCTCGGCATCGCGCGCGGCGATCGCGTCGGCATCCTCGCGGACAACCGCTGTGAATGGCTGCTCTGCGACCTCGGCGCAGTCTGGATCGGCGCGGTCGACGTTCCGCGCGGCTGCGACACGACGCCAACCGAGATGGAGTTCATCCTGCGCCACTCGGGCGCGCGCCTCGTGTTCTGCGATGACGATCGCCTCGCGACCGCGGTGCTGCAGCGCCGCGATGCGCTGCCCTCGCTCGAGCACGTCGTCGTGATGGCCCCCCACACGGCGGTGCCCGGTGCCACCTCGCTGCAGGACCTGACCGACCGCGGCCGCGCGCTGCTGCAACAGCGTCCGCGCGCCGTCGCCGACGCCGGCGCCGCGGTGCAGTCTTCGGACCTGCTGACGATCGTCTACACGAGCGGCACCACGGCAGATCCCAAGGGCGTGATGCTCACGCACGGCAACCTGCTCGCGAACATCCAGGCCGTCACCGAAGTGCTCGACATCCGCAACACGGACTCGTTCCTGTCCGTGCTGCCCGCGTGGCACATGTACGAGCGCATCATGGATTACCTCGCGCTCGCGGCCGGTGGCCAGTTGGTCTACACGGACCGCCGCCACATCAAGGACGACCTGCTGCAAGTCGCGCCGAGCGTGTTCGCCGCGGTGCCGCGCATCTGGGAGACGATCCACGACGGCATCATCGGCGCAGCGATCAAGATGGAAGGCAACAAGGGCCGCCTCTTGCGTCGACTGTTGTGGCTGTGCCGCGAAGCTGGCGGCGGCCGCGCGACGTTGTGGCACCGCTTCCAGTTGCTGTTGCTGTCGCCGCTCAAGAAGCGACTCATCGCGATCACCGGCGGCCGCCTTCGACTCGCGGTCAGCGGCGGCGGATCGCTGCCGCGCCACGTCGACGAGACGATGCTTGGCATCGGGTTGCCGTTGTTGAATGGATACGGCCTCACGGAGACGAGCCCGGTAGCGTCCGTTCGATTGCCGCATCGCAACGCTGCAGGAACGATCGGCCCGCCGCTGCCGGGCACCGAGATTGTCGCGCGCGGCCCTGATGGAAGCGTGATGCCGACGGGCAAGACCGGCGTGCTGTGGATCCGCGGTCCGCAAGTGATGCGCGGCTACTTCCAGAACCCGCAGAAGACTGCGGAGGTGCTGGAGCCGAACGGTTGGTTCAACAGCGGCGACCTCGGCCACATCGACGAACAAGGTCGCGTGTGGATCACCGGCCGCGCGAAGGACACCATCGTGCTCGCAGGCGGCGAGAACGTGGAACCCGAGCCACTCGAGACCGCGCTCAAGACGTCGCCGTGGATCGAGCAGGTCGTCTGCTTGGGCCAGGATCAAAAGTCCGTCGGCGCGCTCATCGTGCCGTCGCTCGAACTGCTCGAGCAAAGCGTGCCGCGCGCGAAGTGGGACGAACGGCATGGGCTGCTCACGGGCCGCCCGGTGCACGACCTGCTGCGCAAGGAGATTGATCGACTGCTGACGCGCGAAGCGGGGTTCCGACCGTGCGATCGCATCGGCCAGTTCCGCGTGTTGGTCGAACCGCTCACGATCGAGAACGGCTGCATGACGCCGACTCTCAAGATCCGCCGCCACGTCGTGGCCGCGCGCTACGAGCAAGCGATCGCCGCGATGTTCGCGCCGCAGTGAGCGACGCGGCAACGCTTCACGCAACGACGATCGGCAACGGACGCGGCAACGCCGCGTCGAGCGCGGGCGGCAGTTCGGCAAGGCATCGCTGCAGCCACGCGATCGCCGACTCGCACGCGACAGAAAGCTCCGCGCCGCGCGCAACGTGCGCGGCGATTGCGCTCGCGAGCGCGCAGCCGGTGCCGTGCACGCGCCCCACAGGCTTGCGCGGATGCTCGAACGTGCGCGCGCCGCTCGATGCAAACAGCGTGTCGATGAGCAGATCGCCATCGCCGTGGCCACCCTTCACGAGCACAGCGTCGCACCCATCGGCCAGCAACGCTGCGGCGCCGCCGTTTGGCGCGATCGCAGCGAGTTCTGGCAGGTTGGGCGTGAACAGCGATGCGCGCGGCGCGAGCGCGTGGCGATACGCCTCCGCGACAGCGCGGCCTGCGTCGTAGCCGCCCGCGGTCGCCGACAGCACGGGATCGACGATGCGCGGCGTCTCGGGCGCAAAGCGCATCGTCCACTCCGCCACGCGCTCCACCATCGCCGCCGATCCGAGCAAACCGATCTTGATCGCCGCAACCTCGCCATCGTCGATTGCCGCGCGGATCTGGTCGCGCACCAGCGCGCCGTCGACGCATTCGACTTTCTGCATGCCGCGTCGATTCTGCACCGTGATCGCAGCAGCGACCGCAAGCGCGTCGCAACCGTGCGCGAGCAGCGTGCGCGCATCCGCCGTGATGCCAGCGCCACCCGAAGGATCGAGGCCTCCGATGACGAGAACGCGCGCGCGCACCAAGGCCGTGCTACTCGTCGGGATCGCCGAGGCCCGTCGCATTGACGCCTTCGACGCCGACGGACTTCAGGATGTTGCGTTCGAGCCGGCGCTCGAGGCGACGCAGCGTGCGCGTGTCGCCGCACGGCAACTGGATCGAGCCGCCCGCGACCGAACCGTGGCCGCCGAACGTGCCCTTCTCGCCCTGCATCGCATAGCTGATGAGCTTCCACGCGTCGCCGCCGAGCTCGGTGCGCACCGACACGTAGTAGCTGCAGTCGACGAGACCTCCGCAGAACACTGCGCGGATGCCTTCCATGCGCAGCAGCAAATCCGCGACCTCGGCGACCATCTCGACGCTGCCGATCTGACCCAGCGAGCACAGCGCGACGTGCTGGTAGCGGCGCACCTTGCGCAGCGCGTCCTTCAGCGTTTGGAAGTACGCCGCGGGCAACTGTGGCCGCGTGATCTGCACGAGCTTCTCGCGGTCGACGTGCGGGAACAGGAAGTCGTAGGCACGGAGGTCGACCTCGCTGACGTTGCGCGAGAGGTCGGCAGTGTCGGTCTTGATGCCGTACGCGAGCGCCGTCGCCACTTCGCGGCTCGGCAAGAAGTTGGCTTCGCGGAAGTAGGTGGCGACCAGCGAGCTCGTGGCGCCCACATCGAGGCGGACGTCGCGGAACGGCTCTTGGCCAGCGTTCGCGCCGTTCTCCCCCATGTGGTGGTCGATCACGATGTCGACCTTGATGCCAGCTGGAACGATCGTGTGCCCAAATCCTGGTTGCGTGTCGACGAGCGCAACGCAGTCGAACTCTTCTGGCCGGATCTGGTCGAGCGGCGTCAGGTCGATGCCGAGCCGAGTGACCATCTCCTGGTTTTCCGCGCGCAGGATGCGACCGCTCAGCGCGAACTTGCTCTCAACTTGGCCCGCGATCGACGCGAAGTAACGCAGGCCCATGCCGCTGCCGAGGGAGTCGGGATCCGGGTTGTTGTGCGTCAGCACGAGCAGCCGGCGCTTGCCACGCAGCATGGCGAGCAGGTTTTCAGTCCGCGACAGGGGAGCTCGCGGTCGCTCTCGGGCGCTCGTGGAGGACATCGGGGTCTTCAGGATCGACGGAACAGGGCGAGATCCTACAGGCCGAACTTGTCGAGGCATGCCCCCATGCCCGGAAGCTCGCCCGGCGGTATGGCCGGATCCAGTTCCAGGCACAGCGAAACGCCCTTGCCATGGGGCTTCAGTCCGGAGGCGATGAGGCCATAGTCCACCGCGCCGGAGCCGGGCGGCAGATACAGCCCTTCTTCGCGCGCATCGCCGAGGTTGGCGCCGCGACAGCGCGAGCCAAACGCCTCAATCCACGCGCCCTGCGGCTCGGAGAGCAGTTGCTCGCGACGCGCAGCGATGCCTGCGTCGTGCCAGTAGCCGAGCCGCAGGTTGGGCAAGTCCTCGTAGATCAACTGCAGCGATTCGAGGCTTGCGACGGCGAGCAGGCTGCGACTCTGCGTGAGGCAGAACGTGAAGTCGGGATGGCGGCGCACGATCGCGAACAGCTGACGGCACACGCGATCGAGCGCCGCAGGCAGCGCGGCCTTGCGTCGCGCAGCGAGCGCTTGCACGCGCTCCGCAGTCCAGTCGTAGCGGCTGTCGCCAAGGTCTTCGCGCTCGATCTCCCCCATCAGCGGCACGATGCCGGGCTCCAGCAACACGCAGCGCGCTTCGACCGAAGCGGCGAGCGCAACGGCAGCATCGACGGCGGCAAACGACGCGCGCACTTCGCCATCGCGCGCAGACGCGAGGCCCGCGGTCGTCGGACGTTCCGACAAGATCGAGCTGCAGCGCACGGCAGGGAACGACACCGGCCAGTCGTGCGCAGCCGCGGCGATCGCGGCGAATGCCATCGGGCGCGGCGATGGCGACGGAAGGACGCCGACAAAGCCGGCCTCGCACAGCCAACGCAACATGCGCAGCGGATCGCTGGGACCGTGCACCGAAGCCCATGCGGCCCCGAGGAAACGCGACGTCGACATGAGCGCGCCATTCTGGAGAGCCGCAAGCGGAGAGGCAAACGGACTTAACTGCGGATCCGCGTGCCGAGCGGGCCGCTGGCCCTTTCTCGCGTCGCATCTAGCATGCTGCGCCCATGCGATCCCTCACCGTCGCTCGCGCGTTCGGCGCGCTGTTGGCAGCCGCCGCGCTCGCGGCGCCGCTGCACTGCCAGGCGCAGACCGAACCGGATCCGATCGAAGTCTCGGCCAAGAAGCTCGAGACCAGCCTCGAGCGCGCCGAGGCCGCAGCCAAGAAGCTCGCCGCCGCGCGCGCGAACAAGCCAAAGGACGCAGGCTCCGGCAGCGCGGCCGCGAAGGGCGCAAGCGACAAGGCCGTCGCCGATGCAAGCGATCGCGCAAAGAAGGACGCAGAACGCATCCAGCGCATCGAACAACAGCTCGAAGACCAGAAGAAGGCCAACGCGCGCTCACTGCTCGACCTGCAAACCCAACTCGCGGACGTGAAGGCCTCGCTCGAAACGCGCGCTGTGCTCGCCGAGAAGGAGCGCGACGCCGCGCGCGAAGACACGGCCACGCTCGTTCGCGCGCAGCGAGACCTGCTCGACGCGGTGCGAGCGCAACGCGCCGCGGTCCAAGAGCTCATTCGCGCTGCCGAGGCCGCGCTTGCCGCCAAGAAAGTGCCCGCTGCTCCGCGAGCCGACTCGTAGCGCGAGCGTCGCGACCGCGATCTAGTCCGCGAACTGCTGCAGCAGCGCCTGCAGCTCTTGCATCGCGCGCATGTAGAGCGACCGCACCGTCACTTCCTTGGTGTAGCCAAGGTCGTCCAACATGTCGGCGTAAGCCTTGCCCTGCAGCATGCGCAGTTCGATCACGCGGCGGTGCTTGTCGCTGAGCTTCGCCATCGCCTCGCGCATGGATCGGCTCAACTCGTCGAAGCGCACCATCACGCTCGGCCTCACGGTGCGATCATCGGCGAAGTGCTCGCGGCCGCCGTCCTCGTCGAAGTCGCCGAGATGCCGCACCCTGCCCTTGCCGCGCTTGTCCGCGCGCGCGCGGCGCCAGATGTCCATCAGCTTGCGCTGCGCGACCGTCTTGACCCAGCCCGAGAAGGACGCGCCCTCCTCCACCTTGAACTCGCCGATGTCCTTGCAGATCTGCAACAGCACATCCTGCGCGAGATCGTCGAGGCTCTTGTCGGCGGGCAGGTTCTCGTGCCGCATCGCGTCGAGGATCCATTTCTGCATCTTCGCGTGCAGGTTGTCCCAGTGGACGTCGACGTCGACCGCGTCCTGCACCTGCTTCACGTGATGCAGCGTGCTCGACAACGGTGGCTTCGGCGGCTGGCCTTCCTTGCGATCGCTCATGGGCCGGGGAGTGTAGCGATTGCTGGAACTTCACGCGCAACCTGAAGACCGGAGCCTTGAGCCACGGCGCGCGGTTCTTACGGTGACAGCAAATGGCAGTGGCATCGCGCATCGGAATCGTCGACATGGGCAGCAACGCCATCCGCATGATCGTTGCGGAGGCGTCGCCCGCAGGCACGCAGATCGTCGAGAGCCACCGGCTCTCGCTGCGGTTGGGCCGCGACGTGTTTGCAACCGGCCAAGTCCCGGAGGCCACGATCTCGGCCGTCGCCGACGCATTTCGCCGCTTCCGCACGACGTGCGATCGCATGAACGTCACGCAGATCCGCGCCATCGCGACGTCTGCTGTGCGCGAGGCGCGCAATCGCGAGGCCCTCGTCGACCGCGTGCGCGAAGCAGCGAACATCGAGATCGAAGTGATCTCCGGCACTCAGGAGGCCTACCTGCTTGCGCGCGCCGCGGCGACGCGCGTCGACCTCCGCCGCGGTCGCTCCGTGCTCGTCGATGTAGGCGGCGGAAGCGTCGAGGTCGTCGTCGTCGAGGATGGCCAGGTCGTCGAAGCCGACAGCTACCGACTGGGCGCGCTGCGCCTGTTGTCGATGCTGCCCGACCCCAAGGCGTCCGGCGACACGTTCGTCGACCTGCTGCAGCGCCATCTTCGCGGGCTCGAACGCCGCATCGGCGCGCACTTCGAGTCGGGACGCATCGACCGCTACGTCGCGGTCGGCGGCAACATCGAGAGCTTGTGCGATCTCGTCGGCCCCATTCCGCAGAGCAACGGAGTCGACGCGTGCCGCATCGAGGATGCGCGCAACAAGGTGATGGAAGTCGCCGAACTCAGCTACGACGAGCGCATCGAGAAGTTCGCGCTGAAGCCCGATCGCGCGGACACGATCGTGCCTGCCGGCGTCGTCTATGTCCGCATCGGCGAGTTGGCGGGGTGCAGCCAAGTCCTCGTGCCGCGCGTTGGCATCAAGGAAGGCTTGTTGGCCGAGATCGCAGAAGGCCACCTCGACGCATTCGCGCCCGAGCAGCACGTCGAGACGGTGCTGTCCGCATGCCGCGCGCTCGGCCGCCGCTTCCACTACGAATCGGAGCACGCCGAAGCGGTGCTCGAGCTCTCGCGCCAGATCTTCGACCAGACCAAGCGATTGCACGGCCTCGATGCGCACGCGCGCGTGCTGCTCGAAGCAGCGGCGCTGCTGCACGACATCGGCATCGCGGTCAACAATGATGGCCACCACAAGCACTCGCAGTATCTGATCGAATCGAGCGACATCGTCGGACTCGGCGACGACGAGCGACGCATCGTCGCGTTGCTTGCGCGCTACCACCGCCGGTCCGCGCCCAACCGCGAGCACGAAGAGTTCGCCGGTTTGCGTCGCAAAGACCGATCGACGGTGGAGCGCCTCGCCGCGATCCTCCGCCTCGCCGACGCGCTCGATCGCCAACATGCGGGCCTCGTGCGCAACGTGCAGATCAAACTGACGGGTGAACGCATCGAACTCATGCCCAAGCTCGCGAGTGGCCAGAAGTCGCAGCTCACGCTGGAGCGCCAGGCGATCGAGGAGAAGGGCGACCTGTTCGCGCAGCTGTTCGGACGGCAAGTGGCGCTGCTTCGGCCCTGACTGCCAAAGTGCCGGACGACGCCTCCGAGGACTGACTGCGTTTTTGGCATTGTCAGCCATTTTGTCGCATCGCCTCACCCGGGGAACCCATCCGAATCAGTCGGAAACATCGATTTCACCGTCACTTAAGTCGATAACGCCACCTTGGCACACCCGTTGCTCCTGCTTGCCCAACACCAGGAGTAATGATGACCAAGTGCAACGTTCCCACCTTCCGCAGCCCGCTCAACAACCTCTTCGACTCGTTCTTCTCGGACGCCTTGCCTGAGGCGTATCCCGGGTGCCACTGCCCGGCGACGGACATCCAGGAGACGGCGCAGTCGTTCGCGATCGCGCTCGACCTGCCCGGCGTCGCCGAGTCGGACATCCAGATCGAGGCGCTCGATCGCAACCTGAAGATCCGCGCCGAACGCAAGGATGCGCCGCAACAGGACGGCGCGCGCTCGCACAGGAAGGAGCAGCGTCGCGGCGCCTTTGAGCGCACGTTCTTGCTGCCGGACACCGCGGACACGACGCGCATCGACGCCAAGCTCGAACTCGGCGTGCTGACCGTGACCGTGCAGAAGATCGAGAAGCCGCAGCCAAAGCGGATCCAGATCCGCACGCAGGGCTGAGTCCCTAGGAGCCCGCCGTTCCTTCGACGGCGGGCTCCATGCATGCTGCGCCAAGACACGCGCGCATGATCACGATCGTCCAACGAGTCCTCCACGCCAGGGTCCACGTCGACGGCGAAGAAGTCGGGGCCTGCGCCCGCGGCTTCTTGCTGCTGGTCGGCGTCGAGCGCGGCGACAGCGACCCGGACGCCGACGCGACCGCCGAGAAGTTGCGCAAGCTGCGCTGCTTTCCCGGCCGCACCCCGATGGACGCGACGATCGCAGACATCGGCGGCAGCGTGCTCGTCGTCAGCCAGTTCACGCTCGCAGCCGAACTCGCCGACGGCAACCGCCCGAGCTTCTCCGCAGCCGAAGACCCGGCGATCGCAGAGCGTCTCTACCTGCGCGTCGCCGATCGCCTCCGCGAGAGCGGCCTACTGACAGCGACCGGCAGGTTTGGCGCGAAGATGGAAGTGACGCTGTGCAACGATGGCCCGGTCACGTTCGTGCTGTGCGCACGCGATGGACGAGTCCAACGCCGGACCACGCGAGAACCGAGCTAACCGCGGACGCTCGATCAGCCGAGCCCCATCTCGTCGAGGTCTTCCTCGTCGAGCCCGAGGTAGTGCCCAAGCTCGTGCTCCAGCGTGATCGAGATCTGCTCGATCAAGTCCTCGGCGTCGCGCGCGATGCGCTCGAGGTTGCGCTGGAACAGGTAGATGTAGTTTGGCCGGATCTCGACGGACGACGCGGTGTCCGGCAACGGCGTGCCGTCGAACAAGCCGAGGATCTCAGGATCGAGTTCCTCGTCGCCGCCGCGCAACAACTCGACTGCGGGCACGTCCTGCACGATCACCGGCACGCGCTCAAGATGACGGCGGAACTGCCGTGGCAACTTGCGCGCGGCGAGCCGGACTTGCTGGTCGAACTCGCGGCGCGATATCCGCACCGGCAGCCGGAAGCGATCGGGATCGGTTTCGTGCGCCAGCGCGAAGTTCTCGTCGGCGCCCGCGAAGTCGTCGTCGCGTTCGAGAAGCATGCCGAGCACGAGATAGGCGTCCGTCGGCGCGCGGTTCGTATCGAACGAGCGCTGCACTTCCACGCGCGCCTCCTTGAACCGGCACTGCCGAAACAGCGCGAGCGCGAGCCAGCAGCGCGAGGTTGGACACTCCGCGTCTTCCGCGAGCACGGCGCGCAGTCGCTGCTCCGCCTCGCGCGGACGACCGAGCGCGAGCAGCGCGTCGGCAGCGAGGTAGAACAAGTCGAGCGGATCGCCTTCGCCGGCTTCGAGCGCCGCCTCGGCGAGTTGCAGCGCTTCTTCATCGCGGCCTGCATCCAATGCCGACTCAACGCGCGCAACCGCTGGGTGACGGCCGAGCACGGGATCGTCGTCGGGCGGGATGATTCCTCTTGGCTCGAGTTCCATGCCGATCTGCGCACCCTACCACGGATGCGCAATCGTGCGAGCTTTCGAAGAATGCGTCGCGAGTTGCCGTGCGCCGGATTTCAGGACTGCGCAATCCCGAAGCGGGGCGCGCATTCTTGTCGAGACTGCGCATGGAGCCGCCCGCGATCGCGGGCTACAAGGCAACACTCACTGCGGACATCCCCATGGCAACCATCCGAACGATCCTGTTTCCCACCGACTTCTCCGCGCCCGCCGCGCATGCGTTTGAGCGAGCCAAGGAGTTCGCCGCCACGTTCGGGGCTCGCCTCGTGCTGCTGCACGTGATCCCGCAGAGCGCCTATCCGATGCGCAACCTCGCGACGGTCGCGGGCTTCCCCAACCTGCGCGACGAGCTCAAGCAGGCAGCGGACCGGGATCTCGCGGAACTGCGCAAGAAGTTGCCGGCCGACTTGAAGGTCGAAGGCAAGGTGCGCGAGGGCATCCCGCACTTGCAGATCCTCGAGTGCGCGGCCGAATGCGGCGCCGACATGATCGTGATGGCGACGCAAGGCAACACGGGTCTCAAGCACGTTCTGCTCGGCAGCACCACCGAACGCGTGGTGCGCATGTCGCCAGTGCCGGTGCTCACGCTGCGCAGCCCGCAAGACTGAGCGAACGGCCGCCGGAGCAACGCGTTCGCATCAATCGACCTACTCAGGCACCGAGCAGGCCTTCGCGGATCGCAAGGCGCGCGATCTCAGCAGGCGAGTGGCAGTCGAGCTTGCGCTGCAGGTTCTCGCGGTGCTTCTTGACGGTGCCGAGCGACAGTTCGAGCGTCGCCGCGACTTCCTTGTTTGCCTTGCCAAGCGCGAGCAACTGGAACACTTCGCGTTCGCGCGGCGTAAGCGCTGCGAGCGCAGACGACTCGCTCATCGGCATCGTCTCGCCGCGCACCGCGCGCGCCATCACGCCGCTCGCGACCTTGGGCGACAAGAACGAGTCCCCTCGATGGATCGCGTCGATGGCGAGCGTCAACTCAGTCGGATCGCTGTCCTTCGACAGGTAGCCATCGGCGCCGTTCTGCAGCGCTTGCTGCACGAACTTCTGGCCTTCGTGTTGCGACGCCATCAGGACCTTCGTGTGCGGGCTGCCCTTCTTGAGCGGCCCCACCGCGTCGATGCCAGACAGGCCGGGCATCGTGATGTCGAGAATCACGATGTCGGGTCGCAGTTGCGCAACGAGGTCGATGCCCGCGCGCGCGTCGCCGGCGTCGCCAATCACCTTGAACCGAGCATTGCGCTCTAGCAGCGAACGGAATGCGGCGCGGACGATCGCTTGGTCGTCGATGAGCACAATCGAGATGGTCTGCGTGTCTGCCATACGTGAATCCCTGAGAACAGCGGGTTAGCTCGGTGACTGAGGATCGGCGGAAACCGCACGAGGCAGCGTCATCCGGAAGCACGCGCCGGGACCCGGCGCATCGACCAGATCGAGCGTTCCCTGGTGCGACTCTGCGATCTTGCGACTGAAGGCTAGGCCGATGCCCGTGCCTCCATCCTTGGAACTTTGGAACAGCCGGAAGATTTCGTCTCGCCTCGCCGGCGGCACGCCGGGGCCAGTGTCATGCACTTCGATCCACGCGGATTGGCCCTCGGCCTGCACGGACACCAGGATCCGCCCATTGCTCAAACATGCCTCGCACGCGTTGCGCAGCAAGTTGACGACGACTTCCTCGAGCAGTTGGCGGTCCGCGTGCACACACGCGCGTTCGCTCGGTTGTTCCACCTCGATGGTCATGCCTTCGCGCGCAGGCAGCGCATCGAGTTGCCGGATCGCTGCATTGGCGACCTCGACGAGGTCGACGTCCTCCAGATCGAGTTCCAATGGGCGCGCAAACGACAGCGTGTGCGTAAGCAGACGCTCGATGCGCTGGATGTTCTTCAGCAGATCGCCGACGACAACTTTCTCGTCGAGGCCAAGTCGATCGGCAACCGCCGCGAGCGCGTGGCGAAGGCTCGTGATCGGAGTGCGAATCTCGTGCGTCAACAGCGACGCTTCCTGGCCGAGGATCGCGAGGTTCTTCAGCAGGTCCATCTCCTTGTTGCGCGCACGATCGCGTTCGCGCAACAACTCGACGTGGCGCACCGCGCGCACGATCGCCTCGAGCAAACGCTCCTTCGTGACCGGCTTGCTGATGTAGTCGAACGCGCCGCTACGCACGGCCTCTGATGCCGTTTCGAGCGTCGGCAATCCAGTGATGAGCAACACCGGCTCGCGACAACCGCGACGCTCGACGACCTCGTGCAAGACCTGCATGCCGTCGAACTCGGGCATCACGATGTCCGACAGCAAGAGATCGAATGCGCCCGGATGCAGGTGCTCCTGGACCTCCGCGAACGACTGGCCCGCGATCACTTGATACCCCTCTCGCTCCAGCATGCGCGCCAAAGTGCGGCGCAAGTTCGCTTCGTCGTCGAGGAGGATGATCCGTGCCATGTGTGTTCGCGTCCGCCGACTGGGTCGTCGTGCGGATATCCCCCTACCATTGCGCACCGGCTTCGATGACGCCAGCGGCGGCAGGTGGGCCAAAGGTCGATGCCCAGCCTCAGCAGTACGGCCCATACGCAAGGCTTGTGCGCAGCCGCTGGCTCTTTGGGGCGTCGCTCCTAGGATCCCGCCCCACGATGAGCCGCCCGGATGATCTGCCTCTGAGACCTTCGCTTGGGCAATTCTCGCAGGGAGACGAAGCGGCCTTGATGCGCACGATCATCGCTACCGCGACTGAGGGCATCGTGACCATGACGCCCGCGGGCACGATCGAGTTGGTCAACCGCGCGGCCGAGTTGATGTTCGGTTACGGGCCTAGCGAACTGATCGGCCAGGACGTCACCATGCTGATGCCGAGCCCATACCGCGAGGAACACTCGAGCTACGTGCAGAACTACCTCGACACCGGCCAGGCCAAAGTCATCGGCATCGGCCGCGAAGTCGTGGCGCGCCGCAGGGACGGCTCGCAGTTCCCGATCCACCTCTCCGTCGGCGAAGGCAAGGTCGGCAACCGCCGCGTGTTCGTCGCGATCCTCAGCGACATCTCGCTGCGCAAAGAACTCCAGTCGCGTTTGTCGCTCGCCGAGCGCCTCGTGGCGATCGGCGAACTCGCAGCTGGAGTCGCGCACGAGATCAACAACCCGCTCAACACGATCCTCAACTGCGCGCAACTGATCCGCGACGGCGACTCCGCGATCGAGAACATCAACGTCATCGCCGATGAAGCGACGCGCATTGCGAGCATCGTCCAGGATCTGCTGCAGTTCGCGCGCAACGACAAGCGCGAACTCGCTCCGACCAACCTCGCGGACGCGATTCAGCGCACCGTGCGCCTCGTGAACGAGAACTACGCGCGTGTCGGCGTGTCGCTCGAAGTGCGCCTCGCGGCCGATGTGCCCGCGGCGCTGGCCAACCGCTCGCAGTTGCAGCAAGTGCTGCTCAACTTGCTCAACAATGCGCGCGACGCCGTGCTCGCAAAGCGCACCGGCGAGCGATCGATCCTGCTGTCCGCAGATCCCGATCGCGGCGGCGTGCTGATCACGGTGCACGACAACGGCGTCGGCATCTTGCCCGAACTGCGCGACCGCATCTTCGAACCGTTCTTCACGACCAAGCGCGCGCGCGGTGGCACCGGCCTCGGCTTGTCGATCAGCAAGAGCATCATCGACAGCTTTGGCGGCGCGATCACGGTCGAGAGCCAGCCTGGCGAAGGCAGTTCATTCCGAATCTGGCTGCCCGCGGACACCGAGCCGAGCCTCTAGCAGCCCGTTGAAGAACGGCTGCGTCGCCGAGAGCCTGGAAGCTGGGTCGAGATCCAGGAGTGCGGACGAAGTCGAATCCGCGGATTCGACGCAGTCCGCACGACGCAGAGATCGGCCCGGATGCCAGGCTCGCAGGCAGCATGCGTTCTTCAACGGGCTGCTAGCAATCGCCGTTGGCATCGGGTCTTTGCGAGACCGAGGCCGGATGCGGGACGTCCTCTTTCGCCCGACGCGCGCGAACGCCGATGAAGGATGCGAACGCGGCCGTGCCAAGGCCGCAGGAGCCCTTGCATGAGTTCTCATTCGGCCCGCGTCCGCAGCGTCGCATCCCAAGCCCATGACCCACGCCGCAACGAGCGCGGCATGGCGCTGATCTTCGCGCTGTTCTTCGCGGTAGTCGCCCTTGGCATCACGCTGTCAGGAACGATCTTCGTGAAGGCGCACCGCGACTCCACGAGCATTCGTTTTGCGAGCAATAGCCAGGCGGTCGAGTTCGCGCGCTCGGGACTGATCGAAGCAATCGGCTGGTTCCGCAAGCAGACGGCGCAGCCGGTCACGACGTTTGCGCCGCAGTTTGCGCCAACCGCCACGCCGCCGTCCTTCGACACGATCGAGCCGGAGATCGGCATCGTGCGCGAGTTCGAAATCAGCGGCGCGATCTGGGGCCGCTATGAGGTGTGGAAGACGTGGGCTGCGGACCCTGATGCCGATCGACAGGCGTTCCGCACGCAACTGCAATGCGAGGACATCTCGGATCAGCGCGGCAACCTGAGCCCGGGCTCAGTCTGGCGCCTTCGCAGCATCGGCTATGTGTTCCGCCGCACGGACCCAAGCGCCCGATTCGACGCAGAACCCAATCGCGTGATCGCGAAAGAACTCGTCGAGACGGAGATCCGCCGCCTCGCGCTGCAGCCTCCGGGCCAAGCGGCGCTGTGCACCGAAACCGCGAGCACGTGCCGCGTCAACACGCGCGGCCGCGTCTATGGCGGCACTAACGCGGCGGGCATCTATGTGAGGTCGGGCACGGGCTCCGTGACCGTCTCGGGAACCGGCGCCACGGTGACGGGCGGCATCTCGCCGAACGCCAACTACGACGACAGCATGACGGCCGTGTTTGGCGTCACGCTGCCAGAGCTGCAGGGCATGGCCGACGCAGTGATCGTCAATCCTGCTGAGTTCCCGAGCCCGCTGCCGGACACCTCGGTGGTCGTCGCCGACACCAGCCTCACGTTCGATGCGGCGCGGCCGCTCACAGGCACCGGCATCCTCGTCGTCAACGGCGACGTAACGATCCAGCCTTCGAGCTACTCGAGCTTCTCCGGGCTGCTGTACGTGAATGGCAACCTGACGGTGCGCGAGCCTTGCGAGTTGCAGGGCTCGATCGTGGTGACTGGCGCAGTGACCGTGCAGGGCTCGACCAGCGACTTCGCGACGATCACGTTCGACGACGGCATCGTCGCGCGTTTGCGCCAGACGCTGGGCACGTATCGTCAGGCGACCTCGACGACTCGCCCGTTCTGGGGCGACCAGCGCTGAAGCGCGATCGCGCAAGGCGCGGCCAGGTGGCCAGCGCCTTGCGACTCGTCCATCACAGCGACAGGACGTTCGTGAACGAAGCCGGCGCGTAGGTCGGATCGTTCGTGAGCACCAGCGCCTGCAGGTGCACCTGTCCGCTCGCGAAGAACGCGGGGATGTTGAGGTTCAACTTGCCCTCTGCGTCGCCCACGAAGTACGAGTCCGTCAGCACGATCTCGTTCGGATCGAGCAGCAGACGGTAGTTCCAGTCGGCGATCTGGATGCCCGCAGGGAACAAGCTCGTCGCGAGGCCGAGGATCACGAAGTCGCCTTGGCTCACGTGGAACCGCAGCGAGTTGGGATCCCAGCCGTTCAACGGCTCGCGCGTCTCCACCATCGGCATGACGCCGATGCCGGAGTCGAGCTTGGTCGTGCCAGCGCTGTTCGTGAACGTGACCGGCTGGTAGCCAGGAACTGGCTGCGCCGGAACGGTCACCTGCAGCTGGCTCGCCGTGCGCGACAGCACGCCCGCGCTCGCCCCGCCGATCGACACGATCGGCGAAGAACCCAGCCACAGTTCCGTGCCGGTCAGCGTCAGCGTCGGGTTGCCACCTGGCTTCACGAACATTGGCGATGCACCGGTGATCCACGGAGTGCCGAGCATCGGCGCGGTGAACGCGCCGAAGAAGCCACCGCGGATGCGATAGGAGGTCGACGAAGCGTCAGGCTCCACCACGACGCCGGAGCCGACGGACGACCGGATCTTGTAGAACGCGGTGTCCGCCTCCCCGCCGCTGCCGAATTCGACAGCAGACAGGAAGTAGCTCTGGCTGCCCGATGCGCCCGTCGACGATCCCGTGTTCGACCCCTGCGCGACGCCAGCGGCGCCGAGCAGGAGCGAGCAGAGAAGGATGCGAACGGCGTTCATCAGCGCACTCCCGTCCATTGGACGTTGAGACGGCTCGACGCGCCGTCGCTCGTGAGGTCCCACGCGGTCGTCGACGCCGCGTAGACGCGGATGCGATCGCCCGGCAGAACCTTGACCGTGCCGCTGAGCTTCAGCGTGCCGCGGGCCGTGCTGGTCGAGACGACCTCATCGATCGCGAGCAAGCGCGTGCCGTCCGTCGCGTGGTCGCGAACGAGCGTCAGCGTCTCCTCGCCAGCCGCATCGAGGCGCGACGTCATCGAAGCGCTCACCGTGACGGTGCCCGCCTTGAGGACGGTCAACACGCCGCCAGCGACCGTGAACACGTCCGTCGCGCTGTTCTGCGCCACGGTGGTGTAGTTCAGCGTGCCACCCGACGCGTCGATCGTCGCCGCGTTGGCCAGTTGACCGCCGAACGCCTCGGTGCTGATCGCGTCCGTGCCCGGCAGGCGAATCGAGTTCGCCGGCATCGTCTGGTAGGGGCTGCTGAGGATCAGGTCGGCGTAGTAGAGGCCGCCGTTGGTCGACACGATGTCGCCCACCGCCAGCGTCGACTGGATGCCGACATTCGAGATCAGGATCGAGCCGCTGCTCGTGTCCTCGACCGCGACGCCGCTGCCCGAACGGATCTGGCCGCTGCCCATCGAGAACTCGCCGTTCCCGCTGACCGTGACCTTGCCGAACACGTCCGCATCACGCAGCCACACGCGGCCCGTCGTGGTCGCCGTGCCTGCGCCGGCAACCGCGATCGCCGCGGTGTTCTGGCTCGCCGGGACGAACCCGCCGCTGCGACCTTGCAGCGTGCCGCGGATCACGTTGACCGGCGTGCCGGCGCCGCTGAGGACGCGGAACAGCACGTTGTCCTGAATGATGCCCGAGCTGCCGTCGGTCGTGACATCGAGCTGCGCTGCGTTGTCCGTTCCGTAGGCATAGACCGTGCTACCAGACAGGTAGAGCTGCGTGAACGGGACTTCGCCCGTGATCGTGATGGCATCGCCACCGCTCGTCGCATCGACGTCGATGCCGATCATCGACACCACGCCGCTCGTGTGCGTCACGGTGCCGACGAGGCGCGTCGCGAACGACTTGCCAGGGACGGAAGCCGTGAGGTGCACGCCGCCGACCAGCGTGACGTTGCCGACATAGGTGCCGGGACGGACGAGGATCGACGTGTTGTTGCTGTTGCTGAAGCCATCAGCCACCGCTTGATCGATCGCCGATTGGATCGTCGTGTGCGTCGCGCCATAGGCGAGCGACGTGTCGACGATGTAGCGAGCGGCCGGGATGCCCGGAGCGCCTTGCGCACCCGTGGCGCCCTGCGGACCCGTGAGGCCGATCGGGCCTTGCGGACCGACGTCACCCGGGATGCCTTGGATGCCCTGGATGCCCTGCGGACCAGACGGACCCGTGAGGCCCGTCTCACCTTGGATACCCTGCGGACCCGTCAGACCGATCGGACCTTGCGCACCCGTCGCACCCGTGGCACCCGTCGCGCCAACCGGACCTTGCGGACCAGTTGGACCCGTCGGACCCGAGCCCGGCAGCAGCACTGCCGCAACCGGCATCGTCTGCGCGGGGGTCAGGTAGGTCAGCTGACCGTAGAACAGGTTGCCGTCCGTCGAGACGAGGTTGCCGGCAT
>JBEELK010000166.1:0-53496 GCA_041168165.1 Planctomycetota bacterium | reverse complement strand
CGAGTGCGCTGATGCTGATGCTGTCGTTCGAAGATCGCGCCGCGTCGATCCGCATCGAAGGCGACGCCGTCTCCAAGCCCTACCTGGAACTCACGCGCCGGATGCTGGCAGAAGCCGGGGTTGCGTGGTCGCTACGAGAGCCTTGGCTCTACTGCCGCGAGCGGGGCGCCATTCGCTGCGATCGCTTCGACATCGAGCCCGACGCGAGCAGTGCTGGCTACTTCTTCGCACTGGCAGCCGCGACAAGGTCCAAGCTGATCGTCCGCGGCATCCGAGCGGACTCGGTGCAAGCCGACCTCGCGCTGCTCGATCCGCTTTTGCGGATGGGCTGCTCCATCGCGCGACACGAAGACGAGATTGCGATCGAAGGAGCTGCGCTGCGCGGCGTCGAAGCAGACCTCGCCGACGCGCCCGACTGCGCGCCGACGCTCGCCGCGCTCGCGACGCTTGCCAAAGGACCGACCACGATCACGGGCATCGGCCATCTGCGCGACAAGGAATCCGACCGCATCGCCGCCACGTGCAGAGAAGCGCAGCGACTTGGCGCCAAGGCGGAGAGCGGCCCCGATTGGCTGCGCATCGAGCCCGCGCAACAAGTGGGAGAAGCCGTGATCCAAACCTACGAGGACCATCGCATCGCGATGGCCTTCTCCGTGATCGGCGCAGCACGGCCCGGCATCGCGATCGAGAACCCCGACGTCGTGACGAAATCGTTCCCCGAATGGTGGCAGGAGTTGGATCGATTCCTTGCAGGCCACGGTGTAGCAATCGTTGGCGCCTCAAGAAACCGCTTGGCATAGTGCGATCGTGACTCGCAGCGCGCATCCCTCGCCCCACGATGACCCTGCGGTGCGCCGCGCGCTGTCCGCGCTCGGCAATGACGCGCGCAGCGAGCTCGCGATCGGCGGCATCCCGACGAGCGAACTGATTCAGACATTCGGGAGCCCGCTGTATGCGTTCGACGGCGACGCGTTGCGCATGCGCTCGCGCGAAGTCCGCGCCGCGTTCGGCCCGTCGCTCCGCATCCTCTATTCGATCAAGGCCAACCCGAGCGTCGCGCTGACGAGCATCCTGCGCGACGAGGGATGTGGCGCGGAGATCGCGTCCTTGGGTGAACTCGCCGTTGCGCGCGCAGCTGGCCATGCAGCAGAAGACCTTCGCTTCGCAGGCCCAGGCAAGTCGCGCGTCGAACTCGAGTCCGCATTGCGCCAAGGCCTCGGCGTGTTCCACGTCGAATCCGAGTCGGAAGCGCGCGACCTAGCTTCACTGGCGAAGGATGTGCGCAAGCCGATCCGCGTGGCGCTGCGCGTCAACCTCACGCGTCGAAGCCACGGCGGCAGGTTGCGCATGGCGGGCACTGGCAGCCGATTTGGCGTCGACGAGACGCGCGCGTTGGAGTTGCTGCGCGAACTCGCAGCAGAACCGCGGCTCGAGCTCACGGGCTTGCACGCCTACTCCGGCACGCAGTGCTTCGCAGCGGCGGACTTCCTGTCGCATGCAGAAGACCTCTGCGCACTCGCCGACCAATGGGAGCGGGAACTCGCAGCGCCGCCGCACGAGATCGACCTCGGCGGTGGTTTTGGCGTCGCGACCTACCTCGGCGATCCGTCCTTCGACCTTGCGCAAGCGGCCGCAGGGCTACGCCAACTGCTCGTCGGTCCGCAGCGCGCGCAGCGGACCCACATGGTGGAACTCGGCCGTTATCTAACCGCGCCGTGCGGCGTCTACCTGTCCACGGTGACCCGTGCGAAGCGAAGCGGCGAGGCCACTTCGATCGCGCTCGACGGCGGCATGCACCATTGCGCGATCGGAACCGGCGGAGGATCCGTGCTGCGTCGACCGCCTCTTCTCGTGCATGCCGGCGCGTTGCGCGACGAGTCGTCGGAGCTGGTGTCGATCGGCGGACCGCTGTGCACGCCGCACGACCAGTTTGCGGAGGCGATCTGGATGCCGCGGATCCAAGAAGGCGATGTGCTCGCGTTGCTCAACGCGGGCGCCTACGGACTGACCTACAGCCCCACGGGCTTCTTGAGTCACGCGGCGCCTGCGGAAGTGCTTGTCGAGGGCGGCAAGGCGCGCGTCATCCGCCAACGCGGGTCCGCGGACGACGCACTGCGCGGCCAACTGCGGTAGCCGGCTCTCGCAGCGCGCTTCCTGCGCCGAGTTTGGTTGCGCGACGCTTCGCTGCTTGGTTCCGCGATTGGACGATGTCTCGCCTTGGGACCACAACGGCCCCATGCCATGGGTCACGACAAACGCAGCGCCGCACCTCGAGCGAGCGCGTGCCATATTCCATCGTGATGCGCACCTCGCTACCGACCCTGGCACTCTTCGCTTCGCTCGCCCTACCGTTCGCGGCCTGCAGTGAGGCGACCACGGACCCTATTCACGAACCCGCAACGGCCGAGAAGCCGTTCGTCCCCGTGAACAACCCGCCGACGGACCTTCCGCCGGAGCAGCAAAAGCTGTTGGTCCCAGGCGCGCCTGCGGTCACGGAGCCGATCGACATCGTGCGCGACCTCGGCAAGCTGCTCGATGCCGTCACCGACAGCGCAACCGCTGCACAGAAGCGCATGGCGATCGATGGACGCATGCTCGCGCTGCGCAAGAAGCTGCCGGACTGGGAGCACCCGCAAAGCGCCATCCGCAAGATCCTGGAGGCGCAAGGCGCAGAAGGGCTGGCCGTCGCGGACGCAGTCTATGCGCGCTCCGAAGCCGTCCTGAGGATCGCCGAAGCTGCCGCAGTGCACCCCTACCTTCAGCAGCTCACCGACATGCTGAAGAAGCCGCAGTGAGCACTGTGACTGCGCGCTGCGACATCAATCCGTGAGGAACTCGATCGCGCCCGCTGGCAAGAAGTAGAGGATCAGCATCTCGCCATCGCGCACGGTCGGCACGTGCGTCGAGCCCTTGCCGTAGACGACCCAGCCCTCCGGCTTGCCGTCGAACTTCGGCGAGCCGCTGCGCGTGAAGCACAGGTCGATCTCGCCGTTTGGGTGGCGATGCTTCGGACCCGGCTTGTCCATCAAGACCGCGTCGACCGAGAAGCCGCACAGGTCCTTCGCGACGCGACCAAAGCGAATGCCCGCGTTCTCCTTGGGCAGCAACCAATCGGAAGCGATGGCAGCCATCGCGACGTCGCGCAGCGCCTTCACCTGCGCGCCCGTGAACGGCAGCACGCGCTCACACTGCAAAGCCGCATCCTTGGCCTCGACATCGATCGCGCGCAGCGCTTCGGCATACGGCTGCAGCAACGCTTGAAACTGTTCCTTGGTCATCGGGGTCGTCATCGCAGAACCGTTCTAGCCGCGCGCCGCCTGCCGCTCCATCACTTGGACTTGGGCCGGAAGACCTGCACGACCGCAGGATTGCCTTCGAGCCTCGGGCCGCCGATCAGGTCGATGCAGTAGGGAATCGCCGGGAACACAGCGTCGAGGCACACGCGGATCGACGCCGGCTTGCCGGGCAACGTGACGACGAGCGACGAACCGCAGATCGCCGCGGTCTGCCGCGACAGGATCGCAGTCGGCACGCCGGCGCGCAGCGAGGCCGCGCGCATCTGCTCGCCGAAGCCCGGCAGCTCCTTCGTGCACACCTGCGCGATGGCCTCGGGCGTCACATCGCGCGGCGACGGGCCGGTGCCGCCCGTGGTGCAGATCAAGCAGCAACCCGATTCGGCGAGCGAACGGATCGAGGATGCGATGAGGCCCACCTCGTCGGCAACCATGCGCTTGTCGAAGGCACATTCCGTAGCGAGGTAGTCGCGCAGCGCGGATTCGATCGCGGGCCCCGACTCATCGGCGTAGACGCCTTGGCTCGCGCGGTCGCTGATCGTGAGGATGCCGATGCGGGGTTGGTTCACTAGGGAGCGTGATACCAAAGCCGAGGCTCCCCGGGAACCAACCTGCGGCAGCACGCTCGACGCGGCACGCCAGTGCGCTACCGTGCGTCGCGTGAACGCGCGCGCACCGGCCCTGGGTTTCATCTTCGTCACTCTGCTGCTCGACGTGCTCGGCATCGGCTTGATCATTCCGGTCGGCGCCAAGCTCGTGCAGCAACTGCAGGGCGGCACGGACGCCGATGCTGCCCCGCTGGTCGGCGCGCTCGGAGCCACGTATGCCGCGATGCTGTTCGTCTTCGCGCCGATCCTCGGCGCGCTCGGCGACCGCTACGGGCGACGACCGGTGCTGCTGCTGTCGATGCTCGGCTCCGGCCTCGATTTCTTCGCAATGGCCATCGCGCCAACGGTCGGCTGGCTCTTCGTCACGCGCGCGATCAACGGCGTGTCGGGCGCGAGCATGGCGACGGCGAACGCCTACATCGCGGACATCACACCGAAGGAGAAACGGGCCGGAGCGTATGGCCTCGTCGGCGCTGCATTCGGGCTTGGCTTCGTGCTCGGCCCATTGCTCGGCGGAATCCTCGGCGAGATCGACGTGCGACTTCCGTTCTGGGCTGCCGGCGCGATGGCACTGTGCAACGCTGCGTTCGGCTTGTTCGTGCTGCCGGAGTCGCTGCCGCCGGAACGTCGCAACAAGACGCCGCTGTCCGTGCACCCTACGAAGACGATCGGAGTGCTGTTCCGCTACCCGCTCGCCGCTCGACTCTCGGCGGCGCTCTTCCTGCTCAACGTCGCGCAGTTCGCGCTGCATGCGACGTGGTTCTTCTACTGCCAACGCCGCTACGGCTGGGGCCCCGAAGAAGTCGGCTACTCGCTGTTCGCGGTCGGCATGGGCGCAGTCGTAGTCCAAGGCGGACTCACGCGACGCATCGTGCCAAAACTCGGCAACGCCCGTTCGCTGCAGGTTGGAGTCGCAATCGGATTCCTCGCCTACTGCGGCTACGCGCTGTCGTCGGAAGGCTGGATGCTCTACTCGACGGTCGCGTTCGCGTCACTCGGTGGCATCGCGATGCCCGCATGCCAAGCACTGATCACGCAAAGCGTCGACCCCAAGGAGCAAGGTGCCGTGCAAGGCGGCATCTCAGGCATGCAGAGCCTTGCAAACATCGCAGGGCCCATTCTCGGCAGCGCGGTCTATGGCTGGTCGATCACCGACGGACGCGATTGGCCAGGCCTCGTCTACTGGACCAGCGCGAGCCTCGCCGCGATGTGCCTCGTGCTCGTATCGCTGGCATTGCGCACCAAGGCTGAGCCACACAGCGCGTGACCAACGCCGCACGGCCGCCGTGCAAATCCAATCCGGGCGGCGCGGCATGTAGCAATGCGGCCATAGCGACAACGCCACGACCGCAATGGCGCCGCGAATCAGCCGTGGCCGCCGATCGTCTTCTTTGCAGGCTCTTCGATGAGCTTCGCCTTGACGAACTCGCGGTTCATCTCGGCGATCACGCGCACCGGGATCTCCTTCGGGCACACGGCTTCGCACTCATATTGGTTGGTGCAGTTGCCGAAGCCTTCCTTGTCCATCGCCGAGACCAGGTTGCGAGCGCGACGTTCGCGCTCCACTTGGCCCTGCGGCAGATGCGCGAAGTGCGACACCTTGGCGCCGACGAACAGCATCGCCGACGCGTTCTTGCACGCCGCGACGCAAGCGCCGCAGCCGATGCAGGTCGCGGCGTCAAACGCCTTGTCCGCGTCATCCTTGGGCACCGGGATCGCGTTCGCGTCTTGAGCAGCGCCAGTGTTGACCGAGACGAACGCGCCCGACTGCACGACGCGATCAAACGCGGAGCGATCGACGACGAGATCCTTGACGACCGGGAACGCCTTCGCGCGCCACGGCTCGATGTAGATCTCTGCGCCGTCCTTGAAGCTGCGCATGTGTAGCTGGCACGTCGTGGTGCCGCGCTCCGGGCCGTGCGGCAGGCCGTCGATGACGACGCCACACGATCCGCAGATACCTTCGCGGCAGTCGTGGTCGAACGCGACCGGCTCCTCGCCCTTTTGGATCAACTGCTCGTTGAGGATGTCGAGCATCTCGAGGAACGACATGTCGGGCGACACATGATCCAGCTGGTAGCGGACCATCTTGCCGTCCTGAGCGAAGTTGCTCGGCGTCGAATTCTTGCTCTGGCGCCAGATGTGGAGTGTGACCTTCATCGCTCGACCTTCGCTCACTTGTAGCTGCGCACCGCGAGGTGCACGTTCTCGAACTCCAACTGCTCTTGATGACGCACGGGTGTCTTGTCCTTGCCCGCGTATTCCCAAACCGCCGCGTGGCGGAAGTTCTCGTCGTCGCGCTTGGCTTCGCCGTCGTCCTGCCATTCCTCGCGGAAGTGGCCGCCGCACGACTCGCGGCGCTCTAGCGCGTCGCGGCACATCAGCTCGCCGAACTCGAGGAAGTCCGCGACGCGGCCCGCCTTCTCCAGCGATTGATTGAGAGTCGCGTCGGAGCCGAGCACCTTGACGTTCTGCCAGAACTCGGCGCGCAGCGCTTGGATCTCGGCGATCGCTTGCTTGAGGCCCGCCTCGGTGCGCGCCATGCCGCACTTGCTCCACATGATCTTGCCGAGCGCGCGGTGGAAGCTGTCGACCGTGCGATTGCCTTGGATCGACAGGAGCTTCTTCGTCATGTCCTGCACGTCGGCGATCGCGCGCGCGAACTCAGGACGATCCGTCGTCACCGCGCCAGGCTTTTGGCCCGCGAGGTAGCCGCCAATCGTGTACGGGATCACGAAGTAGCCATCTGCCAGACCCTGCATCAGTGCCGACGCGCCAAGGCGGTTGGCGCCGTGGTCGCTGAAGTTCGCTTCGCCGGCGACAAACAGGCCCGGGATTGTCGACTGCAGGTCGTAGTCCACCCACAGGCCGCCCATCGTGTAGTGCACGGCTGGGAAGATGCGCATCGGCTGCGAGTACGGATCCTCGGCAGTGATCTTCGCATACATGTGGAACAGGTTGCCGTAGCGCGACGCGATCGCGTCCTTGCCAAGGCGCTGGATCGAGTCGCGGAAGTCGAGATAGACGCCGAGACCGGTGTCGCCAATGCCGCGGCCTTCATCGCAGACCTGCATCGCGGCGCGCGACGCGATGTCGCGCGGAGCGAGGTTGCCGAAACTCGGATACTTGCGCTCCAAGAAGTAGTCGCGCTCGCTGTCCGGGATGTCCGAGGCCTTGCGCTTGTCACCGGCCTTCTTCGACACCCACACGCGACCGTCGTTGCGGAGCGACTCCGACATCAACGTCAGCTTCGACTGGTGATCGCCGCTGACCGGGATGCAGGTCGGATGGATCTGCGTGTAGCACGGGTTGGCAAAGCCAGCGCCGCGCTTGTAGCTGCGCCACGTCGCCGTGACGTTGCAGCCCTTCGCGTTCGTGCTCAGGTAGAACACGTTGCCGTAGCCGCCCGTGCACAGCACGACTGCATCGCCGTAGTGTGCGGTGACCGCACCGGTGACGAGGTTGCGGACGATGATGCCCTTTGCGTGCCCGTCGACGACGACGAGGTCGAGCATCTCGGTGCGCGGGAACATCTTGACGGTGCCAAGTCCGATCTGACGCGACAGCGCGGAATACGCGCCGAGCAGCAACTGCTGGCCAGTCTGACCGCGTGCGTAGAACGTGCGGCTCACCTGCGCGCCGCCAAAACTGCGGTTGTCGAGCAGGCCGCCGTATTCGCGCGCGAACGGCACGCCCTGCGCGACGGCTTGATCGATGATGTTCACGCTCAGTTGCGCGAGCCGATAGACGTTGGCTTCGCGCGCGCGGAAGTCGCCGCCCTTCACCGTGTCGTAGAACAACCGCCAGATCGAGTCGCCGTCGTTGCGGTAGTTCTTGGCTGCGTTGATGCCGCCTTGCGCAGCGATCGAGTGCGCGCGGCGCGGGCTATCCTGGAAGCAGAAGCACTCGACTTGGTAGCCGAGTTCCGCCATCGAGGCCGCAGCCGCCGAGCCTGCGAGGCCGGAGCCGACGACGAGGACCTTGTACTTCCGCTTGTTGGCCGGATTGACCAGCTTGAGTTCGAACTTCCGCTTCTCCCACTTGTCCTGAACGGGTCCGTCAGGAATGCGCGAATCGAGCTTCATGCTGCCCCCTTCTGGACAAGGCCGAGCATCGGGGCCAACGCGATGAGGATGTTGCCACCGGCGATCGCCGCGGCGAGGACGAACGAGAGCGACTGGATCATCGGAGTGAAGCGTGCATGGCGCCAACCGAGGGTCTGCGCGAACGAGTGCAAGCCGTGCTTCAGGTGCAAGAACAGCAGAACCTGGAAGGACACGTAGGCGAGTACGACGGGCATGCGCGAGAAGCTCGCATAGACCATCGCATAGACGTTGAAGTCCGCGCCCTTCAACGCGACATCCTCGCTGTGCACCGCGCCGACGGTGAAGTGCATCAGGTGGTAGATGACGAACGCGAGCAGCGACAGGCCGGAGAACAGCATCGACCGCGAAGCTAGCGATGCCTGCACCGTGGCTTCCTTGGCGTAGGGCACGGGACGCGCAGCCTTGTTGGCCCGCGAGAGCCGGATCGCCGTGAGAACGTGCAGCACAAAGATGGCCAACAGACCGATGCGAGCCACCCACAGGAGCGGGCCCAGATCGTGCAGCATCTTCGCGTAGTCGTTCAGCGCTTTCGGACCGGCGAAGATCTGCAGGTTGCCCAGCAGGTGCGCGATCACGAACAGGAACAGCAGAACGCCCGTGACAGCCATGGTGGTTTTGCCACCGATGGACGAGCGCCAGAATTCTTGGACCCAGCTCATGAGTTGAGGGCGAAGAGGATCGGGCGAGGCCACCTCGATTGCAACCGCGCAATCACGCGGTTACGGCCGGCATCGACAGCCCTGTCCTCCAGGGCCTCCTCTTGGTTCAATCCTTCCTTCGCCTCACCCCTGGCCCGGATGCATCTCCCATCGCGAGGCCCAAACTCCGAGTTCCCACCATGCGCACACGCATCTCCCTCTCATCCCTCGCCATGCGCGCTACCGCAGTGGCGATCCTTGCCTGCGCCGCATTCGCGCAGAGCGCGCCGCTGCAAGGTCGCCTGGAGCCCATCGCGATCGCGAGCGGCTCGCACGCCAATCCGACGCCCGTCGAAGGCGTCGTCTGGCAAGGGCTCGTCATGGCGCCACGGACCGCGCCGTGGATCCGCGTCTACTTCCAAGACGTCGAACTCGGCGAAGGCAGCTACCTCCGCATCGCATCCTTGCGCGACGGCGACGTGCAGCGGCTCGATCGCAAGAGCCTCGCGCAGTGGGAGAACTCGACCGCCTACTTCAACGGCAACTCGGTCCTCGTCGAACTGGTGGCAGGCCCGAACACAGCGAAGAACCTTGTGAACGTCGGCAGCATCATGGTCGGCGACGAAGCCGCGGACGTGCCGCCACAAGAGACGATCTGCTTCACCACCGACAACCGCGTGCCCTCCAGCGATCCGCGCGCGGGCCGCATCGTCGGCATCGGTTGCTCGGGCTGGATCATCAACACGCCGGTCGCGACCAACAGCAACGAGCGTCTCCACCTTTCCGCGGGCCACTGCTTCGGGACAGGACAAGTCATGCAGTTCAACGTGCCCGCATCGAGCACGACCTGCTCGCTCGCGATGCCGTCCGCAAACTTCCAGTTCGCGGTCGACAGCGCGGGCTCGCTGTCGGCCAACACGGGCATCGGCAACGACTATTGGGTCTTCCGCTGCTTCCCCAACTCGAACACGGGGCTGACGACATTCCAGGCGATGGGCCAAGCGTTCAACCTTGCGACCTCGATGCCCGCGGCCAACACGACGCTGGTCAACTGGGGCTACGGCGTCGATGGCACGCCTGTGAATGACGGCGCGACGGCGAGCAGCTGCTCGTGCACGAGCGGCAACGGCGCACGCAACCAGACGCAGCAAACGCACACAGGACCGCTGACCTCAGTGAGCGGATCGCGAGTCAACCATCAGGTCGACACCTGCGGCGGTAACTCGGGATCCGTCATCGCGATCAACTCCACGGGCGTCGCGATCGCGATCCACACCAACGCCGGCTGCACGTCGACCGGCGGCAGCAACTCGGCAACGGCAGTCACGAACGCAGCGTTGCAGGCGGCGATCGCCTCGCTCGCCAGCGGCACGGGCCCAGTCGCTCCCGCCAACGACAACTGCGCCAACGCGATCGTGCTGACCGCGGGCACCTCGGCCGCCTACACCACCGTTGGCGCCACGCCTGGGTCGACCTTCGCGTGCGTCGCGTCCGCCAGCAACGACGTGTGGTTCCGCTACAACGCGCTGGCCACGGGCGCGCACACGTTCGCTACCTGCTCGGCCACCACCAACTTCGACACGGTTCTCGAACTGTTCTCGGGCGCGTGCGGCTCGCTGACCTCAATTGCGTGCAACGACGACACGTGCAGCACCGGCTCGACGATCACCGCCACGTTGACCGCGGGCCAGAGCTACCTGCTCCACGTCGGCGGCTTCAGCGCAGCGGTTGGAGCGTTCGACGTGCAAGTCACGGCGCCCGCCGTGGCTCGCGATGAATGCGCGACCGCGACGGCGATCACGCTCGGCACGTCGGCTGTGTTCAGCAACACTGGCGCTACGACCTCGGCCGCGCCCGCGTGGACCTGCGCCACCGGCGGCAACGATCTGTGGCTCACGTTCACGGCGAACTGCACGGCGCCGACGACGTTCTCGACCTGCACGGCGGCGCGCACGATCGACACGGTGATGTCGGTCTACAGCGGCACGTGCGCGGTGTTGACGTTGCTCGGCTGCAGCGACGACAGCTGCGGGTTCGGTAGCCAAGTGACGGCCAACCTCGTGTCGGGCCAGACCTACTACCTGCGCGTCGGCGGCTTCAACAACGCGGTCGGCAACTTCCAGATCGTCGCCCAGTGCGGCACGGGCGCAGGCTCGATGGCGACGACCGCCACGCGCTGCGGCCCCGCCAACCTCACGGTGTCCGGCAGCCCGAACATCTTCGGCACGCTGAACTGCTCCGTGACCGGCGCCACGGGCCTGCCGTTCGTCGGCTACGGCTTCAACCTGACGACCACGCCGTTCTGTGGCTGCACGATCGGACATAACTGGGAAGGATCGTTCTTCGGCGGCGCCGTCAACCTGACGATCCCGTGCGATCCGTTCTTCATCGGCCTGCAGTTCGGCCTGCAAGGACTCGACCTCGGCGGCACGGGCGGCTGCGCCTCGCCGCAGTTGACGGTGACGGACACCGTCGTCGTGACGATCGGCTAATCCGGGAAGCGGCCGTTCTTCAAGAACGCGAGCACGCAACGGATCGTCTCGTCCGACGAGGCGATCTTGGTGTGCCCTAGCGGCAGCATCACGCGATCCGCAGCGCCTTCGAGCGTCGCTTCCGCTGCCGTGACCGTGCCATCGTTGGGGCCGCCGACTAACGAGCGGTTGCCCGGCTCGATGTGTCCAACGATCACGCCGCTGCGACCCTGATGCAGAATCGGCTGCGCGTGGATCGCGTCGCCGGGGCTCAGTTGCATCGCAGCGCCGCGGCCCATCAGGTAGGGGAAGATCCACCAGCGTTTGCGCAAGTCGCACAGCGCAGCGCCGCGATGCGGCACCGCGATGTAGACGCAAGCGAACGGATCGAGCAATGGCCTGCGGCGCATCGTCTCTTGCGCGACGAGCCCGCCCATCGAATGGCCGACGAACGCGACGCGCGCGCCGTTACCCAAGCGAACGCGCATCGCGTCCAACTCGCGCGCGAGCGACTCCGCCGCAGCTTGGATCGTCGTGCTCGTGCTCGGGTATCCGAGGTTGAGCGTCTCGTAGCCATGCGCGCGCAACGCGCGCTCAAGTCGCCACAACGCCCACGGCGATCGCCACAGACCGTGCTGCAACACGACGACGGTTGGCCCATCGCTGCTCGATGCGCACAACGCGGGATCAACGGCGACCTCGCCGAGGTTCCATGCGACGTCGAACGGCGCGGACGGCGGCATCCCGAATGCGACCGCGGAGCCCCAACCGACCGACGCGAACAGCAATGCCAACTGTGCAGCGCGCAACGCCGGTCGCGAACGCGTTTGAGCGGCGACTCCGCCTGCTTCGGCCTCAGGCATAGCCGCCATGGCCGGAGTGCAGACGAATCTCGTCGTCTGCCATCTCGATTGCTTCGCGTTCCTTCTGCGCGATCCTGCCAAAGCGCTGCAACACCATGCCGGCATCCGAGCACGCAGCCGCGATGTCGAGGTAGACCGTGCGATGCCGGCCTTCGGCCTCGACGAGATCGAGGTAGAACGCGCTCGCCTCGGGATCGCGGTCCACGAGCCCGTGGCCCAGCGCTTCCATGCGCTCGTGCGACCGAGCTTCGATCAGCGACGAGACGATCAACTCGTCCACGAGCCGTTCGGGCATCGTCGAGGCGACCACCGACTTCAGGCGGTCGGCATAGCGACTCGGCGGCTGGGTCGAGAACTCGATGCCGCGCTGCTCCAACAGGCGCAGCGTGCGTTCGAAGTGCACCAACTCCTCGCGCACAAGGCACGACAGCGCGCGTTGGATCCACGCATCCTTCTTCGTGCTGAACAAAAAGCGCATCGCCGCAGCAGCAGCCTTCTTCTCCAAGTGCGCTTGCTCCACGAGCAACGCAGGCAGGCAATCCATGGCGGCAGCGACCCAGCCCGAAGGCGTGCCCGACATCAGGGAGCACGTGACGTGCAGGCGCGAGGGTTCGACAGAGGAGGTCACGGCGCCACGATGGCAGCAACGCGCAAGGCTGTCCACAGCCCCGCCCGGGCGGCGGCGCCGACGCAGCTCATCGAGGCTGCAACTCGGCCGCGGGCCACGGAACGGTCCGTCCCTCGTGTTGCTTGCGCAGCCGCGCGACATCCTCCACGGAGATGCAGGAAGCACGCGGAGCGAACTTCCTGCGCACGTAGCTCAACGCAGCGGCGAGGTCGGGATCGCTGAGGTGCGACTGCGGAGTCATCTCGCCCTCGAACGCGACGCCGGCGGCCCGCAACGGACCGCGCAGGCCGTGCAACGCGATCTTGACCAGCATCTCGCCATCGCCAGAAACCCACTCCGAGCCCGCGAGCGGTGGCGCTAGGCCCGCTAGGCCTTGCCCATCCGACTGATGGCACGCGGCACAGTAAGCCCCGTAGACGCGCGATCCCGCGGCGACGCGCGCGCGTTCGGCATCGCTCAAATCCTCGTCCAGCGACAACGCAACTGCGGGCGCAACGGCGCGGATCTCGACGCTGGCGAGAATGCGTTGCACCAGCGGCACGATCTCCTTGCGCCCGGTGCGCTGCATCGCCGCAAGCGCCGGCGGAGTCGCTGCGAAGACAAATCGTCCGCGAGCCTTCTCCGGATCCGCGGGGATGTCCGCGCAGAAGCCAGCAAGCGCTTCACGCTGCAGTTCCGGGGACATCGCTGCGGCCACCACGTCGAGAAGAGACTGCTGCGCGACCACGTCCTGCGAGGCTGCTACCTGCCGCGACAACGCGAAGACGCCCTTTGCCGCGCCAGCGCGCGCCGTCTTGAAGACGCGCCGCAGGATGTCTGGCTCGCGACCGCGCGCGCTCGCGGCGACTTGCGCGACCAGCATCGCATCGCCGCCCGCGGAGGCCGCGAGCTCGGCGAGCAGGATCTCCGCGCGTTCTTGTCCCTTGCCCGCGACGTCGCCCAACGTCAGCGCCAACTGCCAACGCACCGAACGCGGCGCGCTTGCTGCCATGCGCTCGCCGTGGGCAAAGAGCACGCGATCGCCATCCGACATCGGAGACGCGCAGTAGCGCAGAGCGAACGCGAGCAAGCCTGCGTCGTCTGCATGCAGCGCGATGCGAAGGTCATCCGAAGTGAGCGCCGACAATCCATCGAGCACGCCGATCGCGTGCAGGGCCGACGGCGCCTGCCGTTGGCGCACCAACGCGCGCAGCGCATCGATCGCGGATCGATCTTGCCGCTGCACCAGCAACTGTTGCGCGAGGTCGCGACGCGCGCCGTCGCGCTCCGACAACGCGGCGACGAGATGCGTCGTGGTCGCAGCCTCGAGCGGCGCATCGACGCGCGCGCTCGCGCCCTTCGATGCGATGCGCCAGATGCGGCCCTTGCCGATCGGCTGCTCTAGCTTGCGCTCTTGGATCTGTTGCCGCAGGAACGTCGTGACGAAGTTCTTGTGCTGGATCACGCCGCGTCGCATGTCGACGACATACAGCGCGCCATCGGGACCTTGCGTCAGGTTGACCGGCCGGAAGCGTTCGTCCGCGGCGGCCAAGAACTCCGCGCCGTCGTAGCAGTTGACGGCATGCATCTCGCCGTCGACATCGCGCAACCGGAATCGACGCACGAGATTGCCCGCGGGCTCGCACACAAACACGTCGCCATCGCACCCGAGCAGCGCATCGCCGCGGTAGACTAACGGCGCGCAGACTGCGGTGTGCCGCTGCAGCCAACCGTCGCGCAGCATGCCCTCGCGGCCGCCTCGATTGACGCCAGGCGTCGGATGAGCCGGAAACACGCGAGGATCGGGCGCGAGCTTGAAGTTCATGCCCTGGCCCATGCGCACGGGATCCTTGCGCGCGGCATAGCGGCGCGGCACGAGATCGCAGCGCAGCCAATCCTCGTTGTAGTTGAAGTAGAGCCGCCCGCGGTCGTCGTGCGCGATGCCCCATTGCCCAGCAAGCGCAGTGCGCTCGACGTCGAACGTGACGCCTGCCTCGCTGCGTCGCCACGCAAGAACGCGCGCGTCATCCGCGAGGTGAATGCGATTGTCGAAGCTCCACAACAACCCGTTGCCGCTGTGCTCCGGATTGGCGAGCCCGCTGTCGAGCCCATCGCAGACCGGGATCGATCGATCCGCGACGAGATCGCCATCGCGATCCTCGACCCAGAGAATCTGCGGCGGCGCGATCACGAGCGCGCCGCCTTGCAACGGCAGCACGCTGCGCGGCAACACGAGGCCATCGAGGAACGTCTTCGCTTCATCCATGCGTCCGTCGCCATCGCGATCTAACAACACGCGAATGCGACCGTCGGCGCGCAGTTCGTCCGTGCCATCGACATCGCGCATGTAGGAGCGCATCTCGACGACCCACATGCGACCCGCTGCGTCGAACACGGCCTGCACCGGGTCTTCGATCAGCGGTTCGCTCGCCACGAGTTGCACCTCGAACCCAGCCTGCAGACGCAACGCAGCGGTCGACTCATCGATCGACAGCACGCGCGCATCCGGCACTGGCGTGCCTGCGGGCAGCACGGCGCGGTCTTCTGCGGCGCGGTCTCCTTGCTGCGCGCGCATCGACGCGGCGAGCAACGGAGCCACGAGCAACAGAAGAACCCGAAGCAGCGTCATCGCGTAACGCCCCCATCCAGCAGTTCATAGCCCGCGCGATAGTCGCGTCGCGGATGGCGGCTCGCGTCCGCGGTTGGCAGCAGCGCAGCGCCAACCTGCACCGCCGCATCCGACGGCACGCCATTGTCGCGCAAGTGCGCAGCCATTCGTTCCCACTCGAGCGCGAGCATCGGCTCGCTCGAAGCGAGCGAATGCGCCTTGCCCGCGCGCAGCGACGCCTCGCCGAGGTGGCACAGCGCGGCGCTGAGATGACCCTGCCGCACGTCGGCCGCGAGCATCGCGGAATCCGCATGCCGAACCGCTTCGATGAAGTTGGCGCAGTGGTCGCCGCGGCCTTCGAACGCGGCAATGCGCTGCTTGCCTTCGTCCTGCGCGTAGCCGCCGTAGTAGCTCGTGATCACCACGTCCCCACGTTCGCAATGCAGCACGAGTCCGATGCGCGCGCCCAAGAACGCGTCCATTTCCTCAGAGCCAGAACGCGACGGCAACCCGCGCACCTCGAACAGGATCGGGGCGCGATCGCTCTCGCACAGGACCAGCTGCGTGTTCGGCGTGTCGCCGTCGTCGTCGTAGCCGAGCCTGCCGCCGATCGACATCACGCGGTTGGGCAGCGCGTCGAGCCCGACGGCCATGCGGCAGAGGTCCATCTGGTGCACGCCTTGGTTGCCGAGATCGCCGTTGCCAAAGTCGCGCTGCCAGTGCCAGTCGTAGTGGAACTGCAATCGACGAACGTCCTGCATCGGCGCGGGCCCGAGCCACCGGTCGTAGTCGACGGAAGCAGGCGGGCGCTGCGCGCCATTCGCCTTGCCAATGCTCTTGCGACGCTTGTAGCACAGGCCGCGCGCGAGCCGGATCGCGCCGAGTTGGCCGCTCTGCGCGAAGGCGATTGCATCCTGAACTCCGCGGTGGCTGCGGCACTGCGTTCCGCATGCGGCGACGCGGCGGTGACGCTGGGCCGCGGCGACGAGTTGCGCGCCTTCCCACACGTCGTGGCTCACGGGCTTCTCGACATAGACGTCGAGGCCGCGCTCCATCGCCATCACGCCGTGCAACGTGTGCCAGTGGTTTGGCGACGCGATCACGACCGCGTCGACCGCGCCGCTCTCCATCATCGCCGCGGCATCCGCGAATCGGCGCGGAGCCTCACCCAGCTTGCCACAGGCTGTCGCGACGCGATCGAGCACGGCGGAATCCACGTCGCACACCGCATCGATGCTCGCGTGCTTGCACGAACGGAACATCGCGAGCAACTCCGACCCTCGGCCGTTGAGGCCGACGAAGCCCAATCGCACTCGCTCGTTGGCGCCGAAGATGCGACCGCGACTTGCTGCGGTCGAGCACGCGCTGGCTCCCAGCGCCGCGAGCGACGACAGCAAGAAGGACCTACGCGTTGGAGTCGCCGTATCGATGCGCGCCATCGCCCCACCATAGCAAGGCAAAGGCGATGCTGGCCAATGCTGCGGCTCTGCGTCTACGTTGCGCCGCGATGGAACGTCTGCAAGCCGAAGAACGCGCGCGACCGAGCCGATGGCACGCCATCGCCTGGGCCCTCTACGACCTCGCGAACACGGTGTACGCCGCGACGGTCACATTCTTGTTCACGCCCTTCTTCGAGTCGCGGTTTGGCGCATTGACGAGCCTCGGCATGACGCAAACCGCGTCACTGACCTTGGCCGCGCTGCTCGTCCCGATCTGTGGCGCGATCGTCGACCGCACAGCGCGAACGGGGCTCTACCTGTCGCTCGCGACGCTCGTGTGCATCGGCGCCATGGCTGGACTCGGCACGTTCGATCAAGAACCGGCGATCCTCGCCTGCTTCTTCGTCGCCAACATTGCCTACAACCTCGGCCTGCTGTTCTACAACTCGCTCCTGACTTCCGTTGCGCCGCCGCAACGCGCAGGCTTCTGGAGCGGCATCGGCGTCGGCATCGGCTACCTCGGCACGATCCTCGTGCTCGTCACGCTGCTTCCGATGGAGCAAGGTCCGCAGCAGTTCCAGTTGGCCGCCGCGATGTTCTTCGTGTTCGCGTTGCCGTGCATGGCCTTCGTGCGCGACCGGCGACCTCTGCCCACCGCAATCGGCGCGAGCGCGATCGGCGACGCGATGCAGAGCCTGCGCACCACGCTGCGCGACCTGCCCAAGCACAGGCCGATGTTCTTTTTCTTGCTCGCCAACTTCTGCCTCGTCGACGTGCTGAACACCGCGGTGATGTTCTTCGCGTCCTTCACCAAGAACGTGTTCCTGGGCGCTGCGCAGGCTGGCGGCTTCTCGATGTTCGAATTGCGCTACGACGGCGAATCCGGCCTGCAGGAGTACATCGCGATCTGTGGGCTTTGCCTCAACGGCTGCGCGCTGCTGTTCGGGATCGGCCTTGGAGCGTTCACGGACCGACGCCCACTGCTCGTCATGCGAGTCTCGGCGGTGGCGCTGCTGTTGGCGCTCTGCGGCGGCGCGTGGTTTGGCGGCTCATCTCCGATTGGCTACATGCTCTCGCTCGGAGTGCTCGGCGCGCTGGGACTCTCTGGCATCTGGACCGCCGGCCGCAAAGTCGTGGTCCTGCTGTCGCCGCCGGATCGCATCGGCGAGCACTTCGGTCTTTACGGCATCACGGTCAAGCTGTCGGTCATCGGCAGCACGGTCTACGCAAGCGTCGCGGACGCATACGGCAGCAAGCCCGCGATGCTGTCGCAGGCGGGTCCGCTGGTCCTCGGACTCTGCCTGTTGGCTCTGGTCCGACTGCCGCAGAACGGCGATGCTCTTCGCCCCGAATGAACGGCGCTGAGACCGAGACCGACGACCCGCGCGAAGACGCGCGAACGAAGCGCACGTCGCTGTGGCACCGCGTCATCGCAGGCGCACTGCGCGCGACGACTTGGGCGTTCGGGCACATGCCCACGTTCTTGGCCTATGGGCTCGCAGACCTGCTCGCCGTCCCGATCGCGCTGATGTGGTCGCTGCAGGATCGCTCTGGCAAGCGAGTGCGCGGCTACTGGCGTAACGTGCGCATCGTCTACCGCGAGGGCGGGCTCGGCCCTGTGCGACCACGCTGGCATCTCCTCAAGGTCGCGCGGCATCTGACGTGGCTCGCGGTCGACAGCTGCCGCCTTCATCGCATCACGAAGGAGACCCTTCGCGACATCGTCGATTGCCGCGAGTTCGAACCCATGCTCGACCTCTACAAAGAGGGCAAAGGCATCGTCTGGGCGACCGCGCACATCGGCGTGTGGGACGTAGCTGGCTATGTGTGCGCGCTCTGGGGCATCCCGATCACGTCTGTCTTCCGGCCGAGCCCGATCCCTGGCGTCGACCGTGTGATTTCGGACCTTCGCACGGGCTCGGGACAGGTCGTCGTTGCGAAGCAAAACGTGGTCGGCACGCTGCGCCGCGCGCTGCAGCGCAAGGAGTCCATCGGGCTCCTCTGCGACTCGTCCGGCCGCCGCGGCGACGCCTACCCGCCCTTCCTGGGAACGGCTGCCGCCACGGTCGCGACTCCAGCCTTGCTGAGCCTCTCGTCGGGCGCCCCAATTGCGGTCGTCACGGCGATGCGAACGGGCAAGTTCCGGTTCGCGATGCGGGTCTGGGACGTCATCCCCGCAGAATCTGCCGGAGACCGAGAGGCCGACGTGCAGCGGATCCTGGCGCGCGTCAACCTCGCACTGGGCAAGTCGGTTGCAGAGCACCAAGAGCAGTGGTTCTGGCAGGGACGGCGGTTCAAGCACCGGCCGCCTGGGGAGAAGGTGGGCCCGGACGGGCTGCCGCCCCAGCACATCTTCACCACTTCTTCATGCTGAGGGCAGGTCAGCTTCACTCTCAGCCGTGATCGTTCTTGTTTGAAGTTCCCCGTAAATGGCCCCACCAACCCCATCCCTTTGCCGAGTCGGCCTCGCGCTGACCTTACTGCTGGCGTCAGGGTGCTTCCGGTCGCAGCGACCAACCATCCAGAATAAGGGGTCGGACACGATGGTCGAGGTCGCACTGGCCTGGGCAGAGTCCTACCGGCAGGTGAGACCCGATGTCGCGGTGTCTCTCGGCGGCGGCGGCTCGCAGGTTGGCATCAGCGGACTCATCAACGGCACGGTTGACCTCGCGAACTGCAGCCGGGAATTCAAACCTCGAGAAATCGAGGCAGCAAAGAAGGCTGGGCGCGAACCGATGAGACACCAGGTCGGATGGGATGGCATTGCCATCTACGTCCACCGCGACAATCCCGTGCGGCAGATCACTCGATCGCAGCTGCAAGCCATCTACAGCGACGGCGGCAAGGTCACTCGCTGGAGCGACATGGGGATCACTTTGCCGAGCGGCGACGACGAAATTGTCGTGATCTCCCGCCAGAGCAACAGCGGGACCTACGAGTACTTCCGCGAAGCGGTGCTCGGAAAGGAGATCAACTTCCGACTGGGCACCCGCGACATGAACGGCAGCAAAGATGTCGTCGACCTTTGCTCCAAGGTCACTTCGAGCATCGGCTACAGCGGATTGTCCTATGCCACTGCGGAAGTGCGCATGGTACCGGTCGTAAATGAGAAGACCGAACAACCGGTGATGCCGACGATCGACTCCGTCCTCGACCGCAGTTACCCGATCTCGCGTCCGCTGTTCATGTACACGATCGGGGAACCGAGCGGCCCCACGGCGGACTACCTCCAATGGATTCTCAGCGATGACGGTCAGCGGGTCCTCCTGAAGCGCGGCTACCCACCGCTGCGCAAGCTCTGAACAGTCTGCAGTTTCTCGCCCCGTAGCATCCCAACACGGAACCCATCTCTTGAGCAGCCACTACGAAGAGCGACTCCAGAAGGATCTATCCTGGATCCGTGACCTCATCACGATCGTGGGATCTACGATCGAGAACGCCATTGGCAACGCGGCGCGCGCCGTGCTGACGCTGGATCGCGACCTCGCCGGAGAGACAGTGATCGGCGACTACCTCGTGAATCGCCAGACGCGCGAATTGGACCGGCTGTGCCATGCCTTCGTGGCTCGCCACCTCCCCTCCGCTGGCCACTTGCGCTACGTGTCGTCCGTCCTGCGATTGAACATCGCGCTCGAGCGCATCGGCGACTACGCGACGACGATCTCGCGCACCTCAGCGCAACTTTCGACCGAGGCACCGCCTGTCGTTCAGCGTGACATCGAGATGATGTGCCAGCACGCGCGGCGCATGCTGTCTGAGGCTCTCCGTAGCTTCCAGACACGAGACGTTGCAGCGGCCCAGGCAACCCTCGGCGCCGCAGCCCAGTTTGCCCATCACTTCGACAAGGTGTTCGCGGACCTCGTCAAGGAAGGCGAGAACCGAAGCCGCCCCGTCAGCGACCTGTTCTCGCTGATGGCGACGTTCAACCGACTCGAGCGTGTCATCCACCAGGCCAAGAACATCTGCGAAGAGACGATCTTCGTCGGCACCGGCAAGTTGAAGGGCGAGAAGGTCTTCAAGATCCTGTTCGTCGGCGACAAGAACAACGGAGTCAGCCAACTCGCGGAGCACTTCACGCGCAAAGCCTTCCCGCAGAGCGGCACCTATCTCAGCGCAGGCGTTGATGCAGCTGAAGAAATCGACCCTCGCTACGTCGAGTTCGCGAAGCAGGTCGGCATCGACCTGTCGCAGTCGTGGCCGACGCCGCTCTCCTCGCTGATGGAGCAACTCGACGAATTCCAGTTCATCGTCGGACTCCACCCAGAGGTCCGTCAGCGCCTCGGCAAAGTCCCCTTCCACACGACCGTGCTGGCCTGGGACGTAGGCAACGTGAACGACCCTGAGCAGGCATGGCGGTTCCTGACGCCGAAGATCCGCGGGCTGATGGAGAAGCTGCGAGGCGAACAGGCCTGTTGATCCCCATGAGCGACGAAGCAGCCAAGCAGCACCGCCTGACCGCGATGGAGTTCGACCGTCGCGACAGATCCTGGTGGACGGACCTGTTCGCGAAGGCTCTGGTCTTCGGCGGCGGCGTTTCCGCAATCGTGTTCATCGTGGGCATCCTGGTCTTTATTGCGACCCAGGGGCTCGAGTTTGCGGCGAACAGGCTTTCGTGGACGGAGTTCTTCACGTCGATCGCGTGGCGACCGAACAGCCAAAAGCCGGAATATGGAGCGCTCGCGCTGATCGCCGGCACGGTCTCGACGACGGCGGTCGCAATGATTCTCGTGGTGCCGTTGTCGCTCGGCTCGGCGATCTACATTGGAGAGTTCGCCCGCGGCAAGAAACGAGAGTGGCTCAAGATCCTGATTGAACTGTTGGCTGCGGTGCCTTCGGTCGTCTGGGGCGTCATCGGCCTCAACGTGATGGGTCCGTTCATCACCGACGTCTTCGGCGTGCCATCGGGACTCAATCTCCTCAACGCGGGAATCATCTTGGGAATGATGGCCGCCCCGATCATGACGACGATCGCCGAGGACGCGCTGAAGGCCGTTCCCGACTCCTACCGCGAAGCTGCGGAAGCGCTCGGCGCCACCAAGTGGCAGGTTGTGCTGCGGGTTGTTCTGCCCCATGCGCGCCCTGGCCTCAGCGCCGCCGTCCTGCTGGGCGTCGGTCGCGCGTTCGGAGAGACCATCGCGGTGCTCATGGCGAGCGGCCACGCGATCAATGTCCCGAAGTCGCTGTTCGACCCCGTTCGGTCGCTAACCGCCACGATTGCAGCGGAACTCGGCGAGACCGCGGAAGGTGATGACCACTACCAGGCGCTGTTCGTCGTCGGCATCCTCCTGTTCACGATCACGTTCTTCATCAACATGATCGCCAACGCGATCGTCAGAGGAACCCGGAGGAAGAAGGCATGAGCCCCTCGGGTTCCAAATTCCAGCCGACCGCTTCCGAGCAACGGCGCAGGAAGCAGCAATCTGCCGCCCAGTCCCTGCTGGCTTTAACGACAGCAATGCTGGCGCTGCCGGCCCTCGGGATCCTGAGCATCCTCATCATCCGAGGATTCCCGGGGCTCTCTGCAGAGTTCTTCCTCGAGGAACCGCGCAACGTGATGAGCGCAGGCGGCATCTTCCCCGCCTTGGTAGGAACTGTCTGGTTGACCGCAGTCGCGTTGCTCGTGGCATTGCCTCTTGGGATCAGCGCTGCCATCTACCTGAGCGAGTATGCGAAGGACAATTGGCTTACTGGCCTGATCAACATCGCCATCGTCAACCTCGCCGGCGTACCCTCCATCGTGCATGCGTTGTTCGGGGTCGGCGCGTTTGTGCTGTTCCTCGACTTCGGCGTCTCGGTGCTGGCGGCTAGTTGCACCCTGGCCGTGATGACGCTGCCGGTCATCATTGTCGCCACCCGTGAATCCTTGCAGGCGCTGCCGCAGTCCTTTCGCGAGGCGTGCTGGAGCCTGGGAGCGACCCGCTGGCAGACGATCTGGCGCGTCGTGCTGCCCAATTCAGGCAGCGGCATCCTGACCGGCGTGATCCTCTGCGTGTCGCGCGCCGTGGGAGAGACGGCACCCATCATGTTCACCGGCGCAGTGCTCTACCTGCCGGTGGCGCCCGAGAGCGTGTGGGACCAGACGATGGCGCTGTCGTTGCACCTCTACAACGTCTCCACGCAGTTGCCGGGCATTCCGGAGGGGCTCCCCTTCTCCGTCGCACTCACGCTCATCGGCGTGGTGATGTCCATGAACGCCATCTCTATCGCGCTACGAATGAAACTTCGTGGGAGGAAGAAGTGGTGACCCACTCGCCCGCCTCCGCTCACGAGATCATGTTGGACGTGCGGAATCTGAGCATCCGCTACGGTTCCCACGTGGCGCTGGAGGACGTCACGCTGCAGGTCCGGACCAACGAGATCTTCGGCATCATCGGCCCAGCGAACGCCGGCAAGACGAGCTTCTTGCGCTCGATCAACCGGATGAACGACTTCATCGCCAACATGAAGGTCGAAGGGTCCGTGGAGCTCGCCGGACGCGACATATCCACCGTGCGCAACGTCTATGCGCTCCGTCGTCGGATCGGCGTGGTGTTCCCGTTGCCGGTAGGCCTGCCTTTGTCGGTCTACGACAACGTCGCCTTGGCACCACGACTCCGCGGCGTGAGTTCGCGAGCCAAACTCGACGAAATCGTGGAACGCTGCCTTCGCCGCGCAGCGCTTTGGGACGAAGTGAAGGACCGGCTGCGCAATCTCGGCTCCCTTCTCAGCGGCGGGCAACAGCAGCGCCTCACGATTGCGCGCGCGTTGTCGCAAGACCCAGCCATCCTGCTGCTCGACGAGTTCTCGATCGCAGTCGATCCGGTGACGACGATGCGCATCGAGGAAGTGCTGAAGGAGCTGCGCCGTGAGATGACGATCGTCCTCGTGACGAATCTCGTGCAGCAAGCGCGCCGCCTCGCGGATCGAACCGCGTTCTTTCTCGGCGGCCGCTGCGTCGAGATCGCGAGCACGGAAGCGCTGTTCACAGGAACGGTGCAGGATCAACGCACCCGCGACTACGTGGAGGGCAGGTATGGCTAACTTGATCGCTCCCCCGCAACTCGCGATCGAGGCGAGGGACCTCAATCTCTGGTACGGCAGTTTCCAGGCATTGCGCGATGTCAACCTGCAGATCCGTCGTGGCATCGTCACGGCGCTGATCGGCCCGTCAGGCTGTGGCAAGTCGACATTCTTGCGCTCGTGCAACCGCATCAACGAACGCCTGGGATACGTCACGACCACTGGCACCATCCAAGTGCTCGGCCAGGACATCTACGGCTCAGATGCATCCCCGCTGCAGGTCCGTCGCCAGGTGGGAATGGTCTTCCAGCGACCCAATCCGCTGCCGCTGACGATCCGCGAGAACGTCCTGTTCGGCCTCAAGATTCACAGCGACAAGCAACTGCACCGCTCTGAGGCCGACAGCATCGTCGAAAAATCCCTGCGCGAAGTGTTGCTCTGGGACCGTGTGAAGGACCGACTTGGCAGGAAGGCGACCACGCTGTCACTCGAAGAGCAGCAGAAGCTCTGCATCGCCCGCTTGCTGCCGACGCGCCCCGAGGTCTTGCTGATGGACGAGCCTTGCTCCGCGCTCGACCCCGAGGCGACCCGCGCCGTCGAGGATCTGATCTGGGACCTGCGCGGCAGTTACTCGATCCTCATCGTCACCCACAACATGGCGCAAGCGCGCCGCTCAAGCGACGAGTGCGTGTTCATGCTGCTCGGCCGCGTCGTCGAGCACTCGCGCACCGAGGAGATGTTCGTGACGCCGCAGAAGACCGAGACGGCGGACTACATCGAAGGCCGCTTCGGCTGAGCGACGATCGTTCGCGTCGCAGGATCCCCTCTTCGCTTGTTGCGCGGCCAATGCCGCTGCGCAGGGATGCTCTCGCACAGCGATTCCATTTGCGCTGTGAGATCGAGCGCGGGCAGCGCTACCGCCGCCCGCGCGATACGACGTCGTCAGCCGACGTCGCCGACCAGCATCACTGGATGAACAGCATCTCGCGGTACTTCGGCAGCGGCCACAGCGAGTCGTCGACCATCGTCTCGAGCTGGTCTGCGCTCTCGCGCACCTTCTGCATGCTGGTTGCGACCTTGTCGCGGTAGACGCGCGCGTGTTCGGCGGGCGTGCCCGGGTGCGCTTCCGCGTGCTCGAACTGCGCGCTGAGGTCGTCGATGCGAGCCACGAGTTGCTCGATCAACGCGGACATCGCCGCGAGACGCTTCACCTGGCCCGACACATCGACGCCGCATGCCTTCGCAGCCGCGATGCTCTGCGCCACCGCGCCTTGGTGCGCCTGCGCCGCGGGCAACACCATCGTGCGCGCGATCGACAGGCAGCTCTGGCCTTCGATCGAGATCGCCTTGCAGTAAGCCTCGAACTGGATGTTCATGCGCGACTCGGCTTCCTTCGCCGTGAGCACGCCAAACTTCTCGAACATCGCCACGTTCTTCGGCGCGCAGAAGTTGCCGATCGCATCGACTGCGTTGCGGAAGTTGGGCAAGCCGCGCGCGGCTGCCTCGGCGTGCCACTCCGACGAGTAGCCGTTGCCGTTGAACAGCACGCGACGGTGCTTGCGCAGCGTGTCGATCACGACCTCGTTGATCGCGGCATCGAGGCCCTTCTGGGCCTTCTGCGCTTCGATCTGCTCGATCATGTACGCGAGCGACTCGGCCACGATCGTGTTGAGCACCGCGTTCGGCTTCGCCGAGGCCTGCGTGCTGCCCACTGCGCGGAACTCGAACTTGTTGCCAGTGAAGGCGAACGGCGACGTGCGGTTGCGGTCGGTCGCGTCGCGCGGCAGCGGCGGCAGCGCCGTCACGCCAAGACGCATCGTGTCCTTGCGCTTCTCGGACTTCGCCGCGGTGCCCGAGACGATGTTGTCGACGACGTCGGTCAACTGCTCGCCGAGGTAGATCGAGATGATCGCAGGCGGCGCTTCGTTGGCGCCGAGACGATGGTCATTGCCGGCATGCGCGATCGTGCAGCGCAGCAGGTCCGCGTGAACGTCGACCGCGCGCGTCACCGCCGCGAGGAACACCACGAAACGCAGGTTCTCCTGCGGCGTGTGGCCCGGATCGAGCAGGTTCTCGCCAGTGTCGGTCGCCAGCGACCAGTTGTTGTGCTTGCCCGAGCCGTTGATGCCCGAGAACGGCTTCTCGTGCAGCAGGCACTGGAAGCCATGCTTCTGCGCGACCTGCTTCAGCACTTCCATGCAGAGCATGTTGTGGTCTGCGGCGACGGTCGTGCGCTCGAAGATCGGCGCAATCTCGTACTGCGACGGCGCGACTTCGTTGTGGCGCGTCTTCACTGGTACGCCGAGCTTCCACAGTTCGTGCTCGACCTCTTGCATGAACGCGAGCACGCGCGGCTGGATCGAACCAAAGTAGTGGTCCTCCAACTCCTGGCCCTTCGGCGGCTTCGCGCCAAACAGCGTGCGGCCCGTTGCGATCAAGTCCGGACGACGCAGATAGAAGTCGCGGTCGATCAGGAAGTACTCCTGTTCACAGCCGAGCGTCGGATAGACGTGCGTCGCCTTCTGCTCGCCGAGCAGACGCAGCATCTTCATCGCCTCGCGCTGGATCGCTTCGAGGCTGCGCAGGAGCGGCGTCTTCTCGTCGAGCGCCTCGCCGGTCCACGAGCAGAACGCGGTCGGGATGCAGAGCGTCGAGCCATTGGTCGTCTCGCGCAGGAAGGCTGGCGAGGTCGGGTCCCACGCGGTGTAGCCGCGGGCCTCGAACGTGGCACGCAGGCCGCCGCTCGGGAACGAGCTCGCGTCCGGTTCGCCCTTGATCAGCGCCTTGCCGCTGAACTCCATGATCAACCGGCCGTCTTCGAGGCTGGCGAAGGAGTCATGCTTCTCGGCCGTCGAGCCGGTCATCGGCTGGAACCAGTGCGTGAAGTGCGTGGCGCCGCGTTCGATCGCCCATTCCTTCATCGCGTTGGCGACTTGGTCCGCGAGCCCCGGGCCCAACTCCTGGCCCTGGGTCATGCACAGCTGAAGCGCCTTGTAGGCGGCTTCTGGCAGGCGGGACCGCATCTGCTGCGGACCGAACACATTGGCTCCGAACAGTTCGGGGACTTGGGCAGTCCCGCGGGAGAAGGCAACCGGCACCTTCTGGGCAATCGTGCGGATCGCGGCAGCTCGCTCAGCGTTCACAGTTTCGACCTCAGTATTCCATCCAAAGAAATTGGGCTCGCATCGCCCGCCAGCGCGGGCAGCAAGGGCGAGGACACTACGCAGGAGGCATCCACGGTTCCAATGGCAACGCAGCCTCAGCCCAGGACCCAAACTTTGTCGATCCGCCTGGTGTAGGCCAACGTGAGCCGCTCGTTACCATCGCCCTACGATCCCGTCAGGCAACGAGGCCAAGACTTCCATGCACGAACCGTCCAAGCCCGCTCGATTCACCGTCGTTGCAGTCGCACTCGCGATCGCGTTCTCGGCGGTGGCGGCGGCCCAGACCCCGCAACCGACGGCAGCGATCGCAGGCACAGAGCAGCGCCCCAGCAAGTCGGTTACGGAAGTCGACCGCGCCCGGATCGAAAACGCCGCCAAACGGATCGACCAGACCCTCGAGAAGGCTCTCGCGCAACTCGGCCACGCGCCGACTCCACTCGCCAGCGACGCGGAGTTCCTGCGGCGGTGCTACCTGACGATCACGGGCCGCATTCCGAGCGTCGCCGAAGCGGAGGCATTCGCGGCCGACCCGAGCAACGACAAGCGCGCGCGCCTCGTCGACGCGCTGCTCGATTCGCCGGGCTACACGAGCCACACCGCGAACTTCTGGTTTGACCTGCTGCGCGTGAAGTCGCGCTTGCGCCAACTCAGCGGCGAACCATTTGCGCACTGGATCCGCGAAGCCGTGCGAACCAGCATGCCCTACGACGAGTTCGTGACCGCGATGGTCACCGCGACGGGCGCCGCGCACGCGGAGGGCAATGGTGCCACGGGCTACCTGCTGCGCGACATGAACATGCCGCACGACGCGATGGCCAACACGCTGCGCATCTTCACCGGCACGAGGCTGGAGTGCGCGCAGTGCCACAACCATCCCACGGAGTCGTGGAAGCAGCGCGAGTTCTTCGCGATGGCGGCCTTCTACGGCGGCCTTCAGTATCGAGTCGATTTGCCCGCCGACACGCAGCGCGCGCTGCGCGAGATCGCGCAAGGTGCGGACGATCGCCAGAAGGCGGCCACGCGGCGCGCGATCCAGTCCGCGTCGATCGGGTTGCGCGGCGCGGGCACTGGCGTCGAGCGACTGCCGCAGGACTACGCCTACGACGATCTGGCTCCACGGTCTCCGATCCCGGCTGCGTCGATCTTTGGCCCCAAGGCCAAGGTCGACCAGCCCAAGACGCAAGCATCGACTCCGCGCCGGCCAACCCGCCGCGACGATGCGACGCAGCGCGCAAAGGACGTCGACTCTCGCCGCGTGTTCGCCGAATGGCTCGCGAGCAAGGACAACGAACGGTTCACGCGCACGATCAGCAACCGGATGTGGCAACGAGTCTTCGGCCGCGCGCTGACCGAACCGCTCGACGACCTTAAGGACGACAGCAAGTCCGTGTTGCCCGAAGTCGAGCAACTGATGCAGCGACTGTTGGTCGAGTGCGACTTCGACTTGCGGCAACTCCAACGCGCGTTGCTTTCGACGCGCTTGTTTGCGCGCGAGTCCATCGCGACCGACAGTGACGCGCCGTTCTTCTTCCAAGGCCCGTTCCAGCAGCGTTTGTCCGCCGAGCAAGTCTGGGATTCGCTGCTCACGCTGCAGGACGAGCGAATCGACGAGCGCCTCTCGCCGACGGGCGCCCGAGCGCGCGGCTCCTACGCGCGACAAGAAGGCCTCTACAGCGGCGATGCGGAGAAGATCGCAGATGCGCTGCAACGTCGCCCCGACCTCGAGGCCCAGGCGCAAGTGCGCCAACAGATGATCGCGCGCCGCCGCGAACAAGACGCACAACGCCAAGAACGGGTGCGCGAACTGACGCAGCAATTGCTGCAGGCGCGCCGCAGCGGCGACAAGGCGCAAGTCGCGGAACTCATGAAGCAGCGACAAGAACTCGCGTTGCCTTCGCCCGAGGAAGCTGCGGCAGCATTGCGAGACGGCGGCTACGCGCGCGCCAGCGATCTTGAGCAACCGGCATCGAGCAGCCATTTGCTTCGGCAGTTCGGGCAGAGCGACCGCGAGACGATGGATGGCGCGTCGCGCGCAGCGAGCGTTCCGCAAGCGCTCTCGCTGTTGAACGGCCCGCTCGGCAACGCCGCGGGCTCGCTCGCCCGCCGCATCGCCGCCGCTCCCGACACAGCATCGCGCATTCGCATCGCATACCTCGGCGTTCTCACGCGTTCGCCGAATGCCGATGAACTCGAACTCTGGTTGCGCGAGTTCGAACAACGCGGCAAGGACGCAGCTGCGGACTTGCTCTGGGTCCTCATCAACTCGCACGAGTTCCGCTTCTGCCCATGAACACACGCCGATTCACCGATCTCGCGAGCGCGGCAGACGACACCACGCGGCGCGCGTTCGTGTCGCAACTCGCACGTGCAGCCTTTGGCCTCACGTCGGGATCGCTCGCGCTGGGCAGCGCCCGCGCAGCGTCGCTGCCGTTCGCGCGACCCGCGGCTCGACAGGTGATCTACCTGTTCTTGCGCGGTGGCATGTCCCACCTCGACACGCTCGACCCAAAGCCGGGCGCTGGAACGCAGGGCCCCGTCGAAGCGCTGCGCACGCGCGCCGACGGCGTGCTGTTGGGCCAGTACTTCCCCAAGCTCGCGCAGCAGATGGACAAGGCGTGCATCGTCAGCTCGATGTCGAGCAAGCAGGGCGCGCACCCTCAGGCGCAGTATCTGATGCGCACGAGCTACGAGAAGCGCGGCACGATCCAGCATCCGAGCCTCGGCGCGTGGATTCAGCGCGGCGTGGGCCGCCAGAACGAAGCGCTGCCGGGCCACGTGATCCTGGGCGGCGGCGGCGAGATGCCGACGGCGGGGTTCTTTCCGCCCCACTTCCAAGCGTTGCCAATCGGCGATCCGACCTCGGGCCTGCAGAACGCGACGCGCGCGCGCGGCATCGACGAAGGACGCTTTGCGCGCAGGCTCGACCTGCTCGGCAAGATGAACGCCGAGTATCGATCGCGGCATGACGTGCGCGACGTCGCGGCCTACGACGAGTCATATGCGGCAGCCGTGCGGTTGATGCGCAGCGAAGACCTCGCCGCGTTCGACATCGATCGCGAGAGCGACGCGATGCGCTCGATCTACGGCGAGACTTCTTTTGGCTCCGGCTGCTTGTTGGCGCGCCGTCTCGTCGAGCACGGCGTCCGCTGCATCGAAGTCGTCAGCGATGGCTGGGACACGCACGCCGACAACTTCGATCGCCTCTCCGACCTCGCGCCTTCGATCGACCAAGGCCTGTCGGCATTGCTGGCCGACCTCGATGCGCGCGGCTTGCTGCAAGAGACGCTCGTCGTGCTGGCCACGGAGTTCGGGCGCACGCCCGACATCGACCAGGACCAAGGCCGCAACCACTACCCCAAGGCGTTCAGTTGCCTGCTCGCAGGCGGCGGCATCCGCGGCGGCATGCGCTACGGCAAGACGGACCAAGAGGGCCGCGAAGTCATCGAGAACGCGGTCTCCATCCAGGACCTCAACGCGACGATCGCGCACGCAGCTGGGCTGTCCGTCGACGAAGTCGTGACATCTCCGTCCGGCCGACCCTTCAAAGTTGCGGACAAGGGCTCGCCGATCCTCGAATTGTTCGCATGATCGCAGCGAGTCTCGCCACTCGATCCCATTCTCCATGATGATCCTCCGCCACCTGCTTCCGTTCGCAGCGCTGCTCGCTGCGCTCCCCGCTCAAGACGACCAGAAGCCGCAAGGCCAGCCAGAAGGCAAGCCCAAGGCCGAAGCCAAGCCGGCGCAGGAACCCAAGGACGGCAAGGAGAAGGAAGCTGCCGCGGACAAGGTCGACTTCGTCGCGCAGGTGCTGCCGATCCTCGAGAAGAACTGCGTCGAGTGCCACAAGGCGCCTTACACGGACGCCGACGGCAAGAAGAAGCGGCCCAAGGGCGGCGTGACGCTCGACACGCGCGACGGCATCGAGAAGGGCAAGAAGGGCAAGCTCGTCGTGAGCACGAAGCCGGACGACAGCATGCTCTACCACTCGATCACTCTGCCGGCCGACGACGAGGACCGCATGCCGCCCGCCAAGAAGGGCGACCCGCTGCCGCAAGATCAGCTCGACTTGATCAAGAAGTGGATCGAGCAGGGCGCTGACTTCGGCACGTGGAAGGGCGCCGAGGCGAAGGCCGACGCGAAGGACGAGGCCAAGCAGGACAAGAAGGCTGGCGAAGACCAGAAGAAGTCCGAGGACAAGCCGAAGGGCGACAGCAAGGGCAAGGACGCCGGCAAGGGCGGTCTCGCGATGCTCGAATCGGGACTGCCGATGCTGAGCGAGGAGCAGTTCGCGACCCTGCGCGCGCACTTCTCGGTCGAGCCCGCGGCGGCGGATAGCGCGCTGCTGCGCGTGACCGCGTTTGGCCGCGAATCGTCGATCGATGACGCCGCGATCGCGGCACTGTCCAGCGCGAGCGGCCACATCGCAGAACTGGTCCTGGCCCGCACGCACGTCACCGATGCTGCGATTGCGACCATCGCCACGATGCCGCGCCTCGTGCACCTCGACCTCCGCGGCACCAAGGTGACCGACGACGGCGTCGTCGCGCTTGGCGCAGCGACGCAGCTCCGCTCGCTCAACCTCTATGGCACCTCGGTTGGCGATCGCGGCATCGCGGCGCTCTCCGCGTGCAAGAACCTGGAGCAGCTCTACGTGTGCGAGACCCCGGTCTCGGCCGCCGCAGTCGTGGCGCTTCAGAGCTCGATCCCGTCCGCGCGCATCGTGTTTGCAGCGGACCTGCCAGAGCCCATGGCGGACGCGGACCAGGGCAACGCTCGCGCTCGTCGGCGCTGAGCTCAGATCCGCTGAGCTTAGATCCACTGAGTTCAGATCCACTGAGTTCAGATCCACTGGATCTGGCACCTCGTCTCACCGCCGCGTTCCTCGCGGCAGGAAAACTGGTCGGGGCGAGAGGATTCGAACCTCCGACCTTTGCGTCCCGAACGCAACGCTCTACCAAGCTGAGCCACGCCCCGACCTAGGGCAAACTGAATCGCACTGAGCCGTTGCCGACCCAGGGGCGCGGCAAGGTAGCGAAGCCTACCCCAGCGGTCAAGCATGCGTTTGTCGGCGATCGCCGCGACGCCATCCGACCGCCCGTGACATCGGCGGACTCCGGCTGCGCATTCTCAATGCGCTCCTCGCCGACTCCGCGCGCTCCGCTCGAGAGCAGTGCGACAACGATCGCGTTTGTGCTAGCTCAGTTACTGATGCCTCCGCGGTCGATGGCTAGCATCCGCCGCCCACTTCTCCCATGCGCAATCCGCTCCTCGTCCCCGAAGTCCGCGAACTGCTCGAGGAGGGCAGGCCGCAGGACGTCGTCGAGGTGCTGAGCGAGATGCACCCCTCCGACGCGGCCTCGACGCTGAATGCGCTGGAAGCCGCCGAAGTGGCACTGCTCATGGGCATGCTGCCAGTCGAACTCGAACGCGACGTGTTCGGCTACCTCGACCCCGACGTGCAGGAGGAGTTCGTCGAAGGCGGCGGCCGCGAGACGGTCAAGAACGTGCTCTTGTCGATGTTCAGCGACGACCGCGCGGAGTTCCTCGACCGTCTCGAAGAGCGCGTGCGGCAGAAGATCTGGCCGCTCTTGACCAACGCCGCGCGCGAGGACTTGCTGCATCGCAGCACGTTCTTGGAGGACCAAGTCGGCTCGTTCTTGAGCACGGACTACGCGGTGCTGAGTCCACAGTTGACCGCGCGCGCCGCCATTGCCGAGTTGCGTCGGCAAGCGCCGAGCAAGGAGACGATCTATTACAGCTACGTCGTCGACCGACTCGGCAAGCTCGTCGGGTTCTTGTCGCTGCGCGATTTGATCCTCGCGCGCGACGACGAAACGGTGATGCAGTTGATGCGCACCGAGATCGTGTCCACTTCGCCCGAGGCCGACCAAGAGGAAGCAGCGCGCTTGATTCGCGACTACGACCTGATCGCGCTGCCTGTCGTCGATGCAGACAACCGCCTGATCGGCATCGTCACGCACGATGACGCAGTCGACATCGTCGAAGAGGAAGCCGAAGAGGACTTCGCGAAGATGGCAGGCGTGACCGGCGAGAGCGAGGGCGAAAGCTACCTCGACGAGCCGGTTTGGCGCCAAGTGCGACGCCGCGCGCCCGTGATCTGCATCCTCGCGATGTTCTGGCTTGTCACGGCAGCCGTGATCCGCGGCTTCGAACAGGAGCTCCAAGGCCAGACCTTGCTGCTCGTGCTGATGCCGATGGTGATGGCGATCGGCGGAATGGTCGGCAGCCAAGCGAGCACGTTGATCGTGCGCGCGGTTTCGACCGGCGGGTTCCGCGGCTCGCTGTGGCCGCTGCTCTGGAAAGAACTGCGCGTGAGCTTGCTGCTGTCGATCGCGCTCGCGGGCATCGCATTCGCAAACGCGTGGACGCTGCACGCGTTCACGGGCGACCCTGCGCCGATCCAAGCAACCGAACGGTTGGCCGCGGTGATCGCATTCGCAATGTCGGCAGACGTTGTGCTCGCGGCACTGCTCGGCGCTGCGATCCCCTACCTCGTCAAGATCCTGCGCATCGACCCTGCGCTGATCAGCACGCCAGCAGTCACGGCGTTGACCGACCTGACTGGCGCAACGCTCTACCTGATCGTCGTCACGCTGATGCTGTGAACGACGCGCAGCGCACAAGCGCCGCGCGTCGCACGCTCCATCACGGCTCGATCGAGATCGGCGCGTCGTCGCTGGGCTTGTCTTCGCCCGCAGCGATGAGCCTGCGCAGCGCTAGACGGAACTCGCCGCGCTCCTCGGGTTCTGCAAGCCGCCAACGGCCCTGCTGACGCCGACGTTCGACGGCCGAGCCCTGCATCATCACCGACGTCACGTGCTTGCCCTGCGCCGTGAACACGTGCACGCGGCCCTTCGGACCGGCGACGACGACCGTGTTCTTCTCGGTGTCCCAAAGGATCGCTTCGTCATGCGCTTCGCCCGCATCCGGATACGCGCGCGGCGTCGGCCGTTGGCCCTCCTCGCTGCGCGTCACCGCGTGATCGGTGCGACGCGACACGTTGCGTGCGCGCGACGCGAGCTTCTGCGCAAGGTCTTTCAAGAGCGGCAACACGAACGCTTCGTCATCGACGTCGCCATTTTTCTCCTTGCCCTGCAGCCGCAGCGATTCGGCGTCGAGCTGACGCTGGAACTTGCTGAGGATGTTGAGAATGGCAGGATCCGCGAGGTCCATCAGGTCGACCTTGCCGACCGCGTGGAGTCGTAGGCGCGGCTTGCCTTCGATCGTCTTGCCGCGCAGTAGCTGGAAGCTGAATGCGCACTTCTGCTCGGCGCCGAGCACGCGGAACAAGCCTGCGTCGACTTGGCCGAGCACCTTGTAGACTGCCGAATCGCCGCCGAACTCGGCGAGCTGCTGCGTGCGCAACACGCGCCCCATCGTCACGTGCGTCAGCACGAGATCCTCGCCACCGAGCAGCAGGTCGATGCCTGGATCCTTGCGTTCGATCGACATCGTGACGAAGTCGCTGAACACCGGGCGGCCCGTCGAGTTGTAGCCCTCGAAAACATGGCGGGCTTCCTGCGGCCTGCAGTGCTCGACCTGCGCGCTCTCGGTGAAGTAGCAGAACACCGCGCCAGGCTGCAGCGCGCGCTCGTGCTCGCGCACTTCGCGCAAGCGCTGGAGGATCTGCTCGGTGACGGCGCCCGCCGCAGCGCGCGCGTCGGCGCGCTCGTCGAGCGGCACGCGCACGTTGAGTTCGACGTAGCGCGGGATGCTGAACGGATCGACGCCTTCGATGCGAAGCAGCGACTGCGCCATCTGGCTCAGCGCCTTCACGGCGAACAGCGCGCTGTGCTCGTGGTTGCCGCGGCGATCGCGGTCGCGGTCGCGATTGCGATCGCGGTCGTGGCCATGCGGCCGCTCCTTGTCGCGCTTTTGCTGACGTTCGCGTCGCTCCTCGCGACGACCGCGGCCGCCACCGTCGCGTCCGCGCTCGCCCTTGTCCTTGCGCTCCGCGCCCGACGCGGGCGCGCCGGCCTTGGACTCGCTCGCCGGCGCGGAGCCTTCGCCGCCTTCGCCGTCGGCTGCTGCTGGGGCGCCTTCTGCCGCTGCGCCATCCGCGCCGCGACGCTTGCGACGGCGACGACGGCGCTTCTTGCGCTCCTGGCCCTCGCCATCTGCGGCATTGGCACCGGCGTCTCCTTGGTTGCTAGAACCTTGGTCAGTGGACGCGGCACCGGACTCCGGCGCGCTGGTGGATTCGGGAGCGGGCCGCTCGGTCGGCGCGCTATCGCTGCCGTTCTCGATCGGGGTGTCGGAGCTGTCAGTTGCCATGGCGGGGCGAAGACGATCCGCCGCAGCCTCGCCCCCAGCAAGAGCCAGCGCGCATTTCCTTTCGCGGGGCGGCCCTGCTTGAATCGCCCGCTCATGGGCCGCATCCACGACTCGATTCTCTCGACCGTCGGCAACACGCCGATCGTCCGCCTGTCCCGCCTCGGCCGCGACCTGCCGGTCGAGCTGCTCGCCAAGTGCGAGTTCATGAACCCCGGCGGCTCCGTCAAGGACCGCATCGGCATCCGCATGCTGCTGGACGCCGAGAAGGCGGGTCGCATCAAGCCCGGCGACACGTTGATCGAGCCGACGTCGGGCAACACCGGCATCGGCATCGCCCTCGCCGGCGCCGTGCGCGGCTACCGCATCATCATCACAATGCCGGAGAAGATGTCGCGCGAGAAGCAGGTCGTGCTGGAGGCGCTCGGCGCCGAGATCATCCGCACGCCCACCGAAGCCGCATGGGACTCGCCGGAGAGCCACATCGGCGTCGCGCGCCGCCTGCGCCAAGTCATCCCGAACGCCCACATCCTCGATCAATACAGCAACCCGAGCAACCCGCAGGCGCACGTCGATGGCACCGGCGCGGAGATCGTCGAGCAACTCGACGGCAAGCTCGATGCCTGCGTGATGACCGCCGGCACCGGCGGCACGATCAGCGGCGTTGCGCGCGTGCTCAAGGAGCGTATTCCGGGTTGCCAGATCGTCGGCGTCGATCCCGAGGGCTCGATCCTCGCGGGCCCGGGCCCCATCAAGAGCTACAAGGTCGAAGGCATCGGCTACGACTTCATCCCCGAAGTGCTTGACCTCAAGCTCGTCGACCGCTGGGTCAAGAGCAACGACAACGACAGCTTCCGAGTCGCGCGCCAGCTGATCCGCCAAGAAGGCCTGCTCGCGGGCGGCAGCTGCGGCGCCGCCGTTTGGGCGGGCATGCAGATCGCCAAGGACTTCAAGCCGGGCGCGCGCATCCTCTGCATACTGTCCGACTCGATCCGCAACTACCTCACGAAGTTCGTCGACGATCGCTGGATGCGCGAGAACGGCTTCCTCGAGGAGGACTGGGCGATCGGCACCATCGAAGGACTGCTGCGCGCGATGCCCAAGCGCGACGTCACCACGCTCGACGTCAGCGACGAACTCGACAAGGCGATCCTGCTGTTCAAGTCGCGCGGCTTCTCGCAGGTGCCGGTCACGGATCGCGGCGCGCTCGCGGGCATCCTCACGGAGTCCGACGCGCTGCGCTCGCTCGTCGAAGGCAAGGCGACCGGCAAGACGCGCCTCGCCGAGGTCATGGTTCGCAAGGTCAGCACGATCGCGCCGCACGCGCCGGCGTCCGAGTTGCCGCGCATCTTCGAACGCGGCGAAGTCGCGCTCGTCTGCGACAACGATCGCCATGTTCTCGGTTTGATCACGAAGCTCGACATGATCGAGCACCTGACGAAGCGCCCATCGGTCTGACCGGACGCGCCGCTGCGCGCGCCCATCTCCCCACGCCATCGGGACGATGGAGCGCGCTGCACAAAAGGACCGATTGCGCCGCGCGCAGGTCCTCGCGCAATGCGCACAAACGCAGTGGGAGAACTTCTCTCTGCGTGCTCCCTCCGCATTGCGGTCGACCTATACTGATGCGGCAACTCTCGTGCCTTTCTCCTCTCTCGGAGGCGCGAAGTAGTGACTGACGGACTCTGCTGAGCTATCCAAACCCGTGGCATCCATGCGCCTAGGACTGACCCAAAGCCTCCGGGCAGAGCAGCGACTCATGCAGTCGCCGCAGATGATCCAGGCGATGCAGATCCTCCAGACGCCGCTACTGGAGCTGAAGGACCAGATCGAGCAGGAGCTGCAGGAAAACGTCTTCCTCGAACTGAAGGAAGACCCCCAGGAGTCGGCGCACGAGCCGGAGCAGAAGCCCGCGCTTGAGGACAAGCTCCAGCGGGAGTTCAGCGAGCAACTCGACCAACTCGAGCAGCGCATGGGCCCCGGAACGCGCGGGCTCTCGCACGGCTCTGGCGGCGGCGCTGGCGACGACGAGGACAAGAAGCAGGCGGCGCTCAACAACACGCCCGTCCACGGCATCTCGCTGCCCGAGCACCTGATGTCACAGGCGCGCATGCTCGACCTCGACCCCGAGCTGCTGCATGTCGTTGAGCACGTGATCTACTCGCTCGACTCCGACGCGAAGCTCGCGGACACGGCCGAGCACATCGCGCAGCAACTGCTCGTGCCGATCCCGCTCGCCGAAGAAGCGATCGAAGTCGTGCGCGACATGGAGCCGTGCGGCATGGCCGCGCGCGACCTCCGCGACCGCCTGCTGATGCAACTCGACCGCCTCGGCTACGTGCGACCGCTGACGCGTTTGCTCGTTGCCAACCACCTCGACGATGTCGCGCGCAACAAGCTGCCGAAGATCGCCAAGGAGACCGGAGCGTCGTTCGACGAGATCAAGGAGAGCATCGAGTACCTCCGCCACGCTTGCGACCCGAGCCCGGCGAGCGCATTCGACCAAGATGAGTCTTCTGGCGTCGTGCCCGACGTCGTCGTGATCGAAACGGACGGCAAGTACGAGGTTCGATCGCTGCGAGGCTCGGTGCCAGAGCTGTCCCTCTCGCCGCGTTACCGCGAGATGCTCAAGGACGCGAAGAGCGATCCCAATATCTACGAGTATCTGCGCCGCAAGATCGAGGCCGCGAAGTGGTTCATCGAGGCCGTGCACCAGCGCCAAAGCACGATCGAACGCATCGCGGGCGAAGTCGTTCGGCGGCAAGACGGCTTCCTGCGCAACGGCGTCCAGCACTTGCGACCGATGAAGATGCAGGACATCGCCGACGCCGTCGGCGTGCACATCTCGACCGTGAGCCGCGCGATCTCGGGCAAGTTCATCGAGACGCCGCAGGGCATCTTCGACATGAAGCGCTTCTTCAGCGGCGGCACGCAGAGCGACGACGGCGAGATGGTCAGCCAGCAAGCCGTGAAGGACACGCTCAAGCAGATCGTCGAAGGCGAGGACAAGAACGCGCCGCTCAGCGACGACCAGCTCGTCGAAGAGCTCGGCAAGAAGGGCGTCCACATCGCGCGCCGCACGGTCACGAAGTATCGCAAGGCGCTTGGCATCGATTCGTCGACGCGCCGCCGGCAGTTCTGAGCAAGAGCCGCCCCAGCCCCTTCTGCGCCTGCGCACTGGCAGGTATCCTGCTCGCCCTCGCACGGCCAGAAGCCGCGCACAACCCTACGATTCCCAGTCTAGAAGCCATGGCGATCCGCGTCACCGAAGCCAAGAAGGGCATGGTCATCCGCTACGAGGGCGACCTCTACCAGATCACGAAGTACGACCACGTCACGCCCGGCAACTGGCGCGCGATCCACCACCTCAATCTGAAGAGCCTGAAGACGGGTCGCCAGAAAGACGTGCGCATGAACACGAGCGACCAGATCGAACCGGTCTATCTCGACTCGCGCGACGCGCAGTATCTGTTCAAGGACTCGCTCGGCTACACGTTCATGGACAACGAGTCGTTTGAGCAGTTCGTGCTCAGCGCCGAGGTCATCGGCGAAGCGATGCAGTTCATCACCGACAACAGCAACGTGACGGTCGTGTTCGCCGAGGGCGAAGCGCTCACGGTGCAACTGCCTCCGACGGTGGCGCTGGAGATCATCGAGACAGAGAACGCCGCGCGCGGCGACACCGTGAGCAGCGTGCAGAAGCCCGCGAAACTGAGCACGGGCCTCGAGATCAAGGTTCCCGCGCACATCAAGCTCGGCGAGATCGTCAAGGTCAGCACCGAGACCGGCGAGTTCTTGGGCCGCGCCTGATCCCCATGCACGCACTCGCACGATTGGTTGGGGCTCTCGCGATCACGGCGGGCGTCACGTTGCTCACCTACGGAGCAGCCAAGATCGCGAATGGCGCCGAAGCTGCGGCCGCTGCATCGCGCAACGCGGAACCCGAAGCCTTCATCTCGGTCGGCGCAGGCCTCATGGTCGGCGGCCTGTTGGCCCTCGTGCTGTTCGGCGCGCGCAAGCCGACGCAGGGCAACTGAGGACTTCAGATCGGATTGCAGCTGAGCTTGCGCAGAACCTCGGCGCGCGTGATCCCATGCTCGCGGCACAGTCGCCGCAACTCGTCGTCCTCGGGACGTGCGACCACGGCGCCAGACGGCAACCTCGCACACTTGAATGCGACGGTCCCCAACGGCGTTTGCCGCTGCTCTTGCCACCGCTCGACGAGCGAGCGCGTGACGCGCAATCGACGAACGCCGAGCGTGCCCGACTCTTCGAGCATCCACGCGGACAGTCGCTCGGCATCGGCGAGCGAACTGATCAACGTGAACAACACGCCGGGCCGGCCCTTCTTCATCTGCACCGGTGCGGCAAACGCATCGAGCGCGCCTAGGCGCATCGCTTCGTCGAGCAGCCAACCGATCTGCTCGCCGGTCGCGGTGTCGAGTTGGCACGCGAGTTCTTCGACCTCGCGTTCGGATCCAGGAGAACGGTCCTCGCCGATCGTCAATCGCAAGAGATTCGGCACCGCGGCATCGTCGCGCGTGCCGGCGCCGTAGCCCGCCTGCTGTGGGATCCACGACAACCGCGGCTCGAACTCCGCCACCAACGCGCGCAGCAACGCAGCACCCGTCGGCGTGGTGCGCTCACCAGCAAGTCCGCCGTGTCGCACCGGGACACCCATCAAGAGTTCGAGCGTCGCGGGCGCTGGCACCGGCAGCACCCCGTGCGCAGCGCGCACCGTGCCGGACCCCACCGCGACCGCTGAAGAGTAGAGCCGCTCGATGCCGAGCATCGAAGTGCCCGCGACCGCGCAGACGACATCGACGATCGTGTCCTCGGCGCCGACCTCGTGGAAGTGCACTTGCTCCACGGTCGTCATGTGCGCTTTCGCTTCGACCTCCGCGATGCGCGCGAACACGTCGAGGCACTTGCGCTCGACCTCTGGCGACAGCTTCGCACGCCGCACGATCGCTTCGATCTCGGCAAGCCCTCGATGCCCATGCGCATGCGCCGCGGCAGCGGTCGACAACGGCGCGGGAGACGCAGGCCGAAGCACGAGCCCCTTCTTCGCAGGCGTCGGATCCTCCAGCGACCGCCCAGGCTCCCTGCCGTGAAGTTCGACGACGAAGCGCGTGCCCGCGATGCTGGCGCGCAAGACGCGCTCGCTGCGCACGGTGACGCCCGGCAACTGCAGCGACGCCACGACCTCGCGCAGGTCCAAAAGCGGAAGGCCCGCGTCGAGCAGGGAACCCACCCACATGTCCCCGGAGACGCCAGAACAGCAGTCGAGATAGCCGATGCGCATGGATTGGGAACGGACTTTGCCGGGGCGGGGAGGCTAACCGACCACAGCACGTCTCGTGAGCCCGATCGCGGAGCCCTTCGCCCCATGCGAACGGCGCAAGCCGCGGTCTACCGTGATCTTCCCACCCAACCCCATGCGCCGCATTGCCACGCACGCCGCTGCCTCCGCTCGCGCACTGGGCGATCTCGCTCGCACCATGGCGGCCTGCGCAGCCATCGCCGTCACAGCGTGCTTGGTCTCGGCCCAGGAAGACCCGCGCGCGTCGCAGGCACTGTTGCTGCGCGACGCGGAACGCTTCCTTGACCATCCCGATCCACGCCTTCGCGGCGAGGCCGCATTGGCGATCGGATCGTCCAAGGACCCGCGACACTTGCCCAAGATCCTGGCGGTCGCGAACTCGGGCGAGCCCACGGCGAGGACGCTTGGGTTGCTCGCGCTGGGCTACCTTGGCGCTCCGGGGTCCGAGTCCACCCTGACCATCGCCATGGGGAAGCCCGGCGCAAAGACCGATGCGACGATGATCGCAGCCGCGTTTGCGCTCGGTCGATTGCCAGCTGATCACGGCAGCGAAGCGCTGAGCCAACGACTCGCTGCATTCAGCGAGGCCAGCTACAAACGCCAACGAGACATCCTACTCGCGATGGCATCAGGCCTGCTGGATCGCGGCGGCGACGATGCATCGGCAGCATTGGAGCGACTCGCGAAGGACGCTGCCCTGCGAGACCCGGCGGCCAAGGCTGCCGTGCTGACTGCGTTGGCAACGCCCACTCGCGCGCTCGACCTGCGACTGTTCGAGCCCGCGCTCACGGCCTCCGCGCCAGAGATTCGTATTGCAGGGCTTCACGCATTCCAACTTCACGAGCAAGCAGGGCGTGAACGCGTGTCCGCGATTGCGCGCCTCGCCAGCTCCGACGCGGATCCATCCGTTCGAGCGGCGGCGTTGCGATGCCTCTCGCAACTGCGCCACGCGCCAGCGCTCGACATGGCGCAAAGGGCCATTCGCAGCGCGCATCCAGGCGAAGCCGAGCAAGGCGTCGCCACGATGTTGCACCTCGGCGGCGAGCCTGCGCGTCGCAACCTCGAACGGCAGTTCCCCTACTTGTCAGCGCCCGCCCAGCGAATGGTCCTCGCAGCGACGACGAGCCCCGTTGGCAGCGACTTCCTCGCGGCATGCCAGGAGACTGCGCTCGATGCGCGACGCGACTTGGCGACGCGCGCAGAAGCGATGGCCGCGCTCGCGCGCACGGGGCAGCACGTGTCCTCGCATGCGCTCGCCGAGGTCTTTGCAGGCAAGACATCCCATGCTGCGCGCGCGGCACTCGCATCGGCATTCCGGTCCGAAGCGCATGCATCCACCATGCTGGCTGCATGCCCGCTGCCGTGCACGACGGCCAACGCACAGGATTGCACATCGATGCTGACAACGCTCCTCGCTGCCGATGCGCAGGGCGCGCGCAGGAAGTGCGCCGAAGCGCTGCAAGCCGAGATGGGCGTCGAATCGAACCTCGCAGCACTGCGCGCACTGCGACGAACCGCACTTCCCGCGTTGTCCGCCGAAGCCCAGCGGTTCGTGCCCGACGCGTTGCGCACGATCCTGATGCCCTGAGCACCTGATGCCCTGGACAGGGACCCGCTAACCCATCAGTCGTCGCGACAAGTCGGTCTGCAGCATCCCGCGCGGATCGCACCGCTCCTTCAGCGAACGGAACGTGCGCACCGCCTCGCTGCCATGCACGCGCTCAAATGCAGGCTGCGGAAGCAAGGCATCCTTCGCGTAGTAGAAGCGACCGCCGGCATCCAACACGACGTCGGCAAGCCGCTGGCACATCGACCACAACGCTGCGCGCTTTCGCTGGCTCGTCGGCACGGCGAAGTCCATCGCCATCGAGAACCCATCGACCGCATGCGTCATCAAGAACGGATCGGGCCGGTGGCGTTTCAGCACGCCGAGATACGGGACCATGCCCTCGCGATGGCACGTCTCCGTCAACTGCCGCAGCACGCGCTCCGCAGAAGCCTTTGGCACGAATGGCTGGAACTGGATCAGTCCGCCCGGCTTCGTCATCCACTGCCAGCGCGGCACATAGTCGAGCAAGAAGTGGAATGCGCCGTGGCTCTGCAGGTAGGGCGAACCGCGCTGCTCGCGCGGACCGACCGAGAACTTCAACGCATTGACGAGACCAACTTGACCGGAGTGCACTGCGGCCCACATGCCGGGCCACAGCCAACCCTTCGGCACGAGGCCAAACATGGTCGTCGGCACGTCCTGCAAGCATGGGTCGAAGAACCGCACGCCTTCCGGATCCTCGCCGGGCTTCAGTTGATCTGCGCGATGGAGCACGCCGCGGCCGAGCGCTGCGCCTTTCGCATGCAGGTCGATCCAACTGACGAGATAGTCCGCTTCGCCTTGGAGACGCTCGATGGTCTCTAGGTTGTCAGCAAGGTCCTTGCAGACGATGGCGCCGACGCGGAGGCGACCGGAGTGCACGCGCTTCAACTCGATGTCGAGATCGAGGAAGCAGCCGAGCATGCCGAAGCCGGAGATGGCCGCGTGGAACACGTCTGCGTTCTGCGTGCGCGAGCATTCGAGCACCGTGCCGTCCGCGACCAGCAGCGAGAACCTTCGAATGCCCTCGCCAAACGAACCGACGGCGTAGTTGTTCTTGCCGTGGATGTTCATCGACGCGGCGCCGCCGACGGACACCGCCATCGTGCCGGACACGACCTTGGGCCAGAACCCGTACTGGATCGACATCCGCCACAGGTCGCGGATCGTCACGCCTGGCTCGCACTTCGCCACGCCGGTGAGCGGATCGAAGTCCAGGATGCGGTTCATCCGCGAAAGGTCGAGCACGTGACCGCCGCTGCAGAATGCCGCGTCACCGTAGCTGCAACCCGATCCGCGCAACGCGATCGAGCCATTGCGCGCGCGCACATCCGCGAACGCATCGGCGACTTGCTCCTTGGTCACCGGCCGCAGCACCCGCGCGGGACCGCCAACGGCCATGCCCCAGCCGCGCACGAATTCGTCGTTCCAAGGGATCGTCATGCGAATCGTCAGAGCCTCAGATCGACAGGCGACGGAACAACACCGAAGGGATGTTGCGGATCACGAACATGATGAGACGCCACTTGCCGGGCACATAGACGATCGAACGCCCCCGGTCGCGCGCTTGCAGCGCGAGTTGCGCGGCGCGGTCAGCGGAGATCGCGCCCTTGAGCGCTAGGCCTTGCGTCATCGGAGTCTCGACGAAACCGGGCCGGATCGTGGTCACCTGCACGCCGTGCCGCCACAGCCGATTGCGCAGGCCTTCGAGGAACGTGTCCATCGCAGCCTTGCTCGCGTTGTAGCCCGGGCGACCGCAACGTCCGCGATCCTGGGCAACGGAACTCACGCCGAGGATCAGGCCTTTCTTGCGCAGCAAGAACCTGCGCGCCGCGGCGTTGGCCCACGCGATGCAGCCGAGCGCGTTGACTTGCATCTGCGCGCGGTCCTTGCCGAGATCGAACTCATCGATGGCAACTTCGGGCATCACGCCGGCGACGTAGTGCAGTTCATCGACCTCTCCGAGTTCTTGCTCGATGCGCAGAAACAGCGACTCTGCTGCATCGAGGTCCGACGCGTCGTGCACATATGCATGCGCTGCTTTGCGACCGAGCGCGTCGTCGATGGCGGCCGCCATCGCTTCCAGCTCGCGCGGACGCCGCGCGAGCATTGCGACCTTGCGGCCCTCGAGACAGAGCCGTCGCGCGATCGCAAGCCCGATGCCCGAGCTTGCGCCAACCACCACGCACACGCCGTTACGCGAACTCATCGCGAAGAGCAGACAGGCAGGAAGGCCGAAAGCAAATGCGGCTCTCGGCTCAGCCGAAACCGACCGCTTCTTCGCCTGCGATGCGCTGCTTCTTCGCTGGATCAGGCTTCGCAGCCGCCGGGCCGCCGCTCTGGAAGCTGTCGACTTCGCTGAGGTTGACCGCGATGCGCGAACTGACGCCGCGGCGCTGCATCGTGATGCCGTAGAGCGCTTGGCAATCCGCCATCGTGCGCTTGTGGTGTGTCACGATGCAGAACTGAGTGTCGTGCGTGAAATCGCGCAGCACGCGCAGGAAGCGTTCGACGTTGGTCTCATCGAGCGCGGCGTCCACTTCGTCGAGGATGCAGAACGGCGACGGACGAACCTTGAACAGCGCGAACAAGATCGCGACTGCGGTCAGCGAACGCTCGCCACCGGACAGCAGGTTGATCGACTGCAGCTGCTTACCAGGCGGTTGCGCCACGATCTCGATGCCTGCTTCGAGCAAGTCATCCGTTTCGTGGAGGAACATGTCCGCCTTTCCGCCTTGGAACAGCTTGCGGAAGATGTCTTGGAAGTTCTTCCGCGCCTCCGCGAAGGTCTGCTCGAACAAGGTCTTCGACTCGACTTCGAGCTTGCGCAGAGCGTCCATCAACGCGCGACGCGCTTCCTTGAGGTCTTGCACCTCTTGCTCCAGCGTGCCGAACTGGCCTTCCTCGGCATCCAACTCCGCGACTGCGTCGAGGTTGACGGCGCCGAGGCGGTCCTTCTGGCTTTGCAGAACCTGGATCTCGCGCCGCGTCTCCTGGGCATCAAAGCCCTCGGTCTCCCACAGGCGCGACATGCCGTAGTGATGCGCAACGACGGACGGCGGCAGCGGCGGGCCCTGCAGCGTCTCGACCATGCCTTCCTTGGCGATCGGGCCGATGGCTTCGTCCACGAACTCGATGCCGAGCCCCGCGACATCGCCGAGGCAGCGCATCAACTCGATGCCGGTCTCCTCGCGAAGACGATCCTCGATGCGCAAGAAGCGGTGTTCGAGGTCGACGACCTCGAGCTTCTTCTTGTTCATCGTCTCGCCCGCATTGCGCACGAGATGGTCGCACTGCGACAAGTCCTGTTGCGCCTGACGATGCTGCTGGCGCGCAGAATCGTGTTGCGAGTCCGCTTCGGTGCGACGCTCCTCCAACTCGACGAGCTGATCATCGAGCGCATTCGCGGTCTCTTCGAAGCGCATCGCCTCGGTCTCGGCCCGCGAGGCGCCGTCTTCGTTCTTCTGCACCGAGTCCGCCAGCTCTTCCAGCGCCGAGTCGATCTCGCGCAGCGCTTCCTCGTGCATGCGAATCGTTCGCAGAAGGCCTTCGCGACCTTCCAAGATCTTCGCTTGCTGCAGGCGCAGGTCTTGCTCGGCGCGCGACGCGTCGTTCGCGACGGACTCAGCCGAGGCGATCCGGTCGCTCATGCCCGCCTCGACTTCGGCGCGGCGCTGCTCGCGCAACGAGAGCAGATGCTGATTGCACAGCGCCTTGCCGAGGATCGCCTTCGCGCGAGCCATCGTGAACGCAAGCTCGTCCGCTTCGCGTTCAAGCTCGCCGGATTCCTTCGCAACGTCCACTGCGCGCGCAATGACGCGCGAGAGCTGCGCCTCGGCGCCTTGCAGGTGGCGACGCGCATCCTGCAGCGCTGCGCCGACGAGTCGCGACTCCGCCTTCAGGCGATCGACGCGCGACACCGCGCGCTCCTTGCCGCCCTGCAGCGAGGCCAACTTTTGCGACACCGCGTCGACCGCGAGTTGCAGTTCCTGGATCTGGGAGCGACGAACGACGAGGCCAGCTTGCCCTTCGGCAGTGTGACCACCCTCGACGCGCGGTCCGCAGAGCAGCTGGCCCGACGACGTCACGAAGCAGAGGTCCGCGCGCGTCGCATCCGCATGTTCCAGCGACTCGACGAGCACGACGCCCCGCAGCAGCCACGCGAGCATGCGACGGCTCGCATCGCCACTGCCAGCCGGGCGGACGAGGTCGAACAGCGAGCGCGCCGACTCTGGCAAGGGCAAGAACGAGCCGCTGATGGGCTCCGCAGCGAATTCTTCCTCGACGAGCAGCAGCACGCGGCCGAGTCGATTCTCCTGCAGCTCTTGGATGATGCGACCAGCATTCGCGCGGGTGTCCACGACGAGCGCCTGCACGTAGGAGCCGAGTGCCGCTTCTAGCGCGGTACTGTGCTGGAGGTCGATCTCGAGCAGATCCACGAGCCGACCACGAAGACCTTCTGGCTTCGTTGACAGCACGTGCTTGGGCCCTTGGTCGAGGCCTTCGAACTGTGCCTCCATTGCGACGAGCGCTTGGCGGCGGCCATCGACCTCAGAGAACTCGCGCCGCAGCTCGGACTCGACGCTGGCAAGCTCCGCAGCTTCGCCGTCGGCATCGCGCAAGTCGGAAAGGACGCGCTCTTCGCGCTCGCGCAGGAACCGCTCGCGCGTGAGGAACGATGCGCGGTCCGATTCCAGGCTATCGCGCTGGGTCTGCAACTCTGCGGACTCGCGCGAAACCACGGCAAGGCGCTCTTCAAGCTTGCTGCTGCGTCCGCGCGCCGAGCCGAGACGAGCTTCTTGATCCGCCGCTGCGTTGCGTGCGCGTGTGCGCGCGTGCAGCAACTCGAGCAACTCCGAGCGAATCGCTTCACGCTCCGAGCTCAGCGCTCGCAAGCTTCGCTGAGCCTCGCCTGCCGCCGCGCGCTGCTCTTCCAGCTGGCGCCCGAGATCGACAGCCTCCTCTTCGCGTGCCGTGAGCTCGTCGCGCGCCGCGTCGAGCGAAGTGCCGCGCTCCATGCGCTGGCTCGCCAACGTCTGGCCGCGAGTGCGGCCGCGTTCGGCCTCGGCGCGCAAGTCATCGCGACGCTGAGCTTGCGACTGGGCGCGCTCGCGCTGCGTGTTCAGTTCGCCACGGACTCGGTGGCATTCTGCGCGCGCCGATTCCAGCGCTTCTGCGCACTGCGCGATGGTCGAATCCGTCTCCGCTACGCGATCCACGAACTCCTCGCGGCGAGAGATCGCCGTGTCGAGCGCGACCTCGAGCTCCGCAAGCCGCGCGCGCTGATCGTGCAACGCAGAACGCAACTCCGTGCCCTCGATCACCGCGATCGCGCTGCGCAGGTCGCGCAACGCCGATTGCAGCTCTTGGAATCGCCGCGCCTTGCCAGCCTGGATGCGCAAGCTGCGAATGCGGCGGCTGCGCTCCTCCAACAGGTCGGTGACGCGCGCGAGATTCTGGTCGGTGCGCTCGAGCTTGCGCAGCGCTTCTTTCTTCTGCAGCTTGAACCGCGAGATGCCGGCCGCTTCCTCGAAGATCGCGCGACGAGCCTCCGGGTTTGCGGATAGCACGGCGTCGATGCGGCCCTGCTCCATCACGGAGTAGCCGCCGGTTCCGAGACCGGTGTCGAGCAGCACGTCGCGCACGTCCTTGAGACGCACTTCCGTGCCGTTCAGCAGGTAGGTCGATTCCTTCTCGAGCGTGAGCCGACGAGAGATGTCGATCTCGGTGCGACCCTCGAGCTTCCCTTCGGGATCCTCGAACGTGATCGTCACTTCGGCCATGCCCATGGCTTCGCGGCCTTCGGCGCCTTTGAAGATGACGTCGGTCATCTCGGTGCCGCGCAGGCTCTTGGCGCGCTGGTCGCCGAGCACCCACTTGATGGCGTCCACGACGTTGGACTTGCCGCAGCCGTTGGGACCGATGATGCCGGTCAACCGCGAGTCGAACTCGAACTCGGTGCGGTCAGCGAAGGACTTGAAGCCACGGGCGACGAGACGCTTGAGGCGCATGAGATCAGCCCTTCGTCAGACGGTTAGAGGACGACGGACCGATTGGCGGCAACGACACAGGACCTTCGTTGACGATCGACAAGCCGCGGCCGCGGCTCGACAACATCGCACGGCGCAGCGCGCGATCCTTCTGCGTCGCCTCGAACGCGACGGCTGCGGCAGCGTGGCCGTTCGCGACCAACACGCCTTGCACGGCGGACGCCAGCTCGATCGTACTGAGCACGGGGGCACCTTCGAGCAACACCTGTTCGCGCCGCGAGCGCAGACCCGCGAGCACCGCGGTTGTCACATCGAGCGCACGCCAGTCTTCGTCGACGCCGACGCTTTGCAATGCGAGATGGACCGAACGCGCGAGCTTCGTCGCGCGCAAGAACTCCATCCGACCATCACGCTTCTTGACCAGATGCTCTGACCGCCGCTTCATCGTTTCCGCCCTCCCGTCGCTTCTCGAGCATCGGCTTCAGCTCCTCGAGGAACTGGCTTACGTCCTTGAACTCGCGATAGACCGACGCGAATCGAACGTATGCCACCTGATCGAGTTGCCGCAGCTCCTGCATGATGAGGCCGCCGATGACCTTGCTCGGCACCTCCTTGTCGAAGGCTTCCATGCACTGCCGCTCGATTCGGTCCGAGATCGTCTCGAGAGTCTCGAGCGACACGGGCCGCTTCTCGCACGCGCGGATCATTCCGCTCAGCACCTTCTGCCGGTCGAACGCCACGCGTTCGCCGTTCTTCTTCACCACCCGGAGCGGAGCCGTCTCGACACGCTCATAGGTGGTGTAGCGCCGACCGCAGTCCGCGCAGACACGCCGCCGACGGATGGCAAAACCATCCGCGCTGGCGCGCGAGTCGATGACGCGGTCATTGTCGGCCTTGCAGTAGGGACAGCGCATGGGCACCTGTTCGCTTCCGGCTGCGGCCTGGCTGACCCCAGGCTATTGCGCCATCGGCGAACGGGCGGACGTTACCGACACTAGGAATCGTGTGTCAAAGGCAGACCCACGCGAAACCTGCGCCAAATGCTGGGTTTCCGTCGTCTTGGGCTCACTTGCCCATGCAGAAGCGGCGGTAGATACGGTCGAGCAAATCCTCGACGCCGTGCTGGCCGTCGATCTGCCCCAACGCTGCGAGAGCCTCTTGCAGGTCCTGGCTCGCAAGTTCCGCCTGCGGTGCAGCAACCGCGCGCGCCAGTGCCGACAGCGCGAGATTCGCCGCATGGCGTTGCGGGCCGCCGGGGTCCGTAGCGCCGCGACGCGAACGCTCCGACAAGAATGCGCGCAACGCATGCAGGCCTTCGTCGGTCGCAGCACTGACAACGAACTGCGGCGATCCCTCGGTGAACGGCGCGACTTGGCGGAGGCGCTCTCTGTCACCGTCAGTTGGATCGCCGCGCAGATCTCGCTTGGTCCACACCACGCACAGGCACGGAAGGCTGGCAGCGAGTTGGACGGGAATGTCCATCGGGTCGACCACCACGACCGCCGACGACGCTCGGCCTGCGAGCCGATTGCGCAGCGCCAACGCGGCGCGGTCCACATCGACAGGCGCCTCGAGGTCGCCTGGGGCATCCCAGACCGCGACCCCGGGCGCCAACTCCACGCGCAAGACGTCGCGCGTCGTGCCAGACACTTCGTCCACCAACGCAGCCTCGCGCTGCGCGAGTGCGTTGCACAGCGAGGATTTGCCAGCGTTGCTGCGCCCGAGCAGCAGCGCCTCACCACCGGCAATCGCTCGCGGCATCGCGGCGACCAGCGCGATCGCTTCTGCATGCGCCGCGCCAAGCGGATCGCGCCACAGCGACTCGCTCACTTCCCCAGTGTCGCCAGCCTCGAAGTCGAGGCCAGCTTCGACGAGCGCCAGCGCGTCTTGCGCGAGACTGCGCACGCGCCCCACCGCTGCGGACAACCCTCCTGCGAGCCACGAAGCGCCGCGAGCCAGTTGCCGCGCATCTTCGCCGTGGATCAACATCAGCACGCCTTCTGCCTGCGCCAGATCGATGCGCCCGTTCTGGCATGCGCGCGCCGTGAACTCGCCCGGCAATGCCGGTCGCAAGCTTGGCCCGCACGAAGCGCACATCTGTGCTGCGACTTCGGAGATCAAAACAGGGCTGCCCGCGAGGTGCAGTTCGACGCAGTCCTCGCCCGTGTAGCTGCGAGGCCCTGGCATGCACAGCGCGAATGCAGGCGACGCAAGATGCCCAAGATGCACGCTGCCTTCGCACTGACAGCGCGTGCGTGGCAACTCCCGACGTAACGCAGACTCAGCTGCTGCAAACGCCAGCGGCCCGGAGATGCGCACGACTGCACGCGCGGATGCCCCCGGAGCGCTTGCAGTGGCAAAGATGGTGTCGCCGAGCACTTCGCGAACGTAGCGAGCGCGCGCTACGCGTGTAGGCCTGCGACGCGCCCCGTCGCAAAGGCTGCTTGGAAGTTGAAACCACCGATAGGGCCGTCGATGTCGAGCACCTCTCCGCACAGAAACAGGCCGGGCTGCAGCCGCGATTGCATCGACTTTGGATCCACTTCGTCGAGAGCGACGCCGCCGCGAGTTACCTCTGCGTGGTCGAATCCAAGGCTTCGCTCGCATGGCACGCGGAGATCCTTGACCACGCTGAGCAGACGCTGCCTCGCGGCGCGATCAAGGTTTGCAAGCGTGATGCCTTCGCACCCAGCGAGCGCGCACAGCGCGGTGCGAAGACGATCCGGCAACTCCGCAGGCAACAGCGATGCAGCCAGTCGCTTGCCATGCTGCTTTGCAGACTCAAGCCACAGCACCTCCAACTCAGCAATGGACGCGTTTGGCGCGAAGTCGAGGCGCACCATTCCGCCATTCGACTCTTCGATATCGCCCGCGAGATCCATCGGCGCTGGCCCGGACAGCCCCTTGTGCGTGAACAGAACTGGCCGCGTGCGACGCGTCTTGATGCGGCCGTGACGGTCCATCGACGCGATCTCGACGCCATGCAGCACGATCCCCTGCAATTGACGCACCCACGCAGCATCGACTTGGAGCGGCGCGAGCGCGGGATACGTCGACGTGATCGAATGGCCAAAGGAGCGCACGAAGCCGTAGCCATCGCCAGTCGCGCCAGTCTTGCGATAGCTGAGGCCTCCCGTCGCCACGATGACGCTGTGCGCACGCCATTGCGTTGTGTTCGTTGCAACGACGAAGCGTTCGGCCTCGCGGGCAACCGAAGCGACCGGTGCATTGGTGACGATCTGCGCGCCCTGATTGCGGCAATCGGCGAGCAAGGCTTCCAGCACATCGCGAGCCTTCTGCGACACCGGGAACAGCTTCTCGAGGTCTTCCTCGCGCAGCGGCACGCCTAGGCTATCGAAGTGCGCCACCACCGATGTCGGCGGCAGGCCATGCAGCGCATGCCGCAGGAAGCGCCCGCGGCGCTCGCCGTATTGCAGCTCCAGGTCCTTGCCGCTGCGTGTCGTCGTGACGTTGCAACGACCACCGCCGCTGATCAGGATCTTCAGGCCAGGGCGCTCGTTCTTCTCGAGCAGAACCACAGTGCGGCCGCGGTTCGCCGCAGTTGCTGCAGCAAATAGGCCAGCGGCGCCACCGCCGATGACGACCACGTCAACCTCTAGCGCGGACATGCGCGAGGGGCGTGCAGAAGGGCGACCTCAGGCGAGCTGGGTCGCCCCGAGGGATCAGCCCTTCTTCGGCGCCGAAGCGTCTGCCGCTTCGGGCTCAGTGATGCGCAGGACCGGGCGATTGCTGCCGGTCTCGGAGCGGTTGGCAAGGTAACCCTTGCCGAGCTTCTTCTTCTTGAAACGGCCGCGGGTCGGGCCGCCATTCTTTTGACGCGAGCGTGCCATGATGTGTCTTGCGAGTCGTTAGGGTTTTGGGCCTAGATCAGCGCTTGATCTTGATCTTGATGCTCTTCTGGAGCATCACGTAGCCATTGTTGTGGCCGGGGATCGCACCGCGCAGGTAGACGAGGTTGCGCTCTGCGTCGACCTTGATCACATCGAGGTTTTGGACCGTGACGCGCTCGACACCGTAGTGACCGGCCATCTTCTTGCCCTTCGGCACACCCTTGCTGATCGAGTGTTGACGACCCAGGCCACCCGCCGTGCGGTGACTCAGCGAGTTACCGTGCGAGGTCGGCTGGCGATGGAAGTTCCAGCGCTTGATCGTGCCCGTCCAGCCGCGACCCTTGGTCGTGCCGACGACATCGACGTTGGAAACGCCATCGAAAATGCTCAGCGTGACATCCTCACCCGGCTTAACCGTCGGCGCCTCGCCGAGACGGAACTCGCGGATGAAGTGGCGCGTGGTGTCCAGGCCCGCCTTCTTCGCGTGGCCAAGCTCCGCCTTGCTGCTTGTCCGCGCCGGCCTATCGCCGAAGCCGAGTTGAACAGCGTAGTAGCCGTCCGCAGAGCGGGCCCGCTCTTGCTTGCCGCTCTTCTTGCCCCGGTTGCCCGTGCTCGTGCGGTGGCCCTCAGGATGTTCGCCGGACGCGATCATCTTGACCTGCAAAACACGACAAGGTCCGGCTTGCACCACCGTTACGGGGATGCAGGTGCCGTCGTCGCGGAAAATCTGGGTCATGCCCAGCTTCTTGCCAAGGATGCCGAGGGTCATCGATCGTGGTCGCGTGCGCGCAGTCTAGGAACGAAAGGGCGAAGCTTTATACGGACCGGAGCTCTCCGACGCAACGGTCGATCTGTGGAGAGTCACAAACGATTTGCGATCTCTGCGCCGGACGCAGGCACACGATCGCGGCTCGCCCACCTCGCGGGAACCCCAATCACCACCGGTGCAGCGCAAGCGCAGACGACCGAGCGGAGCAGTTGGGACCACTCAGACGAGGTCGGAATACTTGTGCTTCCTGCTCACGAACGTGCTGTAGCCCAGCACCAAGAATGCAGAGGCCCAGGCTGCCGAGATTCCTAGGTGGGCCCAGAAATCCCCGAACACAAACGACTGCCCGCCTTCGATCGTGGCGTCGGTCGCTCCGAGCACCATGCGCTGCGACATCACCAGCGAGTAGGCCGGGTTGCACGCAAAGATCAGGTCTGCCGTCTCCTGGCCCAGTTTCTCGACCACAGTCGCCGGAGCCCAGAACACCGGGCTCAGGAACATCCAGACCATCGTCACGATGCCGTAGATGTGCCGAATGTCGCGGACGAACACGTAGAGGTTCGCCAAGAACAAACCGATGCCGAGGATCATCGCGAACTGGATCAGGATCACGACCGGCAGCATCAGCATGTTCCAGCTGAGTTGCATCGTGGCGACCTCGATCCCGCACAACGCGCATACGGCCCACGAGACCCACACCACCGCGACTCCGACGAGCCACGTGGAGATCGAAACCAACGTGGTCGGGATCGGTAGCACTTCGGACGGGAACGCCACCTTCTTCACGAGGTTGCCGTTGCCCACGACAACGCCGCAGTGGGCCGTCGTCGACTCAGTCAGCGTGCTGAACGCGAGCGTTCCCGTGAACAGATAGAACGCGAAGTTCG
>JBEELK010000165.1:0-6732 GCA_041168165.1 Planctomycetota bacterium | reverse complement strand
GTGTGTCACGCGTCGATCTCTTCAACATCTACCTTCAGCCAAGCGGCCTTCTCGACGCGTCGGGTAGCAACGTGCTCAACGTCGGCATCCCGCCGGACAACTTCCTGGCGGGCCTACCGATCGATGTGCAGTCGGTCGACTTCAACTTCTTCACCAACACGCTGTATTGGGCCAACAACGATGCGGAGGTGTCGATCGCATCTTTGATTGCCAATCAGGTGGAAGTCTTGCTGGTGGCAGGTGGGGGTGGTGGAGGAAAAGCAATTCAAGGAGTTACGAACGGGTCAGGTGGTGGCGCCGGCGGCCTCATCTACAACGCTGCGATAGCTGTAAATCCTAGTGCAGTGTATGTCATCACTGTGGGTGCTGGAGGAGCAGGTGGCACGTCGTCGCTTGGGGCTGCGGGTAATGGAGGCAACTCTTCAGCGTTTGGTATGACGGCCGTCGGAGGTGGCGGTGGGTGCAATAGCAATCAAGGTGCCGGAGCCTCCGGTGGATCAGGTGGCGGGGGCGGTGGCAACTCTGGTTCCGCCGGTCTCGGCACTCTTGGGCAAGGAAATGCTGGTGGGCAGGGTGGTCCTGGTGGTGGAGGTGGCCCTGGTGGCGGTGCTGGAGCTCCTGCTACTTCTTGGACCAACGGGTTCCTGGCTGGCATAGGCCTAGAGTTCCCGCAGTTCGCTGTTGCTGGTGGTTTCCCTGCTGGTTGGTTCGCCGGAGGTGGTTCCCCTGTGGGCCGTTCCGCCGTCAATGGCGGAGGTGCACCGGGTGGATCGCAAACTTCAGGAACTCCTTCAACTGGTGTTGCGAACACCGGCGGCGGCGGCGGCGGTGGGTATTCACTGGGTAGCTACAACGGCAGCGCAGGTGGTTCTGGTGTCGTGATTCTGCGCTACCCTTCCACCCTCCTAGGGGCTTCTTCAATAACTGGCAACCCAACCGTGCTGGTGAATGGCGGCTACAGGTACTATGTCTTTACCTCTTCCGGCAGCATCGTTTTCTAGTGCGCCGAGTGGGCGTCACTGAAGCCGGTGTGTATGCAGCGTGCTGAGACCCTGCTCCGCGAATATGGAGTCCATCAGGCGGATGCTGTCTCCATTGAGCCCTTCGGACTGAAACGTGGTCGGCATGCTGCGAATGCCGACCCCAACCCGCTACCTACCCACACATCCCCCGATACAACCCCTCATACTCAACCCCCTGCTTCGTCCAGCTGAAGTCCATCGCCATCCCGTTCTGGACCAGCTTCTGCCAGCCCTTCTGATCCTGCCAGTTCTGGAACACCCAGTTCAGCGTTCCACTCAGCGCGTGGCTTGAGAAGTCGTCAAACGTGAAGCCCGTGCCGGTCCCCGTCTTGGGATCCCACGCCTGCACCGTGTCCGCCAATCCACCGGTCTTGCGCACGACGGGCGGCGTGCCGTAGCGCAGCGAATACATCTGGTTGAGGCCGCAGGGTTCATAGCGGCTCGGCATCAAGAACACGTCGCTGCCGGCTTCGACCCAGTGCGCGAGTTCATCGTGGTAGCCGCGGTAGATGCCGACCTTGGTGGGCCAGGTGTCGCGCAGCCATTGGAAGTAGCTCTCGTGGTGCTGGTCGCCCGAGCCGAGCACGCATAGGCGCATGTTCTCGCGCTGCAGGTAGATCGGGATCGAGTCGGCAAACAGGTCAAAGCCCTTTTGCGACGTGAGGCGCGACACGACGCCAAACACGGGGGCCTTTGGGTCATAGGGCAGGCCCATGCGCGCGAGCAGTGCTGCCTTCATCTTGGCCTTGCCGGACATGTCGCTCGCCGAGTAGCGGTGCGGGATCAGCGGGTCGTTCTTGGGATCCCAATCGCCGTAGTCGACGCCGTTGACGATGCCGGACAGGTCGTGGCTGCGCGTGCGCAGCAGTTCTTCCATGCCCATGCCGTACTCGGCGGTCTGGATCTCCTTGGCATACGTGCGCGAGACGGTCGTGAGCTTGTTGGCGTGCAGCACGCCGGTCTTCAAGAAGCTGATCTTGCCGTCCTTGAGGTCGCCGTGGTGGACGTGCGCGCGCTGGTCGTTGAGGCCGATCTGGTCGAGCACGCTGTCCGGGAACATGCCCTGGTAGCCGATGTTGTGGATCGTCAGCACCGTCTTGGTCTTCTGGAACAAGCGGTCCCAGTGGTAGACGGTCTTGAGGTAGAGCGGCAGCAACGCGGTGTGCCAGTCGTTGCAGTGCAACACATCGGGCGCCCACGACAGCCGCTGGCAGGTTTCGAGCACGGCGCGCGACAAGAACGCAAAGCGCAGCGCCTCATCGCCATCCTGGGTGTAGAGCGCGTCGCGCCAATACAGCTCGCGGCAGTCGACGAGGTAGAGCTTGGCCTTGCTGCCCGGCAGCTCGCCCGCGCGCAGCGAGAAGCTGATCGTGCGGCCGCCGCAGCGGACTTGGATGTCCTTGCCGTTCTCGACGAACGGCGGCTCGATCGCGGCTTCGGCGACGCGCTTGTAGTACGGCAAGAACACGCGCACGTCGTGGCCTTGCGAGGCGAGGTAGCGCGAGAGGCCGGTGATGACGTCGGCGAGGCCTCCCGTCTTGGCAAAGGGAGCGGCTTCAGAACCGACCATGGCGATCGAAAGCGGGCGCATCGTGGGATGACAACCGCCGCGGCAGCCAGAGGCAAGCGCGCGTTCGCAAGCGCGGCGATCGCGCGCGACCGCGGTCTCGATGCGCGAAATCGCGGCAAGGGCGATCTAGGATGCGGCGATGCAGAACGTCGTCTTCGCCGTGCCCTTCATGATGGAGAGCTCCGTGCGCTTTCTGCGCGCGGCGGCGATGTTGCAGGGCGTGCGCCTTGCGGTCGTCTCGCAGGACCCGGTCGAGAAGCTGCCGACCGAAGTGCGCAACGCGCTCGCGGGCTTCGTGCGCATCGACGACGGCCTGTCGGCGCAGCAACTGACCGTGGCGGTGCGCAATCTTTCGCGGCAGATGGGCCCGATCCAGGCGCTGCTCGGGATCCTCGAGCCGCTGCAGGAGCCGCTCGCCGAAGTGCGCGAGGCGCTGCGCATCCGCGGCATGGACAAGCAGGAAGCGAGCAACTTCCGCGACAAGGCGCGCATGAAGGCGGTGCTCAGTGAGCACGGGTTGCCGTGCGCGCGCTTCCATCTGTGCCGCGACCTCGAGCAGGGGCTCGCGTGGGCGCGCGGCATCGGTTACCCGGTCGTCGGCAAGCCGCCCGCGGGCGCTGGCGCCAAGACGACGGTGCGCGCGAAGGACGAAGGCGAACTGCGCGCGTTCTTGCGCTCGGTGCAAGTCGGCCCAGAGCGCTCCGTGCTGCTCGAAGAGTTCGTGCAGGGGCAGGAGTTCTCGTTCGACGCGATCGCGATCGATGGCGAAGTGCGGTTCTTCAGCATTTCCGAATACCACCCGACGCCGCTGCGCGTGCTCGAAGACGACGAGGTGCAGTGGTGCGTCGTGCTGCCGCGCGACGTGATGGACGAGCGCTACCACAAGATCCGCGAAGCCGGGCCGCGCGCGCTGAAGGCGCTGGGACTTTGGACCGGCATGGCGCACATGGAGTGGTTTCGGCGCAAGGACGGCTCGATCGCGATCGGCGAAGCTGCGGCGCGGCCGCCGGGCGCGCAGTTCATGACGTTGATGAGCTACGCGCACGACACGGACATGTATCGCGCGTGGGCGCAGTTGATGGTGACCGGCACGCTGGAGCCGTGCGAACGCGTCTACTCGGCGGGCTGCGTCTACTTGCGCGGCAAGGGCCAGGGCACGGTCAAGGCCGTGCGCGGGCTCGACGAGATGCGCGAGGCGCTCGGCAACTTGGTGGTCGAAGCCAAGATCCCAAAACCCGGCCAGCCCAAGTCCGACAGCTACGAAGGCGAGGGCTACGTGATCGTGCGCCACACCGACACGCGCATCGTCGAACGCGCGGTGCAGCAACTCGCCGACCGCGTCGTGGTCGAACTCGGCTGATCCACGAGCCCGTCGTCGCCTTCGTCCCCGCAGCGAACCCGCAGAAAAGAAGCGAGATCCGACCCGATGAACGTCCTGTTCTTGAGCCCCGGTTTTCCCGCCGAGATGCCCCTGTTTGTGCGCGGCCTCGCGCAAGTCGGCGCCAAGGTGTTTGGCATAGGCGACCAGCCGCCGCAGGCGTTGCCCAAGGAAGCGCGGCATGGGCTCGCCGACTACCTGCAGGTGCAGAGCCTCGGCGATGAGAACGCGACGATCCAAGCGGTGCGCAACTGGCTGCGCGGCCGTTCGATCGACCGCGTCGAGTCGCTGTGGGAGACGCAGATGTTCCTCGCCGCTCGCATGCGCAAGGAGTTTGCGCTGCCCGGCATGACCGTCGAGCAGACGCTGCCGTTCCGCGACAAGGAGTCGATGAAGCTCGCGGTCGAGAAGGCGGGCATTCGCGTGCCGCGCCACGGCCGCGCGCGCACCGTGCAGGAGGCGTGGGCCGCGGTGGAGCGCACCGGCTATCCGGCGATCGTGAAGCCGATCGCGGGCGCGGGCAGCAAGGACACGCATCGCTGCAACGACAAGGCGGAGTTTGAGCGCGCGCTGCAAGCGACACGGCACGTCGACGAACTGTCGGTCGAGGAGTTCATCGAAGGCGAAGAGCTGACCTACGACACGATCTGCCGCGACGGCAACGTGCTTTACGAGAACGTCGCGTGGTATCGACCCAAGCCGCTCGACCTGCAGCACAACCCGTGGATCTCGATGCAGAACATCGTGCTCCGCGACCTGTCGCAGCCCTTGCCGCGGCCTGGCGTCGAGCTCGGCCGCCGCGTGCTGAAGGCGCTGTCGTTTGAGACCGGCTTCACGCACATGGAGTGGTTCCACACCAAGAAGGGCGAGGCGGTGTTTGGCGAGATCGGCGCGCGCGCAGCCGGCGCGCGACTCGTGCACGCGATGAACTACGCCAACGACATGGACCTGTTCCGCGCGTGGGCGCACGCGGTCGTGCACGGCACGCTCGGGCAGGATGTGACGCGCAAGTACAACGCGGCGATGGTGTTCAAGCGCGCGGATGGCGAAGGCATCGTGCGCCGCTACGACGGGCTCGAGGGCTTGATGCAGCGCTACGGCCAGCACGTCGCCAACTTGGAGCTGACGCCGATCGGCGAGCCGCGGCGCGATTGGCGCAAGGTGATCGTCGGCGATGGTTGGATCGTCGTGCGGCATCCCGACCTGCCGTTCACGCAGGAGATGGCGGACCGGTTCTGCAGCGACCTGCGCGTGGTGGCTTCGTGATGCAGAAGGCACTGTGGTGCGTGGCGCTGCTCGCGGCATGCGGCGGCGGCGGCGGCGCGGGTCCTGCGCGGCCTGCGCAAGAGCCCAAGCAAGTGCGGCTGATCGCGCCGTCCGAGTTGCGCGCCAAGACCACGGTGCTCGTGACGGGAACGCTCGCGCCCGATGAGTCGGCGGACCTGGGCTTCCAGGTGCCGGGCCGCATTCTTTTGCTCGACGTCGACGTCGGTGATTTGGTCCAAGCTGGCCAGCGCATCGCGTCGCTCGACCTCGCCGACTTCGAACTCGAATGCGCGCGCGCCGAAGCGGCGTTGCAAGTGGCGCGCGTGCGGTTGTCGTTGCCGTTGGACGCGAGCAGCGATGCGGTCGATCCGGCGCAGAGTGCGCCTGTGCGCGAAGCCAAGGCCGTGCTCGTCGAAGCTGGGCTCGCGCGCGATCGCGTGCGCGAGCTCGCGGGCCAAGGGCTCGGCAGCCAAGCGGCGCTCGACACCGCAGTCGCGGCGGTCGCCGTCGCGCAGAGCCGGTTGCAGGCGGCCGAAGAGCAAGTTGCGACGTGGCTCGCGGAGTTGGCGCAGCGCAAGGTCGAACTCGCGCTCGCGCAGAAGCGACGCGCCGACGCGCAACTCGTGGCGCCGTTTGCGGGTCGAGTCGAGGCGCGGCATGCGGCGCGCGGCAGCTTCGTGCAACCCGGAACGCGCGTCGTCACGATGCTGCGCAACGATCCGCTGCGATTGCGGCTGCGCGTGCCCGAGCGGCAGGCGCCGCTCGTTGCCGCAGGCCAGCAGGTCGCGTTTTCGGTCGATGGCGAACCGAGCGGCGCTGCTGTGCATCGCGCAGTCGTGCGACGCCTTGGTCCGTCGATCGACACGGTCGATCGCACGCTGCTCGTCGAGGCCGAAGTGCAGAACACGGATGGCGCGCTGCGCAGCGGGTCGTTCTGCCGCGCGACGATCGAGACCGGTGCGGAGCGCGTTGCGATCGCGGCGCCGAAGTCGGCGATTGCGTCGTTTGCCGGCGTCGACCGCGTCTACTGCGTGCACGAGGGGCGCATCAAAGACGTGCTCGTCGAACTCGGCTTCGTCGTCGGTGATTCGGCTTCGGGCAGCGAACTCGTCGAGGTTGTGCGCGGGCTCGCAAAGGACCAGCGCATCGTCGCGGATCCGCGCGGCCTCGTGCCGGGCATGCCCGTCAAGGTCGTGGACTGAGCCGTGCAAAAGCTCGCCCAGATCTGCATCGATCGCCCGGTCTTCGCGACGATGCTCGTGATGCTGATGGTGGTCGCGGGTGCCGTCGGCTTCTTCAAGCTGCCGGTCGATCGCTATCCCGCCGTCGACTTGCCGACCGTCACGGTGCGCACCGTGCTGCCTGGCGCCGCGCCCGAAGAGGTCGAGGTCACGGTCAGCCAGCCGATCGAAGAAGCGGTCAACACCGTCGAAGGCATCACCGAGTTGCGTTCGATCTCGGGGCCGGGATCGTCGCTCGTTCTCGCGACGTTCTCG
>JBEELK010000164.1:0-5316 GCA_041168165.1 Planctomycetota bacterium | reverse complement strand
ACGAACTTCTCGAGCAGCGGATCGTGGAACTCGGCGACCGCCTCGATCATCTTCTCGCGACGGCTCTTGGCCTCGTCGAGCATCTCAGGGGCGATCTCCTTGACGTGGACTTCGCGGGCGTCCGCGTCCTCGCCAGTCCAGTAGTAGGCCTTCATCTCCACGAGGTGGATGACGCCGAGGAAGTCCTTCTCCTTGCCGATCGGCATGACGATCGGGACCGGGTTGGCGTTCAGGCGCGTGCGCATCGACTGGACAGCCTTGTCGAAGTCAGCGCCCGTGCGGTCGAGCTTGTTGACGAACGCGACGCGGGGGACGTTGTAGCGGTTGGCTTGGCGCCACACCGTCTCGGACTGCGGCTGCACGCCAGCAACGCCACAGAAGACGCCGACTGCGCCGTCGAGGACGCGCAGCGAGCGCTCGACTTCTGCCGTGAAGTCAACGTGGCCTGGGGTGTCGATCAGGCTCATCGTGTGGCCGCGCCAGTGGCAGGTCGTTGCCGCCGACGTGATCGTGATGCCGCGCTTACGCTCTTCCTCCAGGTAGTCCATCGTGGCAGCGCCCTCGTGAACCTCACCGATCTTGTGGCTCTTGCCGGTGATGTAGAGGATGCGCTCGCTGAACGTGGTCTTGCCGGCGTCGATGTGCGCGATGACGCCGAAGTTGCGCAGCATGCGGATCTGCTGGACGTCCTTCGACTCCTTCTTCGACGCGGTGGAGTTGTCGGGTTGCGACATGATGAGTACCTGGAAGTGCGTAGTGACGGGGCTGCAGATGCCGCATCGGGGAAATGCGCGGCAGCCACGGGCCTGGGTTAAGGGGCAAGAACGGTAGCGACCACCGGGAACGCGTCAATGGCCGCGCAATCCCGGGCGGACTTCATTCCCCTGCCAAGGCGCGGACCGAGCCACCGTCCAGATGCGCCGAAGACCAAGCCGATGGGCACGCGGATCGGCGTTCGCAAACCCGAAAACCAGGAACAACGCGTGACCACGGCACGATTCCCGCAGCTTTTGCTCGTCGCTTGCCTCGGCTCGGCCCAGGCACTTGCCCAGCGTCCGACCGAACCGACGCCGGCCACCGCGCCATCGCCGGTCGCGACGATGCAGCTGCTCGAACAGGGCAACGCGCGCTTCCGCAGCGGCGAAGCCGCGGCGCCCAAGTTGGGTGCCGGAGCACGGCGCACCGCCGCGCGCGCCCAGAACCCGAAGGCGATCGTGCTGTGCTGCTCCGACGCCGCAGCGCCGCCGGAGTTCGTGTTCGGCCTGGGCCTCGGGGAACTGCTCGTGCTCCGCACCGCGGGCCACTGCCTGGATGTGGCCACCGTGGACGCGATCGAGGACGCCGCCAAGAACCTCGGAGCCACCACCCTGGTCGTGCTCGGCCACGACGACTGCGGCGCGGCCTCGCTCGCAATCGCACAGGCGACGCACCCATCGTCGGTCTCCACAAGCTCGACGCTGCTCGAACACCTCGCGCGCATGGCTCCTTCCGTGCATCGCGTGACCGAACGCGCGCTCACGGCCAAGGCGACGCTGGAAGCCGTGGTCGAGGACCACGCGGCGGCGACCGCGGCCGAGTGCCTGCGCCGCAGCCCTGAGCTACAGCGCCTCGCCACCATCGGCCGGTTCGAGGTGCGCCCGGCGCGCTACGTGCCTGCCACCGGCGAAGTGCACTGGCTCGTGCCGCACGCGACGCCGATCCGCGAAGACGATGCGATGAAGGCGCACGAAGCCGTGCCGCAGACGATGGCGCCGCACGTGGCCTTGCGCGCGCTGCAGGCGGGCAACCGCCGATTCGTCAGCGACGGCGCGCCGCTTGGCGACCGCTCGGCAGCGCGGCGCGCGACCGCAGCCGAGTTGCAGCCGTTCGCCGTCGTGCTCGCGTGCAGCGACGCGCGCGTCGTGCCCGAGCACTTGTTTGACTGCGGCATCGGCGAGATCGCGGTCATCCGCACGCCCGAGGCCGCGCTGACCGACGCCGCGCTCGCGAGCGTCGAACTCGCGGTCGCGCACGGCGGAGCGCCGCTGCTGGTCGTGCTGGGCCACGCCAAGTGCACGTCACAAAACAGCTCTGCTGCGGCCCAGGCTGCTGCGGCGGCGGTGACGCAAAAGAGCGCGTGGTTGCGCGGCCTCGAAGAACAAGGGCGGTTCCTCGCGATCGCCGCGAGCTACGACCTCGAGAGCGGCGACGTGGAGTGGCTGCCGGAGGCCAAGACTGCGCACCCCGCGGCCAAGGCAAAGCCGCGCAAGCAGACGACTCGCACCGACGCGCACGACGAATCGCACGGCGCGGCGAAGCAGCACGAAGAGCACGCGAAGGCGGACGCACACGGCCACGAGAATGCCCACGGGGAAAACGCCAAGGCCCCCACTGCAACGGGCCACGATGAGCACGCTGCGCATCCTGCCCCAGCGGCAGAGACGCAGCACACCGATCACGGCCACGAGCAACCGGCCCACGGAGAACCGTCGCACGCCGCCGATACGCACGGCACTGCGCACGGGGACGCGGCCCCGCACGACAGCCACGCCGCGCAGGATTCGCACCAGCAGCCGACGAGCCACGATGCGCACGATGCGCACGGCGAGGCCCATGGCGATGCGAAGGCGAGCCACGGCGATGCCGCAGGACACGGCGAAGCAACGGGTCACGGCGACGCGGCGGGTCACAACGACGCGACTCCGCACAGCGACAACCCCAGCCACGCGCAGCACTCGGGCACGAGCCCGGTCCTGATGCTCGGCATCGCGGCGATCGCATCGCTGACGATCGCGCTGCTCATCGCGCTGCGTTCGCGCCGCTGATCGCAATCGCGCTGCGTCGCCGCAGCGCATCGTCGTTCACTTCAAGAACGACTCGAACGCAGCGCGCCGCGCCGCGTCGTCGGCATGGTCGAAGTAGAACGCGCGGAAATCCGCGAAGTCCTTCTCGACCTGCGCCTTCGACTTCGTCGGCATCGCAGCGATGTAGGCATCGAGCGCGCCCTCAAAGTCGCTGCCGAGCAAGCGCGGCTGGCGACGGCGCAACTCCGCCATGAGCTTGCTGTCCCACGTCACGATGCGCACCGGCATCGCAAGCGCATCGGGCAAGCCGGGCAGCGGGAACGCGAGCGCGCGGTATTGGTCGCAGATGCCGCCCGTTGCGTAGCTGCCTTCGAGCATGAAGTGCAGCTTTCGCTTCAGCAGGTAATCCGGGTAGAGCGGCCATGGGCGCTCGTGGCCGACCTTGCCGCGCGGCGGCACGGGCATGTGCGCGATGTAGGCATCGGTCAGGCCCGCGGCGCATTCGACTGCCACCGGCACCTCGGCGCGGTAGGCGAAGTTGGCGTGACCGCCCGCGACGCCGAGTCGCACTTCGAGCCCGTCGAACAGGCGCTTCATCTCATGGCCCGCGATGCGCGCGTACTCCGTGAGCGGCATCCCCGGCTGCACTTCGACGACGCTGATCGCACGGTTGTCCGACACCGCGCCTGCGTAGTCCAACAGGTAGGGCGGGTCGTTGCGGAACAGCATGCCCATCGTCGCCATGCCCATCGCGGCAACGCACAGGGGCCGCGACTTCTGCAGCCAGAGATCCAACGCAATCAGCACGAGCGGCGTCACGGGCAACAAGAAGCGCCCAAACATGAAGTCGCCGCCGACCCACGCGACGAATGCGACATAGGGCAACACAAACAGCGCAGTCGCAATGCCCGCGCGCGGACCGCTCCACGGATCGACTGCCGCAAACAGTCCCTTCCGTCGCAGCGGCAACGCCAGCAGCAAGGCTGCCGCAGGCACGAGCGTGAAGCCGTAGCACACGAAGTAATCGACGACGTAGTTCCAGCCTTGTTCCACGTGCGGATCGCCGCCGCTCTTGGCGAAGAACGTGTTGGGCACCCAGTAGCCGTAGTAGGCGTGTCGCCACAGCACGTAGGGCACGACGCACCCGACGATCGGCATCGCATACGCGAGCACGATGCGCGGGCTCTTCGCCGACATCGCATCGAGCAGGACCATCGCGCCAGCCGCAGCCACGAACAGCGCGCCGTCTGGCCGCGTCATCGCGGCAAACGCGCCGAGGAATCCGAGCAGCCACAACTTCTTGCCGCAGCGTCGCTCGATCGAAAGCAACCACATCGCCACGCCCAAGAACGTGAACAGCGCAGTCTCGAGCCCAGCTGGCGCAAGCGACGCCGCGGCATAGCTCGCGGCATAAGCAGGCGCTGCGATCGGCACGAGCGCAGTTCCTCGGCTGCTGCGCCATGCGCCAAAGCCGAGCAAGAACACGGTGGCCGCGTGCAACAACGCGCCCCAGAAGATCGACCACGTCTCCAACAAGTCGCCCGTGAACCCGAGCGCGATGCCGACCGCGAGCCACATCGTCCACGTGAAGTTCGTGTAGCCCTCGACCGGCGCCTCCGTCGGATCGAGGTTGAACACGAGCCCGTTGCCGTCGACGAAGTTCTTCGCGTAGCGGAACGAGATGTAGGCGTCGTCGCACGTCCATCCCAGCGACCACGCGTGCGCGAACGCAACCGCAACGGCGAGAACGAGCACGGACCAGAACAAAGGCGCGCGGCGCATGTGCGTGCGGATCGTGCCGTCTACTGCAGCGCGGCGAAAGGGCGCGACCGCGCCCAACCGCTCAGTCCGCAATCTCGAAGTCGCACAACAACACGACGCGCGGCTCCGCCGACGTGTTGGTCACTTCGTGGATCTGCGAGCGATCGAACATCACGACGCGCCCCTCTTCCCACTCCATCTTCTGGCCCGCGACGATCATCTCGCTGCCCTTGGGCACCTGCACGCCGAGGTGCAAGCGCTGCAGCTTGGGCCCGTAGTTGTCGGAGTGCGGCAGGATGCGCGAGTTGGCTCCGACCAGCGAGAAGCCAGCGTCGACGAGCCGCGGCAGCGACTTCAGCATCTTGACCGTCTCGGGGCACCGAGCCTGGTTCTTCGGCAAGTCGATCGGCAGGTAGGGCTCGCAGTTGAAGAACAGCCCGAACACGCTCCACGTGCCCGTGTAGCCATCCGACTGCGGCCAGGGGTAGAAGTCCTGCTTGAGGTCGAGCCCTTGCAGTTCCCGGCGCACGACGGGGAATGCGCGCTCGAGCGTCGGGATCACCAGCTGGTTGAGGTCGTAGGCCATGGGGACGAGAGACTCTATCGGCCGCGGCGCCGTTCGGCCCGCAACGCTCCTGTGGAGATCACCATCGGCCGGCGACGCCAAATCCGCCGCCTTCGTCCGGTTCCGGCATCACGGCGCAACGAACGGCGAGCGCGCGCACGTCGTCCGCGATCGGCCACCACTTGTGCTCGTCGTCGGTACGGTCGC
>JBEELK010000163.1:0-26039 GCA_041168165.1 Planctomycetota bacterium | reverse complement strand
GCAGCGCGTCGGGCGAGCGATCCAACGCGGCCTACTGGCTCAGAAGCTCCAGCCGACCGTCAGCAGCACGCGGTGGTCGCTGCGTTCGCGCGTGGGCGCAGGCGTGTTGTCGTAGTCCCAGACCCACGCGATCGAACCGATCATGCTGTCGGTCAGGTTGGTGCGCAGCTCCGTCGTCGCCTGGAGGTAGACGTCGTCGCTGTCCTCGGTGCTTGGGAACGCTTCGACGCCGTGGATGAGCTTGGTTCGCTCGTTGAACGTATGGCGGAGCTTGTAGGCCAAGCGAGCCGCGACGTAGTCGTCGCTCGGCGCGCCAGAGCGATACGTCTCGGTCAAGTAGGAGAGACCGGCTTCGGCGGTGAGCTTGGTCTCTTCGCTATCGAGCAGTTGGAAGCCGTAACCGAGACCGGCCGTCCAGCGCAGATCGAGGTCCGCGAGCGTGTCACCGAGCACGCGAGTCGTCGCGAGCGCGTATGTCGACTCCGTGACGAATCGGTCGTACTTGAGGCCTGCGCCCGTGCGGCGCTGCGTCAGGTTCCACTGGCTCGTCGTGCGATCCTGGTCCTGCGCGTAGTCCCACTGCGCGTCCGAAGTGAGGCGATCCTCGGTGCGGCGCAGTTCTGCGTCGAACGCGCCGCTCACGCTGCGCCGTTCGGTGTTGCCCGTGATCAAGCCGGCGCCGAGCTTGAGCGCGCCAGTCCACTCCGCGTCCTTCTGCTCGGGCGGGTTGATCTTGTCGAGGTTGGACACCAACTCGGTGTCGGCGCCATCGAAACGCAACGTGCCGCTGTCGATGCCGAGGATGCGACGGCGAATGAGATCGCCAGTCGTCGTGCGCAGTTGCACTTCTTCGGCCGTCTGCAGGTTCTTGACGTTGGCCATCGGGACGACGACGTCGCCGAGTGCTGCGGAGTTCACCGTCAGCTTGCCGTCGGCCATCGTCTTGACCTTGCCGGTCAGGACATCGCCGTTGTCGAGCGTGACCTTGTCTTGCGCCAAGGTCGCGGACGCGACGAACGCTATCGAAACAATCGCTGTGAGGATCGAACGCATGGGAAGCTCCAGATTGGGTTACAGGCTGTCGAGGTACTTGCCTGCCTCGTAGTTAGCGAGGTCGAGGATCTTGGTGCAGATGCGGTCCAAGAAATAGCGATCGTGGGACACGACCACCATGCATCCGGGGAACTCTTGGATCGCTTCTTCGAGCACGCGCAACGTGTCGAGGTCCAAGTCGTTGGTCGGCTCGTCGAGGAGGATCAGGTTGCCGCCGCGGCGCAGCATCTTGGCGAGCTGCACGCGATTGCGCTGACCGCCGGACAAGGAGCCGACGAGTTGCTGCTGGTCCTGGCCGGTGAAGTTGAACTTCGCCACGTAGCTGCGGCTGTTCACCTCGAGCTTGCCGAGCTTGATGATGTCCTGGCCTTCACTGATCTCCTGCCACACCGTCCTCGTCGGATCGAGCGACTCGCGCTCTTGGTCAACGTGGCACAACTCGACGGTTTGGCCAATCACCACGCGACCGCTCTGCGGCTGCAACCTGCCGGTGATGAGCTTGAGGCACGTGGTCTTGCCGGTGCCGTTCGGGCCGACGATGCCGAGGATGTCGCCCGGCGCCATCTCGAAGGAGAGGTTGTCGACGACCTTGTTCACGCCGTCGTACGAGTAGTCGACCTTCTCGAAGCGCACCACGGTGTCGCCAAGGCGCTTACCTGCAGGAATGTGCAGTTCGACCGTGTCGTCGCGTTCCTCGACCTCGGTCTCGAGCATCTTGTCGTAGTTCTTCAGGCGCGCCTTGTTCTTGGTCGTGCGTGCCTTCGGGTTCATGCGGATCCACTCGAGCTCGCGCTCGAGGAACTTCGCTCGACGTGCTTCGGCCGTCTCCTGCGCTTCCAGGCGCTTGCTGCGCTGGATCAGATACTGGGAGTAGTTGCCCTCGTAGGGGATCGCGCGGCCGTGCCAGACTTCGAGCATCCAGCCGACGACGTTGTCGAGGAAGAAGCGATCGTGCGTGATGACGACGACGGTGCCCTTGTACTCCTTGAGCGTCTCTTCGAGCCAACGCACGGTCTCGACGTCCAAGTGGTTGGTCGGCTCGTCGAGCAACAGGAGATCCGGGTGCTCCAGCAACGTGCGGCACAACGCGACGCGGCGGCGCTCGCCACCGGAGCACGCGTTGACCATCTTGTCGCCGGCGGGCAGATGCAGCTTCGTCATCGCCGTCTCGACGTGACGATCGATCTCCCATGCGTCCTTGGCCTCGATCTCGTGCTGTAGCCGCTCGAGATCGGCCATGACCTTGTTCATCTCCTTGTCGGAGAGGTCTTCGCCAAGGCGCATGCTCATGTCCTCGTGCTGCTTCAGCAGCGCACGGATCGGAGCAACCGCGAGTTCGACGTTCTCGCGCACCGTCTTGGTCTCTTCGAGCTTCGGCTCCTGTGGCACGTAGCCGACCGTCTTGCCTTCGGCGAGACGCGCGGTGCCGTCGAACTCCTTGTCGACGCCAGCCATGATGCGAAGCATCGTCGACTTGCCGGCGCCGTTCTGGCCGATGACGCCGATCTTGGCGCCCTCAAGGAAGACCAGCGAAACGTCCTTCAGGACCGGTTTCTTGCCTTGGTAGCTCTTGGTGAGCCGTTCGATGGCGAAGACGGGCTTGTTGTCTGTCATGGCTGCGTTGGGCTCCCGGCTGGAGCTTGGGGGCGAGCAGGCTACGGACTCAGCGCTCCCTCGTCCAACCTCCCCGTATGCGACAGCGACTGCGCGGCCATTGCCTCGCGCTGGATGAGGCTATGCTGGCTCCGTGCTCGCCTTCCTCCCGACGCTCGGCTTCCAAGAGATGTTCATGCTCTTCGTGCTGGGCATCCTCCTGTTCGGACGCAACCTGCCCGATGTGGGGCGCAAGGTTGGGCGCACCGTGCAGCAGCTGCGGCGCGGCATGGCGGAGTTCAAGGCGCAGTTGGACCGCGACGATTCGGTGCGCGAGTTACGCAACACGATCCGCGACACGCGCGACGAAGTGCGCCGCGCTGGCGCGATCCCGCGCGCGGTGGCAGACCCAGCGACAGCAATCCGCGACTACGCCAACGAGACGGTGCGCGACGCGTTCAACAACGGCGATGACGGCCAAGCAGCCGCTCGCGGCGTGCACGATCCGCTGCGGGGCGACGAGTCGCATCGAGCAGCACAAGAGGACGGGCCCATCGATCCAGCGCAAGGCATAGCCCACGACGGCAAGGGCGACACGCAGGACAAGTAGTCTCGCTTGGACTCAGCGCTTCGGCGGTTGCGAGCTCGACTTCTTCTGGCCGATCGCGCCGAGGTTGTCGTGAATGGCAGCGTCGCCCGCGTCGAAGATGCTCATCCAGTCGCCGCCCTTTTCTTTGCTGTTGGCGCGCTTCGTCGCCGCGTTCTCACGACGCTTCTGCTCCTGCTCGATCCACGCCTTGAAGTTCGGGTAGAGGCTGCCGAGCACCTTCCTGTTCTCCGAGATCAACCCGACGTAGGGGAAGATCTCACACTTCAGGTCGCGCTGCAGCTTGTTGAGCTGGTCGTAGGTGCTCAGGATCGGCATCGCGAGGCAAAGCACGTCGTCGAACACATCGATCGGGACGATGAGGTTTTCGAACAACATCGCCTCAGGCACGCGCTTCTTGGCTTCTTCGCTGATCGCGTAACTGCTCGCCATCAAGAACGGCAGTTGGAAGTTCTCGGCGACGAGCTTCGCGAGGTCCCACTCCGTGATGTGCCCGCCCGCGACGAGCGTCTGCACAAACGCGTCGCCGTGCTTGTCCTGGGCATAGAGCGCTTCGGTGATCACCTCGGAAGAAATGGTGTTCTTCTGCGAGATGACCTCGGCAAGCCGAACGCACGTGAGCTTTTCGAGACCCTTCACGTGCCTTGAATCGACCATGAGGCTGCGCTGGCTTGAGTCCGCCATTGCATCGAAGACTCAGGCGTAGACGAGCAGCGTCAGCGCAGCGTGCACGAACAACGCGAGGCCCATGGCGAGGACGATGGACCTGTTGACGGATTCACCAACGTCGGCGCCGGATCGCTTGGGCCCCGTGCCAAGGTGGTAGCAGGTCAGGGCCACGAGGTAGCCCGAGAGCACGGACTTGCCGAGCGCCGTGCGAAGGTCGATGGCATCGACGTTGCGAAACCACGACTGCACGAAGCCGAGTGTCGAAGTTCCCGACACCGCTTCTGCGGCGATCCAGCCAGCGAGCGACGCAAACGTGACCCCGACGAACGTCGCGGTGGGCAAGCCAATCGCCATCCCCCACACGAGCGGCGTCAGCAAGTAATCGGCGGGATCGATGCCCATCGTCCGCAGCGACGCGACCTGCTGCGTGCGCGTCATCGTGCCAAGGCGCGCTGCGGCACCCGCGGCGACGCGCGCCGTGAAGAAGAACGCGCACAGCAGTGGCATGAGGACCGCAACGAGCACCTTGCCCGTGCCTTGCAGGATCTCCGACTCAAAGCCGCCTTCGACTGGGTTGTTGCGCAACGCGAAGAACGTCGCGAGGCCGCCGATCGCAGCGCTTGCGCTCCCGACGAACGGCATCGGAGCAAGCGTGCACTGCACGATCGCGCGCGCCGTCTGCCGCAGTTCGATTGGGGGCAACCGAAGGATGGAGGCTGCGATCGTGTGCGCGACGCCGCCGAACGCGAGCACGGACCGGCGCAGTCCATGCACGAGGTCGCTATCGGCGGCTTCCGCGCGGCTCGCGCCGATCTGCACGGGATCAAAGGCGAGCTTCGTTCCTCGTTCGTGCATGCGCAGCGTCTTGCTGCTGCGATCAAGCGCGATCACCGCGTCATGGATCCCATCGAATGCGTCGAGGTCATGCGTGATCACGACCGTCGTGCGCCCCTTCGAAGCGTCGTGCGCGCGGCGCAACAACTCGGCGATCTTGCGCGCAGCTTCTGGATCGAGCCCAGCAGTCGGCTCGTCGCAAAACAGCGCTTCTGGCTCTGCTGCCAAGACTCGCGCGACGGCAAGTCGCTTCTTCATGCCGCCCGACAGCGATGCAACGCGATCGGGGATCGGATCGAGGCCGACATCGGCGAGTAGCGCGGGAGCAAGCCGCAACGAGCGACCCGCGGCGCGCAATGCGAGTTCGACGTTCTGACGCGGAGTGAGTTCGTCGAGCAGGCCTTCCTCTTGCAGGATCGTCGCAATGCGCGCACGCAACGCGCGCGATGGACCTTGCGCGACGGACTCGCCAAGACAATCGAACGCGCCCTGCGTTCGCGGCAACGGTTCGCGTGGATCACACAACCCAGCGCACAGTCGCACGAGGCTCGACTTGCCGCCGCCGCTGCCGCCAACCAACAGGTAGAAGCCGCCGCTTGGGACCTCGAGCGATGCGTTATCGAGCAGCAGTTCTTCGCCATCGTCGCGACGATGCGCGAGCGAGAACGAGCGCAGCGACCAGAACGGAGCGACCATTTACGGGCGCGGCCGCAGGTCTTGGGGCACAAGAGCAAGGGAGATCGCGCGCGCAGACCGGTTCTTGCGCGGAGCTGTTTGGCCGAGCAACCCTGAGGCTTTCGCGTCTTTGACCATCGCTGCGCCGCGGCGATCCGTCAGCGCCGCATCGAGATCCAGCGACGCATCCTGCACTTCGGCGATCGCGTTGCCGTCGGCCCGCAGGCTGCGCAGCGAGTAACCGCTCGGCTGCTCGACGTCGAATGCGACGCGATCCAACGGAGTGCCGCGCAAGTCAGGCGGAGCCTCGTCGAGCACGAGCGCTGCGAGGTCGACTTCTTGGTCCGCGACCCACACGCGATGCGCTCGCAAGACGGGGCCATTTGGCACCGCGACCGTGATCTGCTCGCGCGCGATGTCGACCGAACCACCCCAGGTCTCGCTCACGGTGTATGCGCCATCGACCACGCTGCGAGCTGTGATGACGACCGCGCGGCCACTTGCGTCAAACCACAGCAGGCCCGTGCCCTCGCCGTGCACTTCGTCATCCGCCGAGAGTGAGTCGCGCTCGATCGCGTCATAGGTCACGCGCACGAGCACGATCGCGTCCGATGGCGCGGTAGACGACACAACCTCGCGCGCGAGCGCTTGGGTTGGAACTTCGGTTGCTGCGTCGTCGGGTCGCTCCGCTGCTGCGACTGCGCGATGGCCATCGACCGCGGGCGCGCCCTTGCCTGGTTCGGTCGCATAACCGACGAACGGCGAGACGATCGCTGCAACGTCCGCGATCGTGAATCCAGACAGCAACGCGCCACTGAGATGCGGCCGCGCGATCCAGAACACGCTCGCGTCGGTGACGGTGTGACGATGCGCGTTGTCGATGCGCAACTGCGCCTCGACGTAGCGACCGTCACTGGAGAGGCGCACGCTTCGCACATCGCCGGTTTGCGTGCCGCGGAACACAACGGGCGAACCTTCGCGCAGACCGTGGTTCTCGGGCGCCAACAGAGTCATCAGCAAGTCGCCGTGCCCGATCGGCGCAAGCGCATCGGGCTCGACGATCGCAGGTGGCCGTTCATCGCCGGCGAGCAATGCGCCAGCGAGCAGCCTCGACCCACGCTCCTTCGGCGTGAGGAACGCGACGTAGGTATCGCGCACCAGCGTGTCGAGGCCGGACGCGCCGGCGGCGATGCCGCCAAATCGCGGCGACACGATCCAGAACGCTGAGTTGACGCACGCATGTTCTGAGCCACTGTCGGCAAGCAGCAGATCGACGACTGCCTTGCCGCCATCTGCGGCGACTTGCACAGCGCGCACATTGCCAACGCGCACGCCGCGATAGCGCACGTCGGCTCCGGCCCGCAGCCCGCGCGCGTCGCGGAACTCGACGCGCAACGGCATGCCGCGCTGGTCCTGCGCGGAAGAGAGCACGTTCCAAAGCATGGACGCGCCAAGGATCGCCAACACCAACGTGACGATGCCGATCAGATAGCGAGAGCGATGCATAGGAAGCGGGATCGGCGCCGCATTCCCGCGCAACCGCCGCCGCGCCGCCGCGGCGGTGCGCAGCGATCAGATGTCGATGTTGGTCGCTTCGATCGCGTGCTTCTCGATGAACGCGCGACGCGGCTCGACCTCGGGGCCCATCAAGACCGTGAACATCTTGTCGGCCTCGAGGATGTCGTTGACCGTGACGCGCTTCAGCGTGCGGCGCTCGGGATCCATCGTCGACTCGAAGAGCTGCGACGGATTCATCTCGCCGAGACCTTTGTATCGCTGCGGCGGCTCGACCTCGCGCTCGCAGAGTTGCGTGATCGCGCGCGCTGCTTCGCCGAGGTCGTTGAAGGCATCGGGCGAACCGTTGCCGCTCTTGACCTCCCACTTGCCGGCTCCGCGTTGCAGCATGTGCGGCTGGATGCCGAACGTCGCGATGCGGCGCAGCAGGTTCTGCATCTCAAGGCCGATGTGCAGCGCGTAGACCTCGATGTCCGCATCTTCGCGACGGCACTGCGACTCGGGGCCGCTGTAGGTCTTCAACTCGCGGCCGAGCGACTTCTTGAGCTTCTCCAACTCCGCTTCGAGTTGTGCCTGCGTGTCGAAGAACGAGCCCTTGCCGCCGCGAACGACGTAGAACGACGGCAGCGTGAAGTCCGGCACCGTCGCGGATGCGACGTAATCGCGCACCGGCACCGTGCCTTCCGCCGACAAGCGGTTCTCGCATGCATAGATGCGATGCAGCGCTTCGATCAGGTTGCGAAGCTCCTTGCCAGACCAGCTCTTGCCGTCCTGCATCGTGAGCTTCGTGTCACCGAGACCGAGCTCGGCCATGATCTCGATCTTCTCGTCTTCGGTGACCGCGTAACGCTCGGTCTTGCCCTTCTTGATGCGATAGAGCGGCGGCTGCGCGACGAACACGTGCCCGCGCGCGACCAGCTCCGGCATCTTGCGATAGAAGAGCGTCAGCAGCAGCGTGCGGATGTGGCTGCCGTCGACGTCTGCGTCGGTCATGATGATGACCTTGCCGTAGCGCAACTTCTCGGTCTCGAACTCCTCGGTGAGGAAGCCGGTGCCGATTGCGCTGACGATCGTCTGGATTTCTTCGTGGTCGAGGATGCTGTCGACCGCGGCCTTCTCAACGTTGAGGATCTTGCCACGCAGTGGAAGGATCGCTTGGTGCGGCATGCGGCCTTGCCGCGCCGTGCCACCTGCAGAGTCACCTTCGACGAGGAACAGTTCGGCGTCTTCGCGCGGCGTTCCCTTCTGGCAGTCAGCGAGCTTGGCGGGGAGACCGCCGCTCTCGAGGGCCGACTTGCGGCGCACGAGGTCACGCGCTTTGCGAGCAGCTTCGCGAGCGCGCAGCGCGTCGAGAGCCTTGCCATAGATCGTCCTCGCGATGCCAGGCGTCTCCTCGAAGATCGTGCGCAGGCCTTCGCCCACCACCGCCTCGACGATCGACTGCGCTTCGCGGTTGCCGAGTTTGATCTTGGTCTGGCTCTCGAACTGCGGGTCAGGGACCTTGACCGACAACACCGCGGTCATGCCTTCCTTGAAGTCTTCGCCGGCTGGAACAGGGTCCTTGTCCTTCAAGACCTTCTCGGTGCGCGCCCAGTTGTTGAGCGCACGCGTCAACGCGGTGCGGAAGCCGACGAGGTGCGTGCCGCCCTCGATCGTGTTGATGTTGTTGACGAACGTGAAGACGTTCTCGTAGTAGCCGTCGTTGTATTGGAGCGCGAGTTCGACCTCGTACTCCTTGTTCGGGTCTGCCTCGGTCGGCATCCGACGGGTGATGTAGACGACATCCTTGTGCAGCACGCCCTTGTCGCGATTGAGGTCCGCGACGAAGTCCTTAAGGCCCTCGGGGAACTGATACTCCTCGCTCGTGTCTGTGCGCTCGTCGACGAGACTGATGCGCAGATTCGACGAACCCATCAAGTAGGCGAGCTCGCGCAGACGACGCTTCAGCACGTCGTAGTTGAACTCCGTCGATTCCATGATCGAAGCGTCGGCCTTGAAGCGCACCATCGTGCCGGTGCTCTCGCTGGTGCCGATGACCTGGAGTTCGCTGGTCTTGCTGCCCTTGCTGTAGGTCTGTCGGTAGACCTTGCCGTCGCGCTGCACTTCGACGTCGAACACATCCGCGAGCGCGTTGACGCACGAGATGCCGACGCCGTGCAAGCCGCCCGAGACCTTGTAGCTCGACTTGTCGAACTTGCCGCCCGAGTGGAGCTTGGTCAGGATCACTTCGAGCGCCGGCACTCCGCTCTCATGCATGTCGACCGGGATGCCGCGACCGTTGTCGCGCACCGACAAGGAACCATCCTTGTGCACGCGCACATCGATGCGGTTCGCCTTGCCGGCGAGCGCTTCGTCGACCGAGTTGTCGACGACTTCCCACACGAGATGGTGCAGGCCCTTGGGCCCGGTATCGCCGATGTACATCGCAGGACGCGTGCGCACTGCATCGAGCCCTTCGAGGACTTTGATGGAGCTGGCGTCGTAGCGTTGTTCTGGCAGCTGGTTCGTTTCAGACATGTCCGGTTCCTCCGAGGCGGAACTGCAGGTTTGCGACCTGCTTGTTCGGCGACGCCTCGTTGATGCGCTTTCGAATCTCTTCGCGTCGGAAGCCCGACAGCTCCGCGAACAGCGGGGCCGACGAGACTTCCAGGGTGAGTTTGCCGTCGCGGAACCCCATCACCTGCACGCTGTTCCTTTGGTGCTCAGGCAGGATGGAGTCCAGCGCCTGATCGAAGACGTCGCGCGACTTCTTCTGGCCGACTTCGCGCACGATCGCGCGCAGGAAGTCGCTGGCCTTCTGGGGTTCGTATCCCATTCGCGGTGGTGTCTTCGATCGAGTGCTCGCCGCGCGTGGCAGCGAGCTCTGGTTACAGATCAGGTGCCGCTGATCGGCATCACGACGTAGGTGAACGACTCGCCGAGCGTGAGTTTGGCCGGCATCGAGTCGTCCGACATGTCGAGGCGCACGGTGTCGAGATCGCACACGCGCAACGCTTCGAGGATGTAGTCGGGATTGAAGTTGATCGATCCGCCAGCGCCCTTGCACGCGACGTCCATCGTGACGTCGGCGCGGCCGCGCGTGCTGTTCTCGGCGGACAGGCGAAGCAGGCTGTCCTGCACTTCGAAGCGCACGCTGCGCAGGTCGTCGGCGCACAAAATCGCTGCCTTGCGCAGGTTGCTCTCGAGCAGCGAGCGGCTCAGTTCGACCGTGGTGTCCGCCGCCTTCGGCACGACGCCCTCGTAATCAGGGAAGCGGCTCTCCAGCAGCTGGCTTACGAGGCGAACCTTGCCGAAGCGGAACTCGATCTGCTTGTCGCCGACGAGGATCGTCAGGTCTTCCTTGCTGGAGTCCGGGATCGCACGGGCCAGGGTCGACAGCGCGCGGAGCGGGACGATCGCCTTGAACTCCGTCTTGCACCCGTCGAGGTTCTCGTAGGAGAGCGACAGACGGCGACCATCGGTCGCGACGAGGCGAAGGCGACCCGCCGTCATGTCGAACATGACTCCATGGATCGCGTAGCGCGTGTCCTCGCGCGCGGCCGCGAACTGCGTCTCCTTGATCATGCGCAGCATCCGGCCGGCCGGAACCGTGATCGACTTGCCACCCTTGATCGCTGAGTCTTCAGGGAACTGTTGCGCGTCCTCGCCGAGCAGGACGAACGAACCGCCGCCGCTCTGCAATTGGCAGCGCTGTTCTGTGCGTTCCAGGGTGACCGTGGGATCGTTCAATTCGCGAAGCAGGGCAGAACACTCACGCGCCGGAAGAAGCACGCTGCCGGCCTTGTGGACCTTCACAGCGTCGATGGTGACCTTGGCCGCCATCTCGAGGTCCGTAGCGAACAACGTGATCGATCCCTCGTCCGCGCTCAGCAGCACGTTCTGTAGGATCGGCTTGGTGGTCTTGACCGGGACTACGGAGCCAACGACTGCGAAGGCTTCTTGGAGCTGCGTGCGGTCACAGAGGATCTTCATCGACGGTGCGTGGATCTGAGGGTGTGGGGCGCGCGTTGGGTCGGGTCCGCACGATCAGAGAAGAGTAGAAGAGAAGTTTCTCTATTCCCTCACTCATCGTGCTGTCGCGAGTCTGGAAGACTAGCTGGAGGTAATGCGCAGATCGACCAGGAAACCGCGCGGAATGGGTTCTTTTGGCCATTTCACGAACTGGGGAGAACTGCGAAGAATGCTGCTGGATGAAGTTCAGCTCTCCCCCGTTTGGGTGGGCATCGGCCGAGGCCGTATGGGTTTGTCAGCCGTAGCCCAGACGATTCAAGCGACTCCACCCCGACACTCAGACGTGTCTCCAGAGTTCTTTTGTCCCCTTGCTCCCCGAGAGATCGCGTCGCTGCAGTCTGGAGGGGCTATGCGTCAAAAGATGGATCGTGCGGGTGCTGGCTGGATCGTCTGGCCCAAAACGCAGCGAGCGCACCAAGCCAACAGGCCGGGTGCGCTCGCTGAGTGTAGAGAGCCTGTGGGCAACAGGCTGCTAGACGTTAGGGAACCGTGCTTCAGGGAGCAGGGCGGTTCATCAACTTGACGCTCAGGCTGTCGAGGATGTCGCGGAACAGCCGATCACTCTGCTTTCGGTCGCGGATCTTGGTGACGGCGTAGAGCACCGTCGTGTGGTCGCGGTTGCCGAACACGCGGCCGATGTCCTCAAGCGACAACTCGGTGTGCTCGCGCAGCAGATACATCGCGATCTGCCGCGGCTGGCTGACCGCCTGCGTGCGGCTCTTGCCAGTTAGGTCGCGCGCGGTGATCGAGAAGTGCTCAGTGATGGTCTCGAACACGTCCTCGGTCGATACCTGGGTGAGCCGCGTCACGGCGACACCGCGCAGAGCCTCCTCGGCGAGTTGCAGCGTGATCGGCCGACCTGTGATCGCGGCGATGCCGACGACCTTGATCACCGCGCCTTCGAGTTCGCGGATATTGGCCGTCACGCGCTCGGCGATGTAGCACGACACGTCGTCAGCAAGGTCGATGCCGCGACCCTTGGCCTTGCGGCGCACGATCGCGACGCGGGTTTCGAAGCATGGAGCTTCGATCTCCGCGACGAGGCCCCACTTGAAGCGCGAAACGAGGCGCTCCTCGATCGTCGGGATCTCGACCGGCGAGCGGTCGGACGACAGCACGATCTGCTTCTGCAGGTCCTTCAGCGAGTTGAACGTGTGGAAGAACTCTTCCTGCGTCTTGTCCTTGTTCGCCAGGAACTGGATGTCGTCGATCACCAGGACATCGACGTGGCGGTGCAGGTTGCGGAACTCGTCGAGCGAGTTGGTCTGGATCGCCTGGATGAAGCTGTTCGTGAACTCCTCGCAGCTCAGGTAGAGGACGCGAGCTTGCGGGTTCCGCTTCGTGATCGTGTGGCAGATGGCCTGCAGCAGGTGTGACTTGCCGAGGCCGACGTTGCCATGGATGAACAACGGGTTGTAGGCACCGCCCGGATTCTCCGAGACCGCGAGCGCCGTTGCGTGCGCGAGGCGGTTGCACGGCCCCACCACGAACTTCTCGAAGGTGTAGTTGGGGTTGAGGTGCAGCGGACGGCGGCGGTCGAAGCCCAGCGTGCTCGACGAGTGCGAGGACTGGGATTCGCTGCGCATCGACGTCTCAAACGCCGGAGGCTGCGTCGGGCCAGTGCCCACGAGTCCGCGAACGGCCATAGCGGCATCCGCCGGACGCACGGTCGACTCGACGCCGAGCACGCCAAGGCTGTCCCAGCCGTCCTCGGTCCGCAGGCTCACCGTGACGGTGCGCTTATTGCCATCCGCTGCAGCGACATCGCGCAGGGTTGGGAGGTGGTTCTTCTGGATCCAGTCGCGGACGAACTGGCTGGTGACGGAGAACTCCATCTCCTTGTCGTCGACGCGGCCGATGCGGACCGATCGGAACCAGGTCTCGAACTGTTCACGACGGACCTTGGTAAGGAGTTGGCCCAGAACGCTGCGCTGGAGATCTCCCTTGGTCGTGGGGTCGCTCATGCGTGCGGTCTCTGTGGATGCGCCGGTGGTCAAGGGCGCGGGTGTGGAAGACGAGTGCGAACGTTCCAAGGCAGGGTTTGAACTTGGGACGAAACGTAGAGCCATGCGCCGTGGTGGGCGGATGTCTACCGGGGGAGGAATCGACACGAATGACCGCAGATCACGCACGCCACGCAGTGGTTGTGCGACCTGGGGCTAGGGCAAGGGTGGCTGACGATCACCACCGGCTCGGGCATGACTAGGCGTGCCATGCGCGATGAGCCGAGGGCTCCTCGAACGCGTCGTTTCTTAGCGATGGCATCCGGAGTTGCCAAGGTTCTCGGACAAGTTTCGAACAACCACCGTGGAGAGTTCGGACGCAACTCCAAGCAATCGCACGCGCAACAACGACTCGACGTCGCAGATGTGCGCTCAGTTTTTTTTCTGCACGCGCGCGACGCCGCGAGCGACTCGCATCGCCGCATCGCGCGCATCGTCTGCAGTTGTGTCGGCGCCGAAACTGAAGCGCACGCACGCGCGTGCTTCAGCATCCGTGAGGCCCATCGCAAGTAACACCGCAGGCGGTTGCGGTGAGCCAGACGAACACGCCGATCCATGGGATGCGCAAACGCTTTCGAGGTCGAGCGTCGGCAGCAGAGCGCGACCATCGACGCGCGCGAACGCGATCATCGCGGTGTTGGGCAAGCTCGCGCGCGTTGTGAGCACGCGATGCTCGATGCCATGCAGCGCGAGCGCATGCACGAACGCATCGCGTGCGCTCGCCATGCGTTCGGCACGTTGCGGCTGCTCTTGAACCGCAAGTTCGATCGCAAGCGCTGTGGCTGCAGCGAGCGATGGACTCGTCGTGCCTGGCCGCAAGCCGTGTTCTTGGCTGCCGCCGCGCAACAGCGGATGCAGCGCGCGTTCGGCGTCGCGCACGAGCAGCACGCCTGATCCACGCAAGCCACCGCACTTGTGCGGCGAGATCGAGACGCTGCTTGCCACGCGCACCACATCGCCGAGCGCAATACGGCCGAGCGACTGCGCCGCGTCGACGTGCAAGGGGACCTTCATCTCGTCGGCAAGCGCAGCAGCGACCGCTACAGGTTGGATTGCGCCAACTTCACTCTGCGCGTGCACGAGGCAGAGCAGGCCTGGCTCAACTTCTGTGCGCTGTGGTTGCGCGAGCCCATCGCAATCGACGCTCCACCATGCGATGCCGCGCGCGCGCGCCGCTTCGACGACGGATGGATGTTCGACAGGCGCCATCGCGACAGGCTTGTGCCTGTCACCGAGTCCGAGCACTGCCAGATTGTTCGCTTCCGTGCCGCCAGAACAGAACACGACATCATCGACCGCGACTGCCAGCGCGGCAGCTACCTGCGTTCTGGCATCCTCGACGACTGCGCGCGCGCGACGTCCGAGTTGGTGCGCGCTCGCTGGGTTGCCTGGACATGCGCGTTCGATCTCGAGAAAGCGCGCAAGCACGCGCGGATCAACGGGGCCGCCAGCGTTGTGGTCGAGTGCGTGCATTGACGCCAAATCTCGCGATCAGCCTCGCGCAACCACGTCGCGATAGAGCGACTCGTAGAGGTCGATGACAGCATCCGCCTGGAACAGCTCCATCGCGCGCGCGCGGGCTCGCTGGCACTGGCTCGCGTAGGACACCTCGTCCGTCAGGATGCGCAGCGCGGCTTTCGCCATCGCCGCCGGATCCGAGAAGGGAGTCAACGCGCCGGTATCGCCGAGCACCTCTTCAACGCCGCCGACGCGCGTCGCCACCGCCGGCACGCCACAACTCATCGACTCCAAGATCGAGAGGCCGAAGCTCTCGGTTTCCGACGCGGACAAGAACAGGTCGCAGTCCTGCAGCACCTCTTCGATGTTCTCGCGCGGGCCAAGCCACTCGACTTTGTTGGAGCAGCCGAGGTCGGCAGCCACCGCGAGCGCGTGCTCGCGATCGGGGCCGTCGCCGGCGAGCAGCAACTTGGCGGGGATCTGCTTCTGGATCAGTGCAAACGCGCGCACCACGTCGGCGGCTCGCTTGACCGGGCGGAAGTTGGATGCGTGCACGAGCACGCGTTCGTTGCCTTCGCGGTCGGGCCAACGCTTTTTCGCGCCGGGCTTGAAGCGCTCGGTGTCGACGAAGTTGGGGATCACGTGGATCGGCTTCTGCACTCCGAACACGAGTTTGGTCTCGTCGGCGAGATACTGGCTCACCGCGGTCACCGCGTCGGACTGCTCGATCGCAAAGCGCGTCGGCCGCATGTAGCCGCGGTCGCTGCCGGCGACCGTGATGTCCGTGCCGTGCAGCGTCGTGATGAAGCGGAACCGCGACCCCGACATGCTGCGCGCGAGGAATGCGCTGACCGCATGCGGAATCGCGTAGTGCACATGGAATACGTCGATGTTCGCTTCCTCCTGCACTTCGAGCATGCGCGTTGCGAGCGCGAGGTCGTAGGGCGGGTAACGGAACAGCGGATACGCCGAGACCTGAACTGGATGGAATCGCAGGCCTGAGATGCCGCGGCGCATGCGGCTCGGGCGGTCGTAGCTAAGCAGGTGCACGTCGTGGCCGCGGAGGGCTAGGACCTGGGCCATCTCTGTGGCGACCACGCCGCTGCCGCCAATCGTCGGATAGCAAACGATGCCGATGCGCATGGGGCGATGATACGACGCGCGCGGCCGCCGCGATGCACAGGTGTTGTCGCGGCTCTTGCGGTTACCGATCTGCGACTAGCGCCGCGCGGTCGCAAACGGGAACGCGAGCGTCAGGCGAACCGTGCCGGTGCGCTCCGTCTCCACCTTGCAGCGACCGCCGCACGTCGCAGCGAATGCGCGCAGCGTCAGCGCGCGATCGACGACGTGAGCGCCGGAGCCACTGCTGCGAAGCTCGAGCACGGCGTTGTCGCCATCGTTCTTGGTGCGGATCTCGATCTCGCCGCCGTGGCCGGTGTTGCCGACGCAGAGTTCGAGCGCCCGCCGGACCGCATGCGCCAACTCATCGGGCTTGCATGCGACCTTGGGCAGCCTGCCCATCAACGACTGGCGCACCGAGATCGGCGCCTTGGCGGAGTGCACGAGGTCCTTGGCGCAACGATCGACGATCGCATCGAGGTCGGCGTGCTCCACGGTGTTTGCGTCTTGCACGATGCGGTCGACCAGCGCATCGAGCGATGCCGCGGCATCGACCAAGCCGTCGCCGTCGTCGCCAAGTTCTTCGCCGCGCGATGCCGCCTGCAATTCGCGCCGGATTTGCGCGAGGCAATCGAGCAGCGCGTCGTCGAGGTCGTCGCCGGATGGGTTCTTGCTGGTGTCGTCGTTGCGGGGGCTCACGGGCCCCCTATCGGCAACGAACGGGCGTCGGTCTGAGGCGGATCTCGCCGCGGCATGGGGCCCCTGCGAGCCGCGGGCCTTTCCCGTGGCGGCAGCTGGCAGGGGCCCCAGACGACAGGCCATTGGGCGCGGATCCCCCGCAGCGCGCGCGACTCTCCAGTGCGCGCGCGCGATGGACCCGGTCCCCGAGGCTGTCAGGGGCGGGGTGGCAAGAACTCGTCGCCGTCTTCGCGGTAGTAGGAGCGGCGGTCCTGCTCGCTGCGGCTGAATTTGTAGCTCTTCAGCATCACTTCCTTCGCGACGCGCGTGTCGTAGCGATCGCGCATCGTCGGTGCGTAGCGCTGCAGCGCTTCGACGTAGACCTGGCATTCGGGCACGCCTTGGCAGTAGCGCTCGAGGTAGCGCAACTGCTGTTCGGCGAAGTGCTGCCCCTCGCCGATGCGACCGTCTTGGTTTCGTTGCATCGCTTGATGCACGACCCAAGTCTGCCAGTGCATGGCCGTCGTCTGCGTCGCTTTGAGGTTGCGCGGTTGGCGCATGCAATCGACCGCGGATGAGAACGTGAGTTCGCACGGCGGGTGGTCGATCGACTTGCGATCGTCGCTCGTCGGCGTGCGCCACGACAGCGACGCATGCAACGCAATCGTCGGAGCACCGAACTGTGGCGGCGTCTCCACTTGGATCACGATCGTGCGTTCGGCCTTCGACAGCATCGAGCCGAGCACGACGCGCAAGCGACCATGCGTGGAGAGCGATTGCGCCGTGGACAACGCATGCGCGCGCACGCCGATCGGCAACTCGATCGTCAACTCAACGTCACGCAGCGCAGTCGCGCGCGCATCGCCGAGTTCTGCGAGCATGATCTCCGCGATCTCATGCGGTTGCTCCGCGTCGTGCATGCGGCCGCCGCCGGCTTCAGCGATCGCCTGCAACTGCATCGGCGAGTAGTCCATGCCGACGCCGATCGTCGACGTCGAGATGCCGCGTTGACGCAGTTCGTTGGCGTGTCGCGCAAGAACGACGGGATCGATGATGCCATGGTTGGCGTGGCCGTCGGACAGCAAGAACACGTGGTCTTGCTCCATGCGATCCGCGGTGGCCTTGCGCAGCGCCGCGCATTCGCAGCCCTGCAGCCAGCCCGCGCCGAGGTCGGTTGAGCCGCGCGTGTGCATGGTGTCGAGTGCGGCAACAAGCGTCGCGCGACCCATCGGATCGAGCGCCATGCCCGATCCGTGCACGATCACGTCGGTAGCGAACGAGACCAGCGACACGCGCTCGTCGTCGCCGAGCTTCTCGATCAGTTGCTTGGCCGCCAACCGAGCGGCATCGAGGCGCGGGCCATTCATCGAGCCCGACGCATCGAGCACGAGCGCGAGGTTGATGGGCAGCTTCTCTGCGACTTGCGACTCAGCCTCTGGCGCGCGCACCGTGACGACGAGGTAGCGATACGAGCCGCCCGAGTGGTTGATGAAGGAACGATCGAAGGTCGCCGAGAAGAACGGCTCGGCAGCAGGCGGAACGGTTGCGTTGGAATCGGTCATCGTGCGGCTCCTTTGGTGAGCAGAACCCGCAGTGCGTCGCCGATGCGGTGGAGCTGAGCGAGCTCCTCGGGCCCGTATTGGCCGCGCACGTTGAGTTCGATTTCTGGGGTGAGGGAGATCCGGTACCACGCCTCGGCGCGCACGCTGCGCGCGTTGGAGGAGAGTCCGGCCAGTGCGGTGAGCGCCTGCGCTGCGTTGGCGAGGACGCTGAGGTCGGGGTCGTTCTGCGGCGACTGCGCGTAGCTCGCGGCCGCCCCCGAGACGTGTTGGCCGAGCGGGTCCCCGCCGGCGTTGCGTACGGAGCGCAGGTAGCTCAACGCGTCATCGACCGACGCTGGCGCGGCCGGGTTGGCAGGCTGCGCGTCGGTGTCGATCAGGCCGCCGATGCGGATTGCCCCGGTAGCGATCCCGTGGATGTGCGCGGGGCTGAGGCTCTGCAGCAGGACCCGGAGCTGGTCGAGAGTGATGTCGCGCTTGGCGTCGCGCAGCAAAAGCACGACGCGCAAGCGGTCGAGCGCCTCGCGCGAGTAACGCGCGCCGCGACCGAGCGAGTCGGGGCCCTGGATCAGCCCGCGCTCGACGTAGCTGCGGATCGTCCGCGGCTCGATCCCCGTCAGGGTGGAGAGATCGAGCAGCGAGTAGCTATCGCCGCGGTCGTGTGGTGGCTGGTGCGCAGTGCCCATGCCACCACCTTAAGTCGCCAATGCGACATGTCAAGATGTTGGATAAGATTTCCTACTCGCGGTCGCCGGGCTCAGCCTTCCGCCGCGGCCTCAGCGGCTGGCGGCTCTTCCTCAGCCTTCGGCGCAGGCTTGGCTGCCTCGACCGGAGTCACCTGCATGCCGAGCTTCTCCAGCAACTCCTGGGCAACCGCCTCATAGTCGCGCGCTCCGTTGGAGTCGGGTGCGTGCTCGAAGATCGTCCGGCCAAAGCTCGGCGCCTCGGCGAGCTTCACGTTGTTGCGGATGCGCGTCTTGGCGAGCTGCGCGCCGAAGTACTGGTCGATCTCGCGCAGCACTTCCGTCGTCAGGTTGGTGCGCGAATCGAGCATGCACGGCAGCACGAGCGCCACCGATAGCGCGGGATTGAGTCGCTTCTGCACCAGCTGGATCACTTCCATCAGCTTGGCCATCCCTTGCAGCGACAGATACTCGGCCTGCATCGGGATCACGACGTGGCTCGCGGCGACGAGCGCGTTGGCAGAAAGCACGCCGAGCGACGGCGGGCAATCGAGGAGCACGAAGTCGAACTCGTTGCGTTTCTCGAACGCCTCGATCGCTTCGCGCAGGATCGTCTCGCGGCCGATGCGGTTCGCGAGCACCTGCTCGACGCCAGCGAGGGATGTGTCGCTCGGCACGATCGACAACCGCTCTTCGTTGGTCGCCTGCACGAGATCCTGCATCGGCGCGTCTTCGACGAGCAGGTTGGTCATCGTGTTGGACTCGAGGTCCGGGCGCTTGTCGAGGTGGACTGTCAGGTTGGCCTGCGGGTCCATGTCGCACACCAAGACGCGGTAGCCCTTGCGTGCGAGCGCTGCGCTGAGGTTGACGGTCGTCGTCGTCTTGCCGACTCCGCCCTTTTGGTTGATGACCGCGATGACGCGCACGTTGCTGCTCCCTGGATGCTCGGTTGCGCCGTCTCCGATGCGGAAACGGCCAAGGCGCATTAGAGAACCGCAGAATGCAGCGAGCAAAGGCCCGCGCCGCGGAATCCACAGTTTGCGTGCAGTTCGCGGCCTTTCGGCCCGGCGTTCAAGCGAACAACGAGCCCAAGTCGCGCAACAGAACGGGGCCGTCGACCACGTATGGCTCGGCCAGCGCGCAGCCGGTGCGCGCGCCGTAGAAGCGATCGCGGACTTGCGCGCGCTCCAAGATGTCGAGGCGTTGCACGAGATGCGCACGCGCGCCGTCAGAGACCAACTGCGAGCGGTAGCAGCGGATCGCGGCGGCCTTCTGCTCGGCGAGGTCCGAGATGTCGAGCGCAAAGGTCGGCTCTGCGGGGGTGTTGCCGGGGTAGCGGACCAACATGCGCGGACGGTGCGGCTCGCCGAGATCTGGCTCGTAGCGGCGCAGGCCAGCGAAGAACCACGCCTTGCTCGCGAGTTGCGCCGCGGCCACGTGGTCAGGGTGCACGTCCTTTTCGTGCGGCGCGAATAGCAGTTGCGGCCGCAGTTCACGCAGCGCGCGCACGAGCCGCCGCACACTGTCGTCGTCGACCGCGACTGCGGTGTCCGGCAGATCGAGGTTGCGACGCTCTGCGACGCCGAGAGCTGCGGCCGCGGCGATCGCTTCTTGCTTGCGCTCGGCTGCGGTGCCGCGCGACCCCATCTCGCCGCCAGTGCAGTCGACGATCGCGACCTTCTTGCCGCTGCTGACGAGGCGCAGGATCGCGCCGCTGCATGCGATCTCGACGTCGTCGGGATGTGGGCCAAGGAACAGCGCGTCGCAGACCGCCATCGTCACAGCTCCAGCACGCAGTGCTCGATCGAGAACGGATCCGCCGCGGCGAGGATCAAGTCCGCGAGCGCTGGGCCATGCGTTGCGAGCAACGAGATGGGGCCAAGCACGCGCTCCTGCGGGCGACCGCGCGGATGCAGGTTGGCGCACAGGCGGCGGAACTGGCGCAGACCGGTGCCTTCGCGATTCTGGCGCGCAGCGCGCAGCTTCTGCGCGAGGCGATCGAGCTCTTCGGTCGTCTTCGTGCGCACGCGATCGATCGACGACAGCATCGAGCTATCGATCTCCTGCGCCTGCTGCGCGACCTTGTCGAGACCGCCGCGCACCACTGCGAGCATCTCGTCGATGAGGTTGTCGATGTTGTCGCGATCGTCGCCGAGTGCCTTCTCGGCGAGCTTCTCCGGCGATTGATCGAGGTCCGTCAGCTCGAGGCCAAACTTGGCCATGATGCGTTGCAGCGACGGCTCGACGAGCGTCATCGATGCGCGCGGCACGAACAGCGGCTGCGGCACGCCAAGCGTGCGATAGAGCGGCGCCACGACGGAGAGATACGACAGCTCGCCCGGTCCAACGATGAATGCGATCGTCGGCAAGCATGCGTCCTGCCAAAGCGGGCGCAGCAACGCGCCGGGGCTGAGGTCGCGGCCGCGCTGGAAGCCCTCGGCATCGGCGAGCGGAGTGCGGCGATCGCCGGTGATCTCGAACATCAGCGTCGCCGCCGGGTCCATCGTCACGTCGATGCCGAGATCCGTCAGTTCGTCGCAGGTCTGGCGCACGACATCGCGGATCTTGTTGGACTGGCCCCACCATCGCTCCAGCGGCGGGAACGCCTCGTCCGGCAGGTCGCGCGGCTCGATCACCAGCAAGCCGTGCTTGCCGAACAACTCGAACATCATGCGCGCCTGCGCGGCCGCAAGCGTCTCGTCGGGATGGCGCGGCTTGAAGATCGACAATGCCCACGCGCGCGACTCGCTCTGAGGCAGCAGCGGATCGAGCTCGGCGAGCACGCGGTCGATTTCGCGGCCGCAGCGAATGGCGGACAACGGCGCGCCGGCGCGATCGATCTCGAGGCGGAAGCGCTGCACTTCCTGCGCGGAGTTGACCAGGAAGAGGCGGTTCGCTTCTTCGAGGTCGTGGTCGTCGCTGTGGTTCCAGAACACTGGGATCGCGCGCACGCCGCTGCCGCTCGCTTCGATCTGTTGGCACAGACGAATCGCGGTCGCGACCTTGTGCAGGTTGAACAGCGGGCCGCCCACGAGCCCTGGCTGCTGGCCCGTGATCACGAACTGCACCTTTGGATCGACGATGCGCGCGCAGTTGTCGAGCGTTTGCTGCGGTGCGTCGTAGCGCTTGGCGTAGTTCGTGAACGCGCGCGCGAGCGATTCGCGCGGGACGAGGCGCTCTGCTCCGGTCGGCGCGCGCTTGATCAACTCCTCGACCGTTCGCGCGCGCTTGCCGAGCACGGTGCAGAGGTCGCGGTCGTCGTCGAGGAAGCGCTGGTGGACGTCGCTGGTGCCGAGTCGGCGGAACGAGATGTGACGCGTAGTGCCCAAGAGGCGCGATGTTCTACAAAGGAGCGATCGTCGCCGCATCCTTCGTTGCGCGCGACAATCGCTGCGTCAGCGACTCTTCGCGAGTTGCTGCACGCGGCGGCAGTCATCGGCGAACTGCGCCGCGGCGCGTTCGACCTTGGCCAGCCAGTCGGCGTCGCCAGGCTGGAACGCTTGCATCACGCCGCGACTCTGCGTCGCGAGCCCGCCGAGACCGCGGCGATCGAACGCCGAGACGAGATCCTCGACCTTGCCGCCTTGCGCACCGACGCCGGGCAGCAAGATCCACGCGTTGGGCATGCGCTTGCGCAACCGTTCGAGTTCGTGCGGCCACGTGGCGCCCACGACCGCGCCGACCGGCGAGTAGCCCTCCGCCATCGGCAGGTCGCTGCCCCAGCGATGCACCGCGTCCGCGACCGCGTCGCAGAGGGCGATGTCGCGACCTTCGATGCGCAGGTCCTGCAGGTCCTTGGCGCCTGGGTTGCTCGTGCGCACGAGAACGAACAGGCCGAGCCCGCCCTTGTCCGCGTGCGTGCGCTGCAAGAACGGCTGCAGCGAGTCGCCGCCGAGGTAGGGATGCAGCGTGACGGCGTCGGCCCACTTCGCGTGGCCTTCGGCATACGCCTCGGCGGTGCTGCCGATGTCGCCGCGCTTGATGTCGCCGAGCACGAGCATGCCCGCCGCGCGCGCCGCGGCGCACGTCGACTCGTAGGCAGCGAAGCCAGCCGAGCCGTAGCACTCGAAGAACGCGATGTTCGGCTTCACGACCGGCACATGGCGCGCAAGCGCAGGCAGAACTTGCTCGTAGAACGCGGCGATGCGCCGCGGCGCGTCGGCGTTGGGCAGCAAGCCTTTGGGCAGCGCATCGAGGCGCGGATCGAGGCCAACCACGGCGGGAGCTGCGCCACCAAGGATGCGGCGCGCCAGTTCTGCGACGAAGGTCATCGGGGCGGAGGAGACTAGGAGCCGAGGATGGGAATCGCCAACCGCAGCAATCGAGGGGCTGACGATGAAGCTGCCACGAGGTGAAGAGCTAGCCGCCTCCCTGCCTGCGCAAGCGCCGAGCAGCACACCGAACCCCACGGAGTCGGCTGTTGTTCGAAGTGGCAACGGACTGCCCTCCGCTGTTTCCTTCTTCCTTCCGAAATCCTGCCTCCGCCCGCTTGTCGGGGAGGCGCAATCGAGCAGACCCCAACGATGCCTGTCGTCTTCGTGCCCAAGGAAACGGAACCCGGTGAGACCCGCGTCGCGGCGATCCCCGAGACCGTGAAGGGATTGATCAAGCTCGGCCTCCAGGTCGAGGTCGAGCGCGGCGCCGGACTCAGCGCCGGTTTCTCCGACTCCGAGTTTGCCGATGCCGGCGCGAGTCTCGTCGGCGACGACGCGCGTTCGCGCGCGGACCTTGTGCTCGGGATCCAGTGTCCCGACGACGTGCGCGCGAAGGCACAGAAGCCGGGATCGATCCTGGTTTGCTCGCTGCAACCAGCAATGAACTTGCCCGCGGTCGCGGCGATGCGCGATAGCAAGGTGACGGCGATGGGATTGGAGTTCATGCCGCGCATCACGCGCGCGCAGAAGATGGACATCCTGTCCTCGCAAGCGACGTGCGGCGGCTACCAAGCCGTGCTGCTCGCGGCGGTGCACTTGCCGAAGCTGTTCCCGCTGATGATGACTGCGGCCGGAACGATCACGCCGGCGCGCGTGCTCGTGCTCGGCGCGGGTGTCGCTGGCCTGCAGGCGATCTCGACCGCGAAGAAGCTCGGCGCGGTCGTCGAAGCCAATGACATCCGGCCCGCGTGCAAGGAGCAGGTCGAATCGCTCGGTGGCAAGTTCGTGGATACCGGCACGCCGCCCGACGCGGAGACCAAGGGTGGTTACGCGCAGGAGGCGACGCAGGACTTCCTCAACAAGCAGCGCGAGATCCTGACCAAGCACATCACTGCGGCCGACGTGCTGATCACGACGGCGCTGGTGCCGGGCAAGAAGGCGCCGGTTCTGGTCACGGCCGATATGCGCAAGGGCATGAAGCCTGGCTCGGTGATTGTCGACATGGCGGCTTCGATGGGCGGCAATGTCGAAGGCACGAAGAAGGGCGAGCGCACAGTCGTCGACGGCGTGACGATCCTTGGCGATGCCAACCTGCCGGCGCAGGTCGCTGGCGACGCGAGCCGCATGTTCGCGCGCAACGTGGTCGCGTTCCTTGGCGAGTTCGTCAAGGCAGGCGCGGTCAACCTCGACATGAACAATGAGATTCTCGGCGCTGTCGCGATCGTCCATGACGGTCAAGTGCGGCACCAACCGACCGCGCAGGCTTTGGCCGCGCAGGGGAGCTGAACACCATGATTGCACTCGTGCTCGCAGACGCCGCGGCGGACGCGATGGCGCAGAACGTCTTCTTGACGATCTTCGTCTTCGTTATCGCTTCGCTGCTCGGCTTCGAACTGATCAACAAAGTCCCGCCGACGCTGCACACGCCGCTGATGTCGGGATCGAACGCGATCTCCGGCATCACGGTCGTCGGCGCGATCATCTGCGCCGAGTCCGGCGAAAGTTGGTTTGCGCAGACGCTCGCGTTCCTCGCGATCGTGTTCGCGATGATCAACGTGGTCGGCGGCTACATGGTTACCGACCGCATGCTGGCCTCGTTCAAGAAGAAGGAGAAGTAAGGTGGTCTACCTCTATCTCCTCGCGACGTTCCTCTTCGTCTTCGGCATCAAGAAGCTGACGAGCGTCAAGACCTGTCAGAAGGGCAATCGCATCTCCGAGATCGCGATGTTGCTCGCCATCGTCACGACGCTCGTGACGTTCTCGAACCTCAGCTGGGGCGTCATTGTCGCTGGCTTGATCGTTGGCGGCTCCATCGGCGCGGTGATCGCCAAGAAGACGGCGACGACGCAGATGCCGGAGATGGTCGCTGCGCTCAACGGCTTCGGCGGCTTTGCGTCGGCACTCGTCGCGATCGCGTTCATGCTCATCGATGAGACGCTGAAGAACCCGGAAAAGACGCTGTGGGACACGGGTGCGGTCAATGCGATCAGCACGCCGCTCACGATCTTGATCGGCATGGTCACATTGACCGGCAGCTTCGTCGCCTACTTCAAGCTTGGCGGCAAGAAGATCGCGCACCCGCTGAAGGGAGCGAACCGGCACCTGCTGCACGCCGCGATTGGCGCGGCAATCTTGTTGCTGAGTTGGTGGCAGATCGCGACGGGAAGCCACGCACTGATGTCGATTGCGACGGTGCTCATCGTGCTCCTGTCGTCGGCCCTCGGCGTGTTCCTCGTGATGCCGATCGGCGGCGCGGACATGCCCGTCGTCGTGTCGCTGCTCAACAGCTACTCGGGCGTCGCAGGCGCGGCGGCTGGCCTCGTGATCGGCAGCCCGCTGCTGGTCGTCGTTGGCGCGCTGGTCGGCACGTCGGGCCTGATCCTCACGCAGATCATGTGCAAGGCGATGAACCGTTCGCTCGGCAACGTGCTGCTCGGCGGCATGGGCGAAGAGACGGTCGCGAAGGACGCGAAGGACTACAAGTCGATCAAGTCCACGACGCCTGAAGAAGTCGCGATGCTGCTCGACGGCGCCTCGTCGGTTGTCATCGTCCCGGGCTATGGCCTCGCAGTTGCGCAAGCGCAGCACGTCGTGCGCGAGCTCGGCGACTTGCTGATCAAGCGCGGTTGCAACGTGCGCTACGCGATCCATCCGGTCGCTGGCCGTATGCCGGGCCACATGAACGTGCTGCTCGCCGAGTCGGACGTCCCCTACGAGCAATTGTGGGAGATGGACAACATCAACAGCGACTTCAAGAACACCGACGTGGTCATCATCGTCGGCGCGAACGACGTCGTGAATCCTGCGGCGCGCGAGGCCACTGGCCCGATCGCCGGCATGCCGATCCTCGATGTGGATCACGCGCGCACGGTCGTGGTGATCAAGCGTTCGCTTGCGCCGGGCTACGCGGGCATCAAGAACCCGTTGTTCGACATGGACAACTGCTTGATGGTCTTCCTCGACGCCAAGGAAGCGCTCGAGGGCATGGTCAAGGAAGTGAAGGAGCTGGCGAAGTGATCGCCGCGCGTCGGGCGGCGATGTCGCCCGACGCGGTTCCCGCGCTCACTTGAGTTGCTCGCGGGTTCACGCGCCGTTTAGCAGCGTGTGGACCCAGATCGATGCGGCGTAGCCGAGCGCAATGAATGGCATGACCTTGAGGTGCCCGCCAAACGTGTAACTGCCCCGGGCTGAACCCATGAGCGCAACTC
>JBEELK010000162.1:0-2900 GCA_041168165.1 Planctomycetota bacterium | reverse complement strand
CTGCGACCCTCGACCGTGATGCGGAATGCGCTGCGGCTCGAATCGCGCCTGCCCGACAGCAACTCCAACACGAATCGCTGCGGCTCGCCGTCGTCGAATTCGGCCACGAGCGCCTTGGACGCCGCGCGGTCGGCGCACAACAACGCATCGCGGTAGCGCTTCCGCTGCAAACTGCCGAGCAGGGCTCGCAAGCGCTTCTCGAACGACTCGGTCGCGCGCGCGATGGCCTCTGGCGTGTCAGGCGCCTTGACGATCTCGAGCAACGAGTCTGGCTCCGCGGTCAACCGAACGGACTCGATCCCGAAGGTTCCCGCCAGCTCCGGGTTCTCCTTGTCGCGCAACCGACGATCGACCGTGACTTCGAGACGATCGCTGCGCGCCTGCGCAGTGACCATCTCGGACAGCGCGCGCGACAGAACCGACAGACCGTGCAGCGTCGGCACGTTGCCGACGTCGATCGACCAGACTTCGCCGTCGAATCGCAGCGGCGGCCCGATCGAGGTCGGGAGTTCGCGAATGCTGCCGCTCATGATCCTTCCTCGGTTGCCTGCGACACCACGGCCTTGATGCACTCGCGCGACTTGGCGACCGCGAACGCAGCTTGCAGCTCGTTGGCGCCAAAGCGATGCGTGACGAGCTTGTCGCCGATGCGCGCGAGATCGGGATCCGACGCTAGCAACTGCAACGCAGGCTCGAACTCACCGCAGCGCGAACTCGAGAGCCGCAAGCCGCGATCGCGCACCGCGCGCAGCAACGGCGAGTTGTCGACGTCGGCGGACGCGAGCACGAGGATGTCGCCGCGTGGTCGGATCAGCGCTTCTTCGCGGCCTTCGCGCGGACGGATCGCTTGATCGACGCCCGCGGCAGAATCCACGACGGCAACATCGGCGCGCGGCAACCCATCGCGGATCGCGTCGCACCGCGCAGCGATCGAAGCGGCGCTTCCGCGCAGCACGTCCGCGCGAGCGAGAAGCCATGCAGGCGGCTCTGCCACGGCAAGCCACGCAACACGCGGACGAGCGCCGGTGCGAAGGCGATCCCAAGGCGCATCGTTGTGCCCAGGCTGCGTAAGCGGAAAGCGCGCGATCGCGAGTTCGTCGACGACGAGTTCGGTGAGATGACGTAGCGACGAGGCGGGTCGCCCATGCGTCGACTTGAGGTGGACTTCGCGGCGCGCAAACGACACCGCAAGGTCGAGGCCATCCGGGTTGCCCGTCGTGTCGATCACAACGTCGTAGGACTGCGGCGCTGGCGCGTCGGCGCCAGTCGTGAGTCTCGCCTCGGTTGCGCCAAACTCGCGCGCGAGCGGCAGCAACGCGGGATCGCGCACCAACGCCGCAACCTCAAAGCCGCCGCCAACTCGGGCGCGCTCCCTTCGCACGCCAGCGAGCGCAGCGACTGCGAGCATGCCGAGCCGACGCGGACCGAGCACGGCGATGCGTTCTCCATCCTTCGGAGCAATCGTGCGCACGCCATGAAGCGCCGCCGCAAACGGCTCGACGAGCACCGCTGCGCTGTCGGGCACGGCGTCGGGCACGCGAATGCACGCATGCACGGGAGCGAGGATCCACGGGCCGAAGCCGCCCGGCAGGTCGTGGATGCCAAGCGTGACGCGCTGCGGGCAATGCGTCGGCAAGCCTGCCTTGCAGAACGGGCAATCCTGCGCGACGCCGCGCGCGGCATGTGACGCATTGATCTCGACGACGTAGCGCACGCCGGCCTCGTCCTTGGCGACGACTTCGTGGCCGATCACTTGCGGCAACGGGAACGGCAAGAAGTGGCGCGCGAGATCCGTCGAGCAGACGCCGCAGTGCTGCACGCGCAGCAGACGGAAGCCGGGCCCGAGCCGCAGGATCTCCTTCCCATCGCGCTCCACCACGTAGCCCCGCATCTCATCGCCGTCGTAGCGATAGCGCGCTTTCGCAAACGTCTGGTCGGCGCAGTAGTCGAGGGCGTCGAAAGCGATCGAGGGCATGGTCGCAGCGGAGGATATCGGCCTCCGGTGCGGCGCGGCGCAAGCTGCGCATGAAGTTCGTGCGTGCGGCGCGATCTACCGATGGCATCGGAGGATCGCACCGCCTTCTCAGAACCGCGGACTCAGCGCCTCAGTAGCCGAACGTCAACGCGATGCCGTTCGACGCGGTGATGCCGAGCTGGTTGGCGCCCGGCGCGAGCGCGAACGTCTGCGTGTTGAGCACTGCGCCCTGGAAGCCAGGATCGTTGGGGATCTGCAGTGGCAGCACGGACGTCCCGTTGGTGGCGACCACGAGGAAGTTGAAGTCCGTGTTGACGTGGATGTAGCAGTTCGGCGCGCCAAACTGCGACATCTCGACGCCGGGGTTGAAGCCCACGACGCCAAAGCAAACGAACCCAAGCGAGCTGCCCGTCGCGTAGTTGGTCGTCGTGACGTTCATCAACTGGTTGATGCGCGGCAGGTCCGACGTCTGCGAAAGGCCATTGGAGTCCGACGTGCCAGTCGAGAAGCCGCCCGCAGGCAACCGCACCGAGATGTCCGTCGAGCCGAGGTCCGTCGACGCGCCGCCACCCGCTGCGTAGCCGACGAGGTAGGCGTTGCCCGCCCCGCTCATCGTCTGCCAAGCGAAGGTGACGTTGCCGCTCGCAAGGTCGAACTGCAGCTGCCACGTGTTGGTGGCCGTGCCCGTGAAGTCGCGCACGTTGTCCCACGTCACGTAGGCCACGCCGGCGATCTCCTCGAACTTCACGAAGCCGACCGTGCCCGGGTAGTAGTCGTGCCACGTGCCCCAGCGCGCTTGCGCGCTGTTGAGCCAGGCTGCGGCGGTAGGCGAGAACGTCGCGCCATTGCCAGTTGCCACCGACACGAAGCCGTTGGAACAAACTTCGAGGCTCGTGGTCGAGCCGCCCGAGTAGGGGAACGAGCC
>JBEELK010000161.1:0-5219 GCA_041168165.1 Planctomycetota bacterium | reverse complement strand
TATGCCGCCGCTGCCGCGACGGTAGTGACCGGCGGCTTGAGGTTGGGCATCACGATCGCGCGGCCAAAGCGTTCTGCGGTGTGCGGCAACACGGCGGCGAGCGCCTCGCCGTCGCGCAGGTGGAGATGCCAGTCGTCGGGTCGAATCAGCGTGCAGCGCATGGGGGCGAGGAGGATAGCGGCTCGCTGCGCCAACCGAAGTGCACGCTACGCATCGACGGCGAGCCCAGGCATCACCGCGTGGTGGGTGCGTTGTGGCGCATCCGCATTCGTGCGCTGGCGCGGCGCGCTGTGGCGGCTGATGCTGCGTCCCATGCATCTGCTGAGCGAGACGCTGATCGCAACAGTCCTGCTTGTCGCTGCGGCGCCAGCGCAGGGGCAATGTGCAATGCAGGTCGATGGCGCGACGGGCGGCGTTCGCATCGCAGGCGATGCGCAGTGGCGCACAGGCGGGCGCAGCCAAGTCGCCGAGTTGCCGGCGGGGCGTTGGAACGTCTTCGTCGCCTCGCACGAGGGACTTCGTCCAGCGCCGTTGCAGGTGGACGCAGCAGCAGGCGGCTTCGTGCACGTCGCAGTGAGCGCGCAGCAGCGAAGGACCGCGACCAACGACGAAGGCGCAATGAGCACCCGCAAGCCGCAGGGTGCATCGGTGTTGGCAGAGCGATGCGATGCACGCGCGTTCGACGCAGCGGCGTTCGCAGACGTGTGCGTCACGGCATGGGTGCGCATCGATGCAGGCAATGCCGCGGGATCGGCTGGCATCGCATGCCGCTATGTCGACGCGGGCAATCACTACCGGCTTGTCGTGGACCAAAAGGCGCGCGAGCTGCAACTGCAGCGCGCGATGGGTGGCACGTTGCGCGTGCTGCAGCGTTGCGCGTTGCCGACAACGGCGATCGGCGCGGACGGCAGCATCTCGTGCGAGCTAGAACTCGAAGTGTCGGGCTTCCGCCTCGTCGCTGCGTTCGACGGCGAAGTGCTTCTGCGCGCGTTCGATGGCGGCCTCACGGATGGCGTCGTTGCGACGTATTGCGACGAGGGCGTCGCGGCGCAGTTTGAGCGCGTTGCGATCGACGTTCCTGCAGAGCCGGCGGCGACCGTCGCGGTCGTTCACGATGGCAGGAGTGCCACGTTTTTGGCCGCTGCGTTGCACGCTGTCGATTGCCCGTTTGCGTGCATGCTCGCGCTCGATCGACCGCTGCCGCTGCGATTGCTCGACGACGCGGGCTTCGCGCCATTTGCGCTCGTTGCGCCGTCGCAGCAGCCGTTCGTGCCCTTTGGGTGCGGAGTCATCGATCGCGATGGCACTTTGCGCGCCAGCATCGAGTGGCCCGCAGGCGTGGCGCTCGCGCTGCAAGTGGCAGTGGTCGATTGCGCGATCGGGACGCCAGACGGCAGCGCGCTGCAAGAACGGTTGCCGCGCGCGTCGCTGCGCTTCTGACGCCAAGACCGTCGCCGCTGTGCCGCGTGCTCGTATGGTGCGGCGATGCGAATGCGTTGCCTCCTCTTGTGTGCGTTGCTCGCTGCCTGCGCTTCCCATCCACGCGCTCCGCAGCGCCCGACGCTGCGCGTGTTCTTGCTCGCAGGCCAATCCAACATGGAGGGCCACGGCGTCGTCGATCTCGATGACGAGCGCGACTACAACGGCGGCCGCGGCACGTTGGTCGCGTATCTGCGCGAGAATCCCAACGACGCGAGGTGGGACGGCCTGCGCGACGACAATGGCGCGTTCGTTGCGCGCGACGATGTGTTTGTCACCTACCAGAAGGAACGTCGCGAGAACTCGCGGCGGCACACGGGGGCTCTGACGGTGGGCTTCGCGGTCTACGACGACGCGCATCACTTCGGTCCAGAGCTCGGGATCGGCCGAGTGCTCGGCGATCGCTTCGACGAGCCGGTGCTGCTCGTGAAGACCGCGTGGGGTGGCAAGAGCCTCGCGAAGGACTTCCTGCCGCCGAGCGCGGACGGTGAGACGGGGCCGTTCTATGCGCAGATGGTCGCGGAGTATCGAGACGCGGTCGCCAAGGCGGCGAGCGACCACCCGCAGTTCCAAGGCTATGAGCCAAAGCTGTGCGGCATCGTGTGGTTTCAAGGTTGGAACGATGCGTGCGACAAAGAGGCGACGAAGGTCTACGGCCGCAATCTCACGATGCTGATCGCGGACCTGCGCAGTGAGTTTGGCGACGCGCAACTGCCGTTCGTCGTCGGCGAGACCGGCAACTGGGACGGCGCGGACTTCCGCGCACAGCAGAAGGCAGGTTGCGAGGATCCTTCGGTGGCGACCAACGCGCGCTTCGTGCCGACGCGCCAGTTCTTGCGGAAGCCCGAGGACTCGCCGAACAAGGGCCACGGCCATCACTGGTATGGCAACGGCGGCAGCTATCTCGAGGTTGGCTGGGCGATGGGCTGCGCGATGCGCGAGCTCGTCGCGGTGCGCGAGCAGGTTGAGTAAGGCTGGGCGGGCGAGGCGAGCTGCCTATCCGATGCCAGCCTGAGTCAGCGCCTGATGGAGCAGTTCTGCGATGCCAAGCTGGCTCGCCCAGTTCCTCAAGTAGCTACGGTCCAAGGAAGACGCGTTGTTCTTGAGGATGCCGAGGACATCGCGCCATTGGCGGTCGGAGGCTCGATTGCCTTTCTCGTACCACTCAAGCTTTGAGAGCACGCAGTCCTCTGCGGTCGCAACGCGCATCCGAACGCTTGGCAGCACTTCGACTCGAACGGCTCGAGCCATCTCCTGTTTGCTGAATGCTCGCTCGCGAAGCGGAAACAGGTCCAGCTTGAAGCCGCTGGCCTTGTGGATCACGTTGCTTGAGATGCCGAGCGCGAGGCATTCTGCGAGGAACTCTGAGTCCACGAAGAACGACGACTCCAGCGCGTGTGCCAGCTGAACAACGGACGGAGCGTCGAGATGCACGATCACATCTGCATCCTGAGTCGTGCGCATCTCCCCATGCACGATCGATGCCATAGATCCGCCAACGAAGTAATCGATGCCGAGCGACTCGATGGCCGCCACTGCCTCTTGCAGTGCGCGAACAAACTGCGTCACTCGCGCTCCTCATCAGGATCCCATCCGTACCACCGCACCATGTCTTCGCGCGGCAGCGTCTGTGCGATCCGTCGCAAGAAGACTTCTCGGTCAGAGGCCATCGGGTAACGACGGCGGATCCCAGCCTCGGACAGAGCAATAGCCGTTTGCTGAAGCTCCAAGAATGCGGCGAACTTCTGCGCTGGAGTCATCGCGCGCCAAACCGCGAACTGCTGCTGTTCGGCAGCGAGCGTCGTGTCGTCGGACTGAGGGCGGGCGTTACTCACGAGATCAAACTACTGGTCTAGACAGGCATCGCCAAGCCGACCGCGCCTTCAGCCCTCGCCGCCGCCGTCGTCGATGCGGTCCACGCGATACCGAATCCCGAGCGCATCGCGAAACACGCCGTCTACGCCGCGCATCAGCACGAGGCGCTCTGATTCCGTCGCGTTCGTAGCGCCATCTGCGCGGCGCATCTTGGCGAGGATTGGCACGACAAGCGTGAACAACGCGACGACGATCGCAAGGGCGATGAGCACGCGTGCGATCCACTCCGCGTCGATCTCGATCAGGATCGCGTAGGAGCCAATCGTCGTCAGCGTCACGATCGCTGCGACGGCAGTGTGCTGCGTCCAACGATGCGCTGTTTGCAGCGTCGGCAGGCTGAGCAACTGCGCGTGCGCGCACGCGAACGCCCAGATCATCGTGAGGAAGACCGACTTCCAGAACAGCTCGGAGTCGCTGACCCGGATCTCGGCCCAGATGCCGACCAGCATCAGCGTCGCGGCAACGGCCGCGCAGCCGATGCCGAAGTCTGCAAGCCGCGGATGTCGACCGCGCTCGCGGTAGGCGGCGCAGGCCATCGCGATCACGCACGCGAGCGAGATGGTCGTCGACGAGCCGAGGATGCGCGCTTGCAGTTCGCCCATCGCGCCGGTCAGCACCGAGACGAGCGCGACCGCGGCGGTCAGTGCCAAGAACACGATCGCGAGGCGAAGGAACGAACGGCGCAGTGGCTGACTCGTCATCGCGCGTTCTCGTTCACGCCTTGACCATCTTCGTCACCATCTCGACGTGCGTCGTGTGCGGGAACATGTCGCACAGCCGCATCGACGCGACCTTCCAACCGCCCTTCGCCAATCCATCGAGGTCGCGCGCGAGCGACTCCGAGGAGCAGTGCACCATGACGAGGTTTTTGCAGCGGCTGTCGAGCACGCGTTGCACGCCAGCTTCTTGCAAGCCAGACCGCGGCGGATCGACCAGGAGAAGGTCCGGCTCGGGCGCAAACTTTGCGCGTTCGAACGGGGCCTCTTCGACGACGACCTTGTCGGCAAAGCCGTTTTGCTGCGCGTTGTGCAGCGCATCGCCGCATGCGACGGGGTTCGCTTCGACGATCTCGACTCGCGCAGCGCCGGCCTTCAACAGGCGCATGCCAAACGTGCCGACGCCGCCGTAGCCATCGACGACGCGCATGCCGCGCACGTCGCCGCACCATTCCATCGTGGGGCGATACAGCAGCGCGTCGCTCTCGCGATGCACTTGGTAGAAGCTGCCAAAGCGCACGCGGAATGTGAGCCCACCGACCTTGTCGAGTTGGTAGTCGCGGCCGAGCAGCGGCACGTTCTTGTCGCCGAGCAAGTAGTTGCCTTCGCGCTCGTTGATGCTGCGCACGACGCCGACGGGCGTCATGCCGGTGCGACCCGATCGAGGCAGGTCTGCGCACGCTGCCATCAGTCGATCCGCGAGCTCCTTGCCTTGTGCAAACACGCCCTTGCGCGTGACGACGCCGATCAGCAACTCACCCGTGCCGGGCATCACGCGCGCGCCAAACGCCTGCACGAAGCCGGTCTTCTTCTCTTCGTTCCACGGCTCGAGGCTCATCTGCCGCAGGATCAGCTCGGCGCGCACACCGAGTTCGGTGAGGCCCTCGTCTTGCGTGCGGCATTCCTTGATGCGCACGATCTCGTGGCTCATCGGCCGGTAGATGCCGAGAGTGCAGCGGCCCTTGCCGTCGGGTCGCACGGGATAGAGCAACTTGGTGCGGAAGTGCACCGGCGTGCGTCGCGGCCGCTCGCAGTGGATCTTGCGCGCGCCCAAGAACGGCTTGAGCAACTCCGTCGTCTCGCGCAGCTTGTCGTCGAGCTGCTCATCCATCGCGACGTCGAGGTGCGTGCAGCCGCCGCATAGGCCGA
>JBEELK010000160.1:0-15204 GCA_041168165.1 Planctomycetota bacterium | reverse complement strand
CGTGCGACCGGGAAGCGCTCGCTGCCATCCTTGCAAGCAACGCCGCAGCGAACGACTTGCGCTCCTATGTCTACGCGTCGCTCGCGTCGCGCGGTTGGTTCGACATGGTCGAAGCGCTCGCCGCGCCATTCGCGAGCGTCGAGACGGCGGTGGACACCGATTGCCTCGCATGGATTGCCGCGCGCAGCCACAGTGCCAAGAGCGAACAAGAACTGCGGGACCTCTGTGACCGCGCGCTGAGCGCACTGCGGCGCTTCCCGCGCAACGCCGAACTCTGCGTGTTGCTGGGCCGCGCATGCGAGCGCGCATATCCGCAAGAGCCGCAGCGTGCGCGCGCGTGCTATGAGCGCGCGCTCGAACTCGGCGAGTATGGCGACGCGGCGGAGGCAGCGCGCAAGGCGCTCGCGAAGTGATCGACGGTCCGTCTGCGGCGCTGAGCGGACTCAACGGAGGAACCGCGACGCATAGCCGCGCGCCTTGCGCGTGACGGCAGCGCGTCGGCTTTGGCGCCATTCGTGCTCATCGGGCCGAATCCTCGGCCCGCTCCATGCACGCCAACGCGCGATCGCTGCTGCGTGCGGTCAGTCCAGGAATCGCACCACTCCGGTGTCGACGTCGTAGATGCCGTGCATGAGTTCGATCTCGCCCTTCGCCTTCGCTTCGCGCAGCAGTTCGCTGCGCTTTAGCAACTGCGCGGACTGCCAGCGCACGTTCGCTTCGGCGGCCGCAGTGAGGTTGTCGAACTTCTTGCCCTGAAGCGAAGGCGCGATCACTTCCGTGAACGAGCCCATGTTGCCGGGCAATGGCTTGCCCGCGACCGCTGCGTCGATCGCGCCGCACTTCGTGTGGCCGAGCACGAGGATCGTGTGCACGCCGAGCGCTGCGACGCCGTACTCGAAGGTGCCAGCTGCAGTAATGCTCTCGGAATTGCCTGCGACACGGACCACGAAGAGGTCGCCGACGCCCTGGTCGAAGACCATCTCGACGGGCACGCGTGAGTCGGCGCAGCTGAGCACGCCGACGGAGGGGGTCTGACCGAACTCGCCCGTCTTCGCGACGCGCTCGAGCTGCCACGTGTGCGCGGTCGCGGAGCTGTTCACGAAGCGCGCGTTGCCTGCCTTCAGTTCTTCGAGGGCTTTGCCCTTGGCGATGCCGGAGGGAGCGGTTGCTGCGTTCGTTTGCTGGGTGCTTGTGTTCTGCAATTGGCCGCAGCCAGCGAACAGCATGAATGCGAACGAGGCGGCGAGCGGGGTGAGGAATGGGTGACGTTGCGCGGTCGCGGAGTTCATCGCGCGTAGCCTACTCGCCATCCCGGGATTCCTTCCTGCGTCCTAGCAAGAACGCGGTGCGGCGCTGAGGCCGCGGCCATTGCGCGCGCGATTCGATCGTCGCGCCCCATGCATGGATGGAGCCACTGCCCTGCGCCGCTGCGTCACCACTGGTCCGCGTTCCACAAGCCCATCGCGGCTTCGCGTTCGGGCTTGCTGGGATTGCACTCGACGCCGACGTAGCCGGTGTAGCCGAGCGCTGCGAGTTCCTTGAGCACGCGCGGATAGTGGATCTCGCCGGTGCCCGGCTCGGTGCGGCCTGGGTGGTCGGCGAGTTGCGCGTAGCCGAGTTGGTCAAAGCCCTCGCGCAGGTGGCCGCAGAGGTCGCCTTCGCTGATGTGGCAGTGGTAGAGGTCCCAGTTGATCTTGACCATCTTAGAGCCCACCGCGCGGCAGATGCGCACAGCAGCTTCGCTGCCGTAGAGGCAGTGGCCCTTGTGGTCGACGCGGATGTTCATGGGCTCCAGGATCAGCATGATCCCTTCGCGCTCGGCGATGGGCGCGGCGAGCTTGAGGCCAGCGATGATCTGCTCGTGCATCGCCTGCTGCGTCATGCCCTTCACGTCATTGCCGCCGACGACGGTCATCATCTTGCAGCGCAGCTGCTTTGCGGCGGCGCAGGACGCCTCGATCTCCTTCACGAACTTCTCGTGGTTCTTCGCTTCATTGAGTCCCGGCGAGAAGCCCCACGCGGTGAACTGCGCGACCTCCATGCCGAGCTCTTGCGTCCGCTTTGCGATTGCATCGAGGTCCTTGCCGCGCCACGGCCAGAACTCGATCGCGGGGAAGCCGAGTTCGTGCGCTTGTTCGATGCGCTGCAAGAACGGCAGCGAACCCCACCACATCTCGACGTTGGCCGCGAACTTCGTCTTCTTGGTCGCCGCGGGCTTCAGCGGCGCAGACTTTGGATCCTGAGTTCCGAGGCGATGGGGGAGCGCCGCGATGGGAGCGGCGGCGAGAAGGTCGCGGCGGGAGAGCATGGCGGTGTTGTAGCGGATGGTGGGAGTTGCGCGCAGCGTGCGCACCGAGCGATCAGACGACGATCATCACTTCGTCGAGCGGTCGCCGTGCGATAGCTGCCTTTGGCACCACGCAATCGTCCGCGGCGTAACCGACGGGGATCAGCAAGAAGGGCCGCTCGTGCGCTGGCCTGCCGAGGATGTCGTTCAAGAACGCCATCGGGCTCGGCGTGTGCGTGAGCGTCGCGAGCCCCGCGTGATGCGCGGCTGCGAGCAAGAAGCCACACGCGAGTCCCACGCTCTCCTTGAGGTAGTAGACCTGTCCGCCGTCGTCGCACTTCGTCAACTGGAACGCGACGATGAGCCACGGCGCGTCTTCGAGGAACGGCTTGTCGGCGTCGGTTCCGAGCGGCGCTAGGTCCTTGAGCCATTCGTCATTGGCGCGCCGTTCGTAGAACTCGCGCTCCTCTTGCTCGGCTGCGATGCGAATGCGTCGCTTGGTCGCGGGATCCTGCACGCAGACAAAGCGCCAAGGCTGCTTGTTGGCACCGCTCGGCGCGCTGTGCGCGGTCCGAATGAGCCACTCGATGGTCTCCTGCGCCACGGGCTCTCTCGAGAACATGCGCACGCTGCGGCGCTTGTGCATCGTCGCGAAGAACGCTCGCGCGATGTCCGCGGATGGCGCAGCAGGAACGTGACGATCCGCGTAGGGCAACAGGTCGGGCGCGTGCATGGCGCGATCTCACGCATCTCCGCCATTGCGCGCAACGAGGCTGCTTCACCACAACTGTCGGATTTCGCCTCATGCCGCGCATCGTCCCATGCCGATGGGGGTTCCCATGCCGTCGCGCACTCTGCTGCTCCTCGCCTCGCTGTCCCTCGTCGCATGCGCGTCGAAGGATCCCTCTGCGAGCCGCACGCAGTCGTCCGCGACGCAGCAGAGCACGAATGCGCATGCGCTGCAGGCTGCGCCGATGGTGCGCTTTCGCGTGGGCGACGGGCCCGTGTCGGCGCCGGTCGTTCACCCTGCGGTCTCGCACGCGACGCTCGAGCTGTCTTTCCCAAAGCCAGCGGCAGGGCAGCGCGCAGACGTCGTGATCGAGAAGCTCGGCGAGCGCGGCTACTCCGAATGGATTCGCATGAAGCCGCGCGTCACTGACGAGGCCTCGCTCAAGATCGCGGGCTTGCCGGATGGCCGCTACCGCATCGACGCAGAGTGCGCGGGCGTTCGCTATGAAGGCGAGGCCACGGCGTCGAAGGGTGCCGCGTGCGAAGTCGAATTGCGCGCGTCGCGGTCGGCTGCGCCGTCGCGCTGAGCGCGCGACCTTTGCGCGTTCACCAGCGGTAGAAGCCCTGGCCTGACTTCTTGCCGAGCTTGCCGTCCTTGACCATCTGCCGCATCAACTGCGGGGCTTCGAAGCCGGGGTGGTCGAGTTCCTTGCGCAGGTAGTCTGCGATCGCGAGGCGCACATCGAGGCCGACGAGGTCGGTCAGCTTGAGCGGGCCCATCGGGTGGCCGTAGCCGAGCGTCATCGCCTTATCGATGTCCTCGGGGCTCGCGACGCCGGCTTCGACCATGCGGATTGCTTCGAGGCCGAGGCAAACGCCAAGGCGCGAACTCGCAAAGCCCGGGCTGTCTTTGACGAGGATCGGCTCCTTGCCGCATTGCGCGGCAAACGCCATCGCGGCGTCAATCGTGTCCTGCGAGGTCGCGCTCGTGCGCACGACTTCGAGCAGCTTCATGATCGGCGGCGGGTTGAACCAGTGCAGGCCGATGCAGCGCTCCGGAACGTGCACGCCGGCAAACACCTTCTGCAGCGACAGCGACGACGTGTTGGTCGCGAGCACGCAGTCCGCGCGGCAGTTGGCTGCGAGTTCGCGGAACAGCGAGTTCTTGAGATCGAGGATCTCGGGCACGGCCTCGATGACGAGGTCCGCTTCCTTCGCGGCGGCGACGCGGTCCGTCGTTGCGGTCATGCGCGACAGCGTTGCGTCTGCTTGCTCCTGCGTGACCTTCTGCTTTTGCACGCCGATCGCGAGCGAGTCGCGCACGCGCTGCATGCCCTTGTCGACGAACTCTTGCTTGATGTCCTGAAGGATCACGCGCGAGCCAGCTTGCGCTGCAACTTGCGCGATGCCCGCGCCCATGGTGCCAGCGCCGAGAACGGCGACGGTGCGAAAACGGATGTCGGTCATCGGGGTCAGCTCTTCTTCTGCTTTGCGAGGAATGCGTCCATGCGCGCCTTCTTGTCGTCGCTGTCGAACAAGACGGCCTGCAGCGAGCTCTCGAGCGCGACTGCGTTTTGTTGGTCGGGCCGCGCGAGCGCGTTCATCGCCTTCTTGGCGGCGCGCACCGCGAGCGGGCCGTTCTGTGCGATCTCGTCCGCGAGGGAAAGCGCGCGCGAAAGCACGTCCTTGTCTTCCACGACGTGGTTGGCAAGTCCGATGCGCAGGCACTCCGCGGCATCGACGATGCGGCCGGTGTAGACGAGTTCGCGCGCGAGGCCGAGGCCGATGAGGCGCGGCAGGCGGTAGGTGCCGCCCGCGGCGGGGATGATGCCGAGCTTCACTTCGGGCTGGCCCATCTTGGCCGACTGGCCGAGCACGCGAAGGTCGCATGCGATCGCGAGTTCGCAGCCGCCGCCGAGCGCAAAGCCGACGATCGCGGCGATCACGGGCACGGGGCACTCCTCGATGCGCAAGAACACGCCGCTGTTGATCGCCTTCTGCGCATCGCTTGCAGTGCGCTGGCGAAGCTGCGCGATGTCCGCGCCGGCCGCAAAGGCCTTGTCACCGGCGCCTTGGATCACGACGGCGGCGAGGGTTGGGTCCGCCGCGACCGCGTCGAGCATCTGGTGCAGGCCGTCGACCATCTCCTGGTCGATCGCGTTGCGGCGCTCGGGCGCGTTGAGGGTGACGAGGAGGACCGCGCCGCGGCGTTCGGTCAGGACCTTCTGGGATGCGGGGGCGTCGGCCATGGAATGGGCCGAGGATCTTGGGAGTGCGGCGAGCCGGAGTAAAGCACGCCGGGACGGGCGGTCGATGACCCGATTTCGCCCGACGACTACGCCCGAGTTCGCATCTCCTGGCTGCGCCCTGATGTCGACCCTGCTCTCGATACCCAAGCTGCTGCTCTACAGCCCGGCACGATGCGTGCCGGCGGGGGGCGCTCCGTTCTCGAGCCACGTGCTCGCGGTGCCCGAGGACGGCGCGCGCGTGCTACTCGCGGGCGGCGATCCTGCGTCGGGCACGGCGTTGCCGGTGGGCTCGATGCTGCATGTCGAAGTGGAGGACGGCCCGCGCGTGCTCGTGTTCGACACGCGCGTCGTGCCGAGCATCGATCGCAGTAGCCGCGGGCTTTGGGTCGCGAGGCCGCAGGAGCCGCATGCCTACTTCGTGCTGCAATCGCGCGAAACGCTGCGTGCGCCGATCCACTGCGTCGTCGTGGCGCAGTGGATGCGCGACGGCGCGCCGTGCGTTGTGCGAGCGCAAGCGGTTGACCTCGGCGGCGGCGGCGTGCGCCTGCGCAGCAAAGAACGGTTGCCCGAGCACGCGCAGGTTCGGTTGCGCATCGCGCTCAGTTCGGATCGTCCGCCGCTGCTAGCGATCGCGCACGTCATCGACTCGGTGATGATCGCAGCAGATCCCGTGCAACCTGCGGAGTTCACGCACGAGAGTCGCCTGCAGTTCGAAGCGCTCGACGAGGCGGCGCGGCAGGAGATCCTGCAGCGCTGCTTCCAGCACCAGATCGAGCAGCACAAACGGCGGCTCGAGGTCGAGTGAGCGGCGCTGCAGAGCGCGCGGCGTGACGCGCATTGCCGGCCGTGCGAGACTGTGGCGCATGGCCGACTTTGATTCGCGGCGTTGCCGCATGCAGGTCCGTTCGCTGTGGCTCGCACTCTGGCTCGCACTGTCGCTCGCGTTCGCGGCGCCGATCCGCGCGCAAGAAGCCCTCGACCAAGCGTCGCCGTGCGGAGCGCTCGTCGAGCGCTCGGGCATTCGCGTCCTGCATACGTGGGGCACGCCCGAGCAGCGCGGCTATGCGCATGGACTGCTGCTCGGCCACGAGATCGCGCGCTCGATGAAGTCAGAGTTCGTTGCGCGGTTTGCGAAGGCACCGCATCTGCTGAAGCTCGCGCGCACGTCGCTGCCGCGCGCGATCGAGTATCCCGAGCACGTGGCGCAGGAGATCGACGCGTTGTTCTTGGGTTTGACCAAGAGTGGCGCCGACCTCGCGATGCCTGAGCTGGGCCGCGACTTCGACGTGGTGGACCTGCGCGTCGCCAATGCGCTCGACGTGTTTGGACTGATGGGCTGCAGCGGCTTCACCGTGCACGGCGAACGCGTCGAAGGCGGCGGCGTGCTCACGGGCCGCAACTTCGATTGGCCGTTCACGGGGCCGCATCTGATCGATGCGACGATCGTGCTCGTGCAGCACGCTGGCGATGGCAAGGCCGTCGCGAGCGTCACGTGGCCCGGATATCTGGGCACGGTGACGGGCATCAACCAAGACGGCGTCGCAGCGTTCTTGCACGTTGGTTCGGGCAAGGTCGCGCTGCCGCTGCAGCCGAGTTCGTGGCCGACGGCGACGGCTGCGCGCGTGATCCTCGAAGACGCGCGCGGCGACGATCCCAAGGCCGCATTCGCGCTGGCGCTCGATCGCCTCGGCTACACGAGCCCGCCGGCAGGCTTCTTGACGCGACTCGTGCTGCCCAAGGCGATCGGCGACGACTCGCCGTCGGGGTTGTTCGAGGCGGACAGCAAGAAGGTGGTGCAGGCGACCCGCGGCGACGTCTGCGTCGTGACGAACCACTTCCAGGGCCGCGACGACGGAACGGGCGCCTCGAAGGACAGCGCGGATCGGCACGCGGCGGTGTCGCGGTGCATCGATGGCTGCATCGCAGACGGCGACCACAAGGTCTCGATCGACGAGGGCTGGCAAGCGCTACGTTCGGTGCAACGCAGTGCGAAGTCGTTTGGCACGCTGCACAGCCTCGTGTTCCGCAACGAGCCGTGGACGTTCGAACTGCGACTCGCGGAGATCGGCGACGGCCAGAAGCTCATCGCCGCGCCAGACTCGAAGCGGCGCGTGGCGCTGACGCGCAATGAGCTATTTGCGCGGCCTGACGCGCCGACGGGTTCCGCGCGATAGGGCACCCCGAGGCTGCGCGCATCGCCGCGGCCGCATCGCCGTGGAGCACACGGTGCGAAAATCGCGCGGCACGGCCCGCGCGCCCCTTCTCCTGCGCGGGTCGGGCCGTAGCCTTCTGCCCCGATGACGACGGCAGGCATTCCGGCCCAGAAGGCCGCAGAGCAGGCGAGCCAGGGGCTCGGCCTCGGCGCATTCTTCATGACGTTCGTGCCCGGGCTCCTGCAACTGCAGTTGGGCCAGAAGGGGCGCGCGTTGCTCGCCTTCGTCTCGTGCACGGCGTTGTTCTTCGTCGGCTGGAGCTTGGTGCAAGACCGGCTGTTCGCGTTCTCGCTGACGAGCTCGGAGCCGGGTGGCTCGTGGCTGCCTGCGCGCATCGGCATCCCGCTCACGCTGCCCGAGATCCTCAATCTGCCGGCGCACGCGATCGGCGGCATCCTCTGCTACGCCTCGGATTTCGAGTCGATGCGTGCGTGGTATCTGCCGCGCAAGATGGAAGACCTCGGCGGCTTTCTGACCGCGGCATCGGGCATGCTCGCCGCGTTCTGGGGCGCGGACGGGATCTGGAGCCTGCGCTGGCGTCGCGATGCCAAGGATGGCGTCACGAACGCGCCGGTGTGCAACCCAGCGCTCGCCGCGGGGCTGTCATGGCTCTTGCCGGGCGCCGGCCACGCGATCGCGGGCCAGCGCGACAAGGGCATGCTGATGGGGCTCGCGGTGCTGGTCGTGTTCGCGGTCGGTATGTGGTGCTCGGATGGACACGCCGTCGATCGCCAGATCGCGTCGGTGTGGTGGATCGGGCAGGCGTTGTTCGGCGGCGGCGCGCTGTTCGCGTCGTTGGTCACGGCGCCGATCGAGATGACGTCGAGCCCGGACAACCTCGAACTCGGCACCAACCTTTGCACGGTCGCGGGGCTGATGAACCTCGTCGTGATGATCGACGCGTTCACGGTCGCGGAGCGGTCGAGCTTCCCGGTGTCGTCGATGCCGGCCGAAGGCGGTGCAGCATGAACTTCTTCGCTCGCCTGTTGGTGTACGTGCCCGTGCTGTTCTGCATCGCGCTGGTCGTCACCGGCCAGCACCACGTGACGGCGAAGCAGACCGTGCGCGACGCGCTGCGCCGCACCGGTCGCTGGCTCGCCTACTCCGCGGCGATCGTCGTCGCGATGATCGCGATCGAGTTCCTGTTCATCGACTGACGTCGCGCGGCCTAGACACGGCGGCCAGCAGGTCGCCCGGCATCGCGCGCAACGCGCCGCGCAGTTCGAGCGCAAAGCGCGCCTTCAAGAACTGCGCGCGGTCGAGGCCCGACTCGCGCTGCACGAGGTCCGCGGGCCGCGGCCCTTGGGATAGGCAACGCATCACGGCGTTCTCGTCGGCGGACGTTTGGAGCGCATTGGCAGCGCCTTGCTCGACATGCGCGGTGACTCCGAGGTCGCGCAGCAGGTCCGACGGGTCGGTCGCGACCTGCGCGCCTTCGCGCAACAAGTCGTGGCAGCCGCGGCTCCGTTCGCTCGACCATGGCCCAGGAACGGCGAACACGGGGCGGCCCTGTTCGGCGCAAAAACGCGCGGTCTGCAGCGAGCCCGAAGTTCGACCAGCTTCGACGACGAGCACCGACTCGGCCGCGGCGAGGATGCGATTGCGCCGCGGGAAGTGGCCGCGCTGCGCGTGCGACTCGGGCGGCAACTCGGCGACTAGGCAGCCGCCGCGCTGGACGATCGACGCGGCGAGTTCTGCGTGCTCGCTCGGATAGATCCGATCGAGGCCCGACGCGAGCACGGCGATGGTGGGCGAGTTGGCGTCGAGGCACGCGCGATGTGCGATCGCGTCGATGCCGCGCGCGAGCCCGCTCCAGATCGCGCAGCCCGCGTGCGCGAGCCCCGCCGCAAACTGCTGCGCCGCGTCTTGCCCATACGGCGTCGGGGTGCGGCTGCCGACGACGGCGATCGCTGGCGTCGCCGCGAGTGCTCCGGGATCGCCGCGCACGAACAGCGCGTTGGGCCGCAGCGCGCATTCGCGCAGCAGTTCTGGATAGCGGTCGTCGCTCGGCGTGAGAACGAGAAGGCCGTTTTGGGCGGCGAGTTGGAGCCAATGCGCCGCGCGCTGCTCCAGGTCGGGCGCAAGCAACCTGCGCCGCACTCGCGGCGGCAGCTCGAGGCGATAGGGCGATGCGTCGTGCGCATCGGTTGCGTCGACGTCCGCGGGCTCGCGCAGTGGTGCGGCCGATGCCGCGGCGCGCGCTTCGTCGAGCAGCGCATCGGGCTCGACGGACGGATCGAGCAGAGCCGTGACGATGCCGGGTTCGCAGCCTTCCGCGACCGCGAGGAGCAGGTAGGGATCCATGCCCCTTACATGCAAGCGGCGGCCCCGTGGTTACACGGAAGCCGCCACTTCTGCGTCAGCGAGCGAACTCGCTGCGTGCGATCACTTCTTCGCCGTGTCCTTCTTCTGCTCGGCGGGCGGCACTTCGCGCGGCGTCATGCCGAACTTCAGCTCGCCGTTCTCCATGTGCGCACGGATCGTGTAGGGCGTCTCGAGTTCGCCGCGCAGGATCTGCTCGCTGAGCGGGTCCTCGAGCAGCTTCTCGATGCCTCTCTTGAGCGGACGCGCGCCGAAGTCTTGGTGGAACGACTTCTCGATGAGCCAGTCGATCGCCGTCTGGTCGACCTCGAGGATGTGCCCCTTCTGCTTCATGCGCGTGTTCACCTTCTTCAGCTCGTTCTCGACGATGCGCTGCATGTCGTCCTTGCCGAGTTGGTTGAAGACGACGATCTCGTCGAGGCGGTTGATGAACTCGGGTCGGAAGTGGCGTTCCACTTCGCCCTGGATCATCTCGCGCATCTTGTCCGCGCCCGATTCCTTCGCGCCCTTGCCGAAGCCGAGGCCCGCGCTGTTCCTGATCACGTTGGCGCCGATGTTCGACGTCAGGATCATGACCACGTTGCGGAAGTCGATGTGGCGACCGAACGAGTCGGTCAGGCGGCCCTCCTCCATGATCTGGAGGAGCATGTTGAAGATGTCCGGGTGCGCCTTCTCGATCTCATCGAGCAAGACGACCGAGTAGGGGCGACGGCGGACCTTCTCGGTCAGCTGGCCGCCTTCTTCGTAGCCGACGTATCCGGGCGGCGCGCCGACGAGCCGGCTCGCGTTGTACTTCTCCATGTACTCGGACATGTCGATCTGGATGATCGCGTCCTCGCTACCGAACATGAACTTGGCGAGGCACTTCGAGAGCCACGTCTTGCCGACGCCCGACGGGCCGAGGAACAAGAACGAGCCCATCGGCCGGTTCGGGTCCTTGAGGCCGGCGCGCGAGCGGCGGACCGCCTTGGCGATCGCGTGGATCGCGCGCTCCTGGTTGATCACATCCTTGCCGAGTTCGCTCTCCATCCTGAGGAGGCGCTGGGCTTCGGCCTGGTCGAGGCGGTTGAGCGGGATGCCCGTCATCTTGCTGACGGTCTCCGCGATCACTTCCTCGTCGACCTGGCCGCCGGACTCACGCGACGTCTCGCGCTCACGCCATTCGCGTTGGATCTCTTCCTTCTTCTTGCCGAGCTTGAACGCCTGGTCGCGGAGGTCCGCTGCGCGCTCGAAGTCCTGGTTGGCGACTGCCTCTTCCTTCTCCTTGCTGAGACGGGAGACCTCGTTGTCCATTTCGCGGAGGTCAGGCGGGGCCGTCATCGACTTGATGCGGATGCGCGCGCCAGCTTCGTCGATCACGTCGATCGCCTTGTCCGGCAGGAAGCGGCCCGTGATGTAACGGGTCGCGAGGTCGACTGCGCTCTGCAGCGCCGCGTCGGTGTAGGTCACGCGGTGGTGGGCTTCGTACTTGTCGCGCAGGCCCTTCAGGATCTCGAGCGCCTGCTCTGGCGACGGCGGCTCGACCGCGACGGTCTGGAAGCGGCGCTCAAGCGCGCCGTCCTTCTCGATGTACTTGCGATACTCGTCGAGCGTCGTGGCGCCGATGCACTGCACTTCGCCGCGCGACAGCGCGGGCTTCAGCACGTTGCTCGCGTCGATCGCGCCCTCGGCGCCGCCTGCGCCGACCAACGTGTGCAGTTCGTCGATGAACAGCATCACGTCCTTCGCGCGGCGGACTTCCGTCATCACCGCCTTGATGCGCTCCTCGAACTGGCCGCGATACTTCGTGCCGGCGACCATCATCGCGAGGTCGAGCACGACGAGGCGCTTCCGGCGCAGGATCTCCGGCACCGTGCCCTTCACGATGCGCTGCGCGAGGCCTTCGACGATGGCCGTCTTGCCGACGCCGGCTTCGCCGAGCAGCACGGGGTTGTTCTTGGTGCGGCGCGAGAGGATCTGCACCACGCGCTCCACTTCCTGGTCGCGGCCGATCACCGGGTCGAGCTTGCCTTCGCGCGCGAGCTCCGTGAGGTCGCGGCCGAACGAGTCGAGCGCGGGCGTCTTGCTCTTCGACTGGCCGGGCGAACCCGAGCCCGACTCGCGCTCGCGCGAGCTGCCGCCGCTGCTGCTGCCGCCGCCGCCGCCACCGCTGCTGCCCGAGTCGCTCTCCGACTCGTCGTCTTGGTTGGACTCGCTGGCGCCGAGGAACTCGAGGACCTCTTCGCGGACCTCTTCGAGCTTCACGCCGAGGTTCATCATCACCTGCGCGGCGATGCCCTCGTTCTCGCGGATCAGGCCGAGCAGCAGGTGCTCCGTCCCGATGTAGTTGTGGCTCAGCTGCGAGGCCTCTTCCATCGACAGCTCCAGCACCTTCTTCGCGCGCGGCGTGAAGGGGAGCTGCCCCATGGTGACCATGGAGGGGCCCGTCTTGACGATCTTCTCGACCTCGTGACGGATCTTCTCGAGGTCGATGTTCATGTTCTTGAGGACGTTGGCGGCTACGCCGCTGCCCTCTTGGACCAGCCCGAGCAGGATGTGCTCGGTGCCGATGTATTCGTGGTTGAACTTCATCGCTTCTTGGCGGGCGAAGCTCATGACCTTCTTGGCACGGTCCGTGAAACGGTCGAACATCTTGGTGTAACTCCGGGCTCGCGGAATCGGGGACTTGACCAGCCCTTGATCGGCGGCGGCCCTAACGGGATTGACGCAAGTTGCGAGTCCTGCCTGCGAAGGGGAGTTCGAGCACTCGAACCTCCGGCCGCAGCGGCTGCATGGCGATACTAAGCCGCAGAGGGCGCGGGTCGAAACCCGCTTTTTTCAGCAGTTCCGCAGAAGGGCAGCGGCGCGAGCGAGCGATTTTGCTGCGCACTACGGCTCGCAGCCCAGGACCTCGCGCAGCAGTTTCGCCCGGCGTTGGTCGCGCGCCTCGGGGTCGAGCCGCTCCTTCGTGAAGCGCTGCAAGTGCGCTGGCTGCGACATCAGCAAGGCCTTGTTGAGCGACGGGATGTCGAATCCGTCGACGACGCCGTGGTGGATGCCGAAGCGAAGTGCTGACAAACACCCCAGCGCTTCCTCGCTCGTGAGGATCTGCGCGCGTTCGAGCGTGCCGAGCGCGCGGTGGATGCGATCGAGCGTCCGAGGGCGGGCACTGCCGCGCAGCAGCGCGTCGCGCACTTCGCGCTCCCACTGCACGATGCGCGACACGGCGAGCTGCACGTCGGACTGCAGTTGTTCCTCGGTCCGCCCGAGCGTGACTTGGTTGCTGACTTGGTAGAAGTCGCCCAGCGCCTTGCTGCCTTCGCCGTAGAGGCCGCGCACCGCGAGGTGGATCTTCTGCGCGGTGTTGGTCGCCTTCTCAATCTCGTCGGCCCAGACGAGCCCGGGCAGGTGCAGCATCACCGAAAGCCGCATGCCGGTGCCCGTGTTGGTGGGGCACGAGGTCAAGAACCCAAACTCCTCGCTGAACGCGAGCGGCAAGCGCTGCATCAGGGCTTCGTCGAAACCCTTGGCGCGTCGCCAGGCGGGCTCGGTCGACAGGCCGCTGTGGAACACCTGCATGCGCAGGTGGTCCTCTTCGTTGATCATCAACGCGACGCTTTCTTCGGTGTTGATCGCGACGCTGCGCGCCTTCTTGCTAGTCGCGAGTTCGCGGCTGATCAGGTGGCGTTCGACGAGCGCGGTCCGCTCCATCTCCTCGAGCGACGTCAGGTCGACGATCGCCAGCGACTCTGGCAGGCCGGGCTGTTGCAGGCGCTCGACCACGAATCCCGTCAACTCCTTCGCTTCGTCGCTCTCTTGCACCGGCGCGAACCGGAAGTTCTGCAGATTGCGCGCAAGGCGCACGCGGGTGCAGATCGCAATGTCGTTCTGCGGGCCGTCGCCCTTGAGCCACTCACCAGCGCGGAACTCCGGCGCATCGCCGCCTCGCTTCTTGCTCACGACTTGCTCCGCTTGCTGGGGCCCGAGTCGCCTTCTTCGGCCTTGCGCAGCGCGTCGCGCAGGCTCGCCGCCTCTTCGTAGCGCTCGCCGCGCACCGCGTCTTCGAGCCGCTTGCGCAGCACAACCAGTTCGTCGGTCTTGCTCTTCGTCTTGGCAGCGGGCGCTTTCCTCGCTGCGGGTTCGCGAGCAGGGGGCGTCGGCGTCGGCGTCTGCGTGGTCGGCTGCAGCACGCCCGGCAGGCGGCCCTTGTGCTGGCTCGATTCGTGCACGCGTTGCAGCAGCGGCACCAAGTCGGTGCGGAACGTCTCGTAGCAGCGCGGGCAGCCCAGGCGCCCCGTGTTCTTGAACTGCTGCACCGTGAGGCCGCAGCCCGCGCAACCGGACTCGCGGCGTTGCCGCGCGGCCTTGCCTTGCACGGATCCCAGCAAGTCCTCGAGCAACTCCGCCGACATCTTCATCGGGGCCTTCGGCTGCACGACGCCGAGCTTCTCGGCGCATGGCGAGCAGAGGTGCTGCTGGGAAGACACGCTGCCGCCGTCCAAGTCCATCAGGACGATCGTGGCGGGGGCCTTCTGGCACGAAGAGCAGAGCTGCATCGGGGGCGCGAGCATAGGCCGCGCAGGATGCGCAGACCAGCGGGCGCGATCCGTGTCAGGCGTCGTCCGACGTCGCCGCGATAGGAGCTGCGATGCCGCGCGGCGAACGCTTCGTCGCGGCCCACGCATGAAACTCCAACGCTCGCGCGCGGAAGTTGGGGTATTGGTCGAACGACGCGAACGCGGGGCTGAACAGCAGCGCGTCGCCGGGTGCGGACGCCAGCAGCGCCGCGTCGAGCGCTTCTTGGATGCGCGCGTGCACGGTGACTGCGCGGCCTTGTGCACGGAATGCCGCGCGCAGTTCTGCTGCCAGCGGCTCTGCCGCGGCGCCGAACACGTGCGCGGACGCCACGAGCGGCGCGGTCGCTTCGGCGACGGTGCGGTAGTCGCCGTCCTTGCTCTTGCCTCCGGCGACCCAGTGGACCCTGCCCTTCAGATTGCGCAGCGCCGACCGCGTCGATTCGACCTCGGTCGACACGGCGTTGTCGTAGATGCGCACGCCGTCGATCGTGCACAGCAACTGCAGGCGGAACGGCAGCGGCGCCACGTTGGCGAGTGCTAGACCGATCGACGATGCACTGCCGCCGCACAAGCGAACCGCGAGGCCGGCGGCGAGCGCGTTCTCGCGCTGGAAGTCGCCGATCATGCGCAGCGCATCCTCGTGCACGAGTCGCTCCGCTTCGCCATCGCCGATGCGCACGCACAAGTAGCCGTCGTCGATGCCTGCGCTGCGAGGTTGCGGACGCGTGCTGGCGTAGACGAATCGCGCCGCGTTCGTCGTCATGGCACATGCGACGGGGTCGTCCGCCGCGTGGATGCAGAACGACTCGGCCAGGAGCGGCAGCACGCTCTTACTGCGGTGGTAGGCC